>NZ_OY780935.1:0-343750 GCF_963675965.1 uncultured Celeribacter sp. | reverse complement strand
CGCGGCGCAAAATTCCGCGCTGCCCCGCATCACGCAAGGATGGGCATTCGGCCCGCTTTGTAGAGATTTCCTTCGCCATGGGAGCGATCCATGCCCGCAATGTGGCTTTTGATCCTTGTCCTCGCCCTGTCTCTGTTGGGTTTTTTCATCGGGCGTTCGCGCGCCATGAAAGATGCCAGCGGCGACATCCGGCGCCTTCATTCTTTGCCAAGTTATTATGGCTCCAACGTTCTTTTGAATACGCTTGTGCCCGCCATTCTGGTCATGGCGTTCTGGATCGTTGTGCAGCCGATGATGATCGAGATGCGCGTGTCCTCAATGATCCCGGAACGCGTCTATAACGACGCGGGCGCTCTTAATCTGGTGATGTCGGACGTGCGCCGTGTCGCCGACGGTCTCGATCTGGCCGTGCAGCAGGATGTGATGACGCCGGATGACGCCAATTCGATCCGCGCCGAGCTGACGGACGTCCGGGCGCGTCTGAGCGAAGTGGGTGTCGCACTCGGGTCCAATGTCGAGGGCTATGTGCTGCGCGCTGCACAGCAATACCGGCATCTGTCGGGCATCGGCCGCTGGCTGATGACGACGGTTGTGCTTGCGGTGGCGGTGGTCGGTTTCGCCCTGTCGACGATGCGCACCACTAAGGAATACCGTGCGCGCAACAGCGTGGAAAAAGCGACGCGGGTGCTGTTAATGGGCGCGGCCTCTGTGGCAGTTCTGACCACGGTCGGGATCTTCCTGGCGCTGATCTTCAACACCATCGAATTTCTGCGCATTTACCCGGCCTCGGACTATCTGTTCGGAACGGTCTGGTCGCCGCGCTCAGGTGCCGGTGCAGAACAGTCGCTGGGGCTTTTGCCGCTCCTTTGGGGCACGCTTTACGTGTCGATCATTTCGCTGATCGTCGCCGTGCCGATCGGGCTGTTTGCCGCGATCTACCTGTCGGAATACGCCAGCCCCGCGCTGCGTGGCATGATCAAACCGGCACTGGAGATCCTCGCGGGCATCCCTTCGATCGTCTACGGTCTGTTCGCACTGATCACTGTCGGTCCGATGCTGATGACCATTTTCGGCAACGATGGGCTCGGATGGATGGGCGGCACGCGCTCGGTCATGACGGCCGGGCTTGTGATGGGCATCATGCTGATCCCCTTCGTGTCCTCACTGTCAGATGACATCATCAACGCCGTGCCGCAGGCGCTGCGTGACGGCTCCTACGGGCTGGGTGCGACGCAATCGGAAACCATTAAACAGGTGATCCTGCCCGCCGCTCTTCCGGGCATCGTCGGGGCGATCATTCTGGCCGCCTCGCGCGCCATCGGGGAAACCATGCTGGTGGTGTTTGGGGCAGGGGCCGCAGGTCAGTTGTCGCTCAACCCGTTTGAGGCAATGACGACTGTGACCGCCAAGATCGTGTCCCAGCTCACCGGCGACAGCGACTTTACCCAACCCGAGGTGCTGGTCGCCTATGCGCTCGGCACGACGCTCTTTATCGTGACCCTTGGTCTGAACCTTCTCGCCCAGAAAATCGTGGCGAAATATCGGGAGCAGTATTCATGACGGCTCAATCCACCAATATGCAGCCCGAGAGCAGCAAGTCCTCGCTCTACGCATTGGATCCGCATCTGAAACGCCGCAAGGCTTCGGAACGCCGGTTCAAACTCTATGGGATTGCTGCGATCGCGGCAGGTCTGTTCTTTCTGTGTGTGCTGCTGTTCCAGATCATTGGGACCGGCGCGCCGGCATTCACCCAGACCTTTATCAATGTGCCGGTCTATCTCGATCCCGCCAAGCTCGACAAAAATGGCACAGGTGACATCGAAGACATTAAGAAGGTCACGACCTTCGGCTATACGCCGCTGATCCAGAAATCCCTGCTGGCCGAGCTCGAAGAGATGGGCATCGACAGCGGGTTGGAAAAGGCGAAGGATCTGAAGCCGCTGATTTCTCCCTCTGCGGCGGGTCAGGTGCGTAACTACGTGCTGGCACATCCGGAAACCATCGGTGAAACGGTCGACTTCAAATTGCTCGCCGCCTCCAACATCGACGGCTACATGAAGGGGCGGGTGACGCGTGAGAGCATTTCCCGCAACCCCGACATCACCAATAAACACCTTGCGCTGACCGACACGCTGATCGAGGCGGGGGTGATCAAGCGCAGCTTCAACCTGCATTTCATCTTCGGGCGCGATGCCTCGGACCTGCGTCCGGAACAGGCAGGCTTTGGTCAGTCGATCCTCGGCTCTTTCGCGATGATGATCGTGGTGTTGCTGGTCTGTCTGCCGATCTCGGTGGCGGCCTCGATCTATCTCGAAGAGTTCGCGCCCAAGAACAAGTTCACCGATTTCCTTGAGGTGAACATTTCAAACCTCGCGGCTGTGCCTTCGATCGTCTTCGGTATCCTCGCGCTGGCGGCCTTCATCCAGTTCGGTGGCGGCACGCTGGGCATCCAGGCTTTCCGCTCCTCTGCACCGCTGGTCGGTGGTCTGGCCCTGTCGCTGATGACCCTGCCGACGATCATCATTGCAACGCGGGCCTCTCTCAAGGCGGTGCCCTCCTCGATCAAGGACGCGGCGCTGGGGATCGGCGCCTCGAAAATGCAGGCGGTGTTCCATCACATCCTGCCGCTGGCGATGCCGGGCATTCTGACCGGCACCATCATCGGTCTGGCCGCGGCCCTTGGGGAAACCGCTCCGCTTTTGATGATCGGCATGGTCGCCTTTGTGCAGTCCGACATGTCCGGCGTCGCCGGGTTCTTTGCGGAACCCAACGTGGGCATGCCGGCACAGATCTACATCTGGGCCAGCCGCGCCGATGGCGCCTGGTATGAGCGCGCCTGGGGCGGCATCATCATCCTTCTTGTGTTCCTGATGACCATGAACATCATTGCAGTCATCCTGCGCCGCCGCTTTGAGCGCCGCTGGTAACGAGGTCCCACCATGAACGATATGCGAATTGTGAAAAGAGACGTGGACATGAACGATACGAAAATCTCGGCCAAAAAGGTGCAGGTCTATTACGGTGACACCCACGCCATCAAAGACGTGGACGTCGAAATCAAGGACAAGACCGTGACCGCCTTTATCGGCCCGTCGGGCTGCGGCAAGTCGACGTTCTTGCGCTGCCTCAACCGGATGAACGACACGATCGATATTTGCCGCGTGGAAGGCGAGATCCTGCTGGATAGCGAAGACATCTACGACAAACGCGTCGACCCGGTGCAACTGCGCGCCAAGGTCGGCATGGTGTTCCAGCGTCCGAACCCTTTCCCGAAGTCGATCTACGACAACATCGCCTATGGCCCGCGCATTCACGGCATGGCCAAGAACAAGGCGGAGCTGGACGAGATCGTCGAAAAGGCCCTGCGTCGTGGCGCGATCTGGGACGAGGTCAAGGACCGTCTGGATGCACCGGGCACCGGCCTGTCGGGCGGTCAACAACAGCGTCTGTGCATTGCACGCGCCGTGGCCACCGAGCCCGAAGTCCTGCTGATGGATGAACCCTGTTCCGCGCTCGACCCGATTGCGACGCTGCAGGTCGAAGAGCTGATCGACGAGCTGCGCGAAAACTTTTCGGTGGTGATCGTGACCCACTCGATGCAACAGGCCGCACGTGTCAGCCAGAAAACCGCATTTTTCCACCTAGGCAACCTTGTGGAATATGGCGACACAGAACAGATTTTCACCAATCCGAAAGATGAGCGCACGGAAAGCTACATCACCGGTCGGATTGGTTAAGGGAGGACCCCCAGATGCAGAACGAAAAACATATCGCTTCGGTCTTTGACCGGGATCTGGAAGCCATTCAGGCGCTGATCATGAAAATGGGCGGCCTGGTCGAAGCCAATATCAAGGACGCGGCCCAGGCGCTTGAAGAGCGCGATGTCGAGCTGGCCGAGAAAGTGCGCAACTCCGACAAGGTGATCGACAAGCTCGAAGAAGAGGTGAACGAAGAAGCCGCGCGGCTGATCGCGTTGCGTTCGCCCACTGCTGGCGATCTTCGCACCGTTCTGACGGTGATGAAGATATCCACCAATCTCGAACGTTGTGGCGACTATGCTAAGAACCTGGCGAAACGAACCGGGGTTCTGGTCAACATGAATCCGATCACCGGCGCGGCGACCTCGATCCGGCGCATGGCCCGCGAAGTTGAAGAGATGCTCAAACTGGCGCTGGATGCCTATATCCAGCGCGACGCCGAAATGGCCAATGAGGTGCGTCACCGCGATCTCGACGTGGATCAGATGTACAATGCGCTGTTCCGCGAATTCCTGACCTACATGATGGAAGACCCGCGCAACATCACAGCATGTATGCACTTGCATTTCATCGCCAAGAATATCGAGCGCATGGGCGACCACGCAACCTCGATTGCCGAGCAGGTGATCTATCTTGCGACCGGCGAAATGCCGGATGACGCCCGTCCAAAAGGCGATGTGACCTCTCAGAAGATGTTCGACGGGGAGGATGAATAATGTCTGCTGATCAGCCTCGTGTGCTGGTGGTCGAGGATGAACCTGCGCAGCGGGAAGTTCTGGCCTACAACCTCGAAGCGGAAGGATTTGCAGTCTCCAAGGCCGAAAACGGCGATGATGCGCTGCTTTTCGTGGATGAAGACCAGCCCGATATCATTGTATTGGACTGGATGCTTCCGGGGGTGTCCGGGATTGAAATCTGTCGCCGGCTGAAGACCCGTCCCGACACGCGTGAGATCCCGATCATCATGCTGTCTGCGCGTTCCGAAGAGGTGGACCGTGTGCGCGGGTTGGAAACAGGGGCAGACGACTATGTCGTCAAGCCCTATTCCGTGATCGAGCTGATGGCGCGGGTGCGCACGCAATTGCGGCGGGTGCGCCCGGCAGCCACCGGTCTGGTGCTTGAGTTCGAAGACATTCGTCTGGATAGCGAAACCCATCGGGTCACCCGGGGGGAAAGCCAGCTGAAACTGGGGCCGACAGAGTTTCGCCTGTTGTCGACCTTTATGGAAAAGCCGGGCCGCGTCTGGTCGCGCGAACAGCTTCTCGACCGGGTCTGGGGGCGCGACATCTATGTCGATACCCGCACGGTGGACGTCCACATCGGTCGGTTGCGCAAGGCGCTGTGTCAGCACGGCGGAGAAGATCCCGTGCGCACAGTGCGCGGCGCAGGCTATGCGCTCGGCTGATCCGGTCAGAACATCCTTTCTAAGACGCCGTCCCTCGGGGCGGCGTTTTTTGTAGCGTCCACTCAGACGCGTGCCCTGGCGCATGCAAAGCCGCTTGAGCGCAGGGGGCGGAATGTGATCAAATGAAATTCTGACCGACACAGGATCCCTGACGATGACCGATGCGCCGCTCAAAGAACCCGCCCATCTGCGCGTCTATCGCGGCATTCGCGATCAGATATTGTCCGGAGATCTGGTGCCGGGACAGCCGGTGACAATCCAGGGGCTGACGGATGCGCTGGGGGCAGGGATGACACCGGTGCGCGAAGCGATCCGTCGATTGACGTCAGAGGGCGCTTTGGAATTTCACGGCAATCGCCGCGTGACGGTGCCGGTTTTGACGGTCGCGCAGGTCGACGAACTGATCTTTGCGCGTGCGGCGCTGGAACCCGAACTGGCCCGTCAGGCCGCAGCCCGGATCATGCCGGCACAGATTAAGACAATCGTCGCGGCAGATGCCGCCATCGATAGGGCGCTGCAGGCCGGTGATATACGTGGCTATCTCATCCATAACCACCAGTTCCACATGGCGATCTACGGGGTGGCCGGGGCCAAGGTGATCGGGGCACTTGTCGACACACTCTGGCTGCGCTCCGCACCTGCGCTGCGGGTGATGAGCCGCCATTTCGGCGCGCCCCCCGCGCTGCCCGACATGCATGTCGCCGCGATTGCAGCGCTTGAGGCCAGAGACGGCGAAGCTGCCGCCGCGGCCATCCGCGCCGATATATTGCAGGGCATGGAAAATGTGCGCGCCGCCATCCTGGAAGGCGCGCTTTAAGAAGCACTTAAGAAGGCGTCGATATCGCTTTGATTTCGCAGAAATCTTCGATGCCGTATTGCCCGCCTTCTCGGCCATTTCCGGACAGTTTGTAGCCGCCGAAGGGGGACCCAAAGGCGATGTCAGACCCGTTGATGTGGACCATTCCGGCGCGGATTTCGCGGGCAATCTTCAACGCATGTTCCGGCTCGCCCTGCACCTGTGCCGCCAGACCATAGGGTGTATCATTGGCGATGCGAATGGCGTCTTCATCGTCCTGATAGGAGATCATCGACAGCACCGGACCAAAGATTTCCTCCTGCGCGATGCGCATGTCATTGGTCACGTCGCCAAAGACGGTGGGACGCACGAAATACCCAAGGTTAAACCCTTCGGGACGGCCAAGGCCGCCAGCCACCAGCCGCGCGCCTTCTTCGATCCCGGCCTGAATGAGCGCTTGAACCTTGTCATACTGAAGCTGTGACACCAGCGGGCCGATATGGGGTCCGGGCTTTGTGGGCAGGTCCACCTCTGTTGCTTCGGCCACCTCGCGGGCGATTTCCATCGCATCCTCATAGAGATTTTCCGGGACCAGCATGCGCGTCGGGGCATTGCAGCTCTGTCCGGTGTTCTGGAAACAATGGCGGGCGCCGCGGCGGACGGCCTCTTCGAGATTGCAGTCATCAAGCAGGATGTTGGGGGACTTGCCGCCCAGCTCCAGCGTCACGCGTTTGACAGTGGCGGCTGCGGCGCGCCCGATTTCAACACCCGCGCGCGTCGATCCGGTAAAGGACATCATAGCGACATCCGGATGACTGGACAGGGCCGCACCCGATGTCGGGCCGTCGCCGTTCACAAGATTGAACACCCCGGCGGGCACGCCTGCTTCCTCAAGGATTTCGGCATAGATCAGCGCGTTCATCGGCGTCAGTTCAGACGGTTTCAGCACCATGGTGCAGCCCGCCGCCAAGGCCGGGATCACCTTGAGCGCGATCTGGTTGATCGGCCAGTTCCATGGCGTGATGAAACCGCAAACACCGATCGGTTCGTGCAGGATCAAATCGCCAACCTCGTTTCTGTGTTCAAATTCAAAGCGCTCCAAGGCAGCGACAACGCCGTCCAGATGCCCGATGCCGACGGCCGCCTGGGCGCGATTGGACAGGGAAATCGGCGCGCCCATTTCCTCAGATATGGCCGCCGCCATTTCGTCATAGCGCTTTTGGTAGACGTCGCGGATCGCGGCCAGCAGGTCTAGCCGCGCGGCCCGGGTCGTGCGGGCAAAGGATGGAAAAGCGGCTTTCGCGGCCGCAACGGCGGCGTCAATGTCTGCGGCATTGCCCATAGCAACGGTGGCAAAGACCTCTTCCGTGGCGGGGTTCACCACACCGATCGTGTCCTTGCCTTTTGGTGCGACCCAGGCGCCGCCGATGAAAAAGCGATCTGTTTTCAGTTCTGTCATGGGGTCCTCAATCGTAGGGCGTTTCGGAAAGATTCAGAATTTGTCACGCAAAGCGTACCATGTCATCGCCGCCGCCAACAGCGGCGTACGTAGGGCGGGACCGCCGGGAAAGCCCGGAGTGGGGAGATGGGCGATCATGTCAAAGCGTTCGGCCTGTCCCGCCACGGTTTCGGCCGCGATCTGCCCTGAAAAGGTTGCCAGCGCTACCCCTTGACCGGAGAACCCGGCCACGGACAGGGCCGCAGGCCCCAAGCGCGCGAAATGGGGCAGGCGGGACATGGTGATGCCCAACGTGCCGCCCCATGCATAATCCAGTTTCGTGTCTTTCAGCTCGGGAAAGACCTCGCACATCGGGCCACGCACCTTGGCGCGCAGATCGGTGGGGAATTTATAGCCATAGCTTTCGCCACCGCCGAAAATCATCCGGTTGTCAGGCGACATGCGAAAATAATTGATCACAAAGCGACTGTCGGCGACCGCATAGCGGTTCGGGATCAGCCGGTCTGAAAGCGGTTGGGGCAGGGGCTCTGTCACCGCGATGAAATTGTTGATCGGCATCACGTGGCGCGCCACGGTACGCTCACAGTTGTTGTGATAGCCGTTCATCGCGAGGATCAGATGCTCGGCCTCGATCACCGCCTTGTCAGTGTGGACGCGCGGTTTGCCTGCGGTCTCGATGCGCGTTGCGCGTGACATTTCGTGAATGCGGACGCCAGCGGATTGCGACAAACGGGCCAGAGCGCAAGCATAGCGCAGCGGGTGCAGATGCCCCGATCCCATGTCCAGCGTGCCGGAATGATAGCCCTCGGCGCCAACTTCATGACGCACGGCATCACGGTTGAGATAGCGGATCTTGTCATAGCCATAGGCCGACTGCATATGGGCGACATGTTTTTGCGAATGAGCGGAAAACCGGGCGCGGTGATTGGCATGGATCACCCCGTCGCGCCAGTCGCAGTCATCGCCACTGTCTCGCAGCATCTGTTTGACCAGATCGACAGCTTCGGCACCCATGTCCCAGAGCATGCGGGCCTTGGTCAGTCCGACCATGGGTTCCAGGTCGTCCTGTTCCAGACGTTGCCCCATGGACACCTGACCACCATTGCGCCCCGAGGCCCCGGATCCCACCCGTGACGCCTCCAGCAGCACGACATCATAGCCGCGCCGCGCCAGATGCAGCGCGCTCGAGAGCCCGGCGTAGCCGCCGCCCACGACACAGACATCACAGGTGAGCGTGCCGCTGGCATCCGGGTAGGGACCCGGCGCCTTGGCTGTCGCGGCATACCAGGAGGCAGGGTGCTGTCCCGGGGTGTCGTTGATCGTCAGAATATCCATTCTGATCAGGCCGAAATATTCAGCCCCTCCGCATTGATCCGTTCCAATGTCTCATCAAGCGACAGGCGCGCGCGCGCGATCAGCAAATCGATTTCAGCCTTGGTGATGACCAGAGGCGGGGAGATGACCATGCGATCGCCAACATGGCGCATCACCAGATTGTTGGCAAAACAGCGCTCGCGGCAGATAAAGCCGACGGTGCCGGTCGGTGCGGCAAATTTTGCGCGCAGAGCCTTGTTCGGGGTGAGGGCGATGGAGCCCATCATCCCGACGATTTTGGCTTCGCCCACCAGAGGGTGATCGGCCAGAGATTCCCATTTCTCTTTCAGATAAGGTGCGATCTCAGAGCCTGCGCGGGCGACGATCCCGTCTTCTTCGAGCAGGCGGATGTTTTCCAGTGCGACCGCGCAGGCAACCGGATGACCCGAATAGGTGTATCCATGGGCGAATTCATCGCCCGCGTTGATCACCTCGGCGACTTTGTCGGAGACCAGAGAAGCGCCCAGCGGGATATAGCCCGAGGTGATGCCTTTGGCGCAGGTCATAATGTCAGGCGTCAGCCCAAGGGTCTGGCTGCCGAACCATTGTCCGGTGCGGCCAAAGCCGGTGATGACCTCATCTACGATCAGCAGAATGTCGTATTTTTTGACGATACGCTGAATTTCCGGCCAATAGCTGTCTGGGGCGACAATCACACCGCCAGCGCCCTGAACCGGCTCAGCAATGAAAGCGGCGACATTTTCCGGGCCAAGCTCAAGGATCTTCTCTTCAAGCAGCTGGGCACGGGCCAGACCGAAATCGTGGGGCGACATATCGCCACCTTCGGACCACCAGTCAGGCTGGTCGATATGGTGAATGCCTGGGATCGGCATGCCGCCTTGCGCGTGAATGCCTTTCATACCGCCGAGAGACCCCGAACCCATGGTGGAGCCGTGATAACCATTCCAGCGCGAAATGACGTTAAATTTCTCGGGCTGGCCTTTGAGCGCCCAGTAATGGCGTGCCATGCGCAGGTTCGTGTCGTTGGAATCTGAACCGGAGCCATTGAAAAACACATGGTTCAGGTCGCCGGGCGCCAGCTCTGCCAGCTTCTGGGCCAGCATGATCGCGGGCACATGCGAGGTCTGAAAGAAGGTGTTGTAGAAAGGTAGTTGCCGCATTTGGCGGGCCGCAGCCTCAACCAGCTCTTCGCGCCCATAGCCGATATTCACGCACCATAGGCCCGCCATGGCATCGAGAATCTCCTGACCCTCACTGTCGGTCAGCCAGACGCCCTTGGCGGAGGTGATGATCCGCGCGCCTTTACGGGCCAGTTCATCGCCATCCGTGAAAGGGTGCATGTGATGTGCAGCGTCGAGAGCCTGCAGCTCGCTGGTGGGGAGGTGATTGTCGATCATGGCGCCATTCCTAGGTCGAAGGGTCTGTTGTGCTCAGGAGCGTCGGGATTTCTCTGTCGTGCTGCTGTATCGGGCGTCAGGGGGGAGGCTGCGCGCGATCGCATTCTGAGCGGTCATTCGAGAAATATGATCAAATTTCAGAAGGGTCAAGATTTGCCAGCGGATATGCATCCGCCGGCGGCAAGTTTCTGAACGTCAGAGCGGGATTTCGGACAGTCGCGGATCTCAGAGAGCGAAGATCGGTCTTTAGACAGGACATGAGGGCTGGATCAGGCGCCACATCGGTTTCCCTAGACGTTAACAAAATTGTCGCGCGACAATTTTTTCGCCATAGTGGAGCGGCAAAAGTAAAAGAGTGACTCGCGGGAGAGGTGAATGGTCGATAAGAAAATCAAGAATATGGACGATTTCGCCGCTGTCAGTGGCATCTCTCGACCCACGATATCGAAATATTTCAACGATCCTGAAAGCGTGCGTGCCTCAACGCGCAAAAGGATTGAGAGCGCGCTCAAGAAATACAATTACACGCCAAATTTCTTCGCGGTGAACCAGAACCGGAAGCTCACCAAGAACATTGGGATCATCGTTCCCTATTTGTCGGACCCTTTCTTTGCGGAAATGGCGCGTACGATCGGGGATTTGGTGGCAGACGCCGGGTACAGGCCCGTTCTTTTGGGGTCCCGCGGGGATGCTGAACAGGAAATCGACAATCTCGAAAACCTGCGCGTGCTCAAGCCATCCGGTGTGCTGATGGCGCCGCTCGGAAGACTGTCGGATGTGGAGAAGCTGAAAGCATTCTGCGCGGATGTTCCCACGGTCTTGTTCGACAGCAATGTCGATGGGGTCGGTGCGGCCTTCGTTGGCTCCAACAACTATACGGCGATGGCGCAAATTGTTGAATACCTGTGCCGAACCGGAGAGCCGCCCTGCTTTTTCGAGATGCGGACGCCCGCCAACCCAAACGCGCACAAGCGGCGCAAATCCTATCTCGAGACCATGGATCGGCTCGGACACAAGCCGCATGTGTTGCAGGCCGAGGGTGAGGGATGGGATTTCGAAGGGGTTGGCTTTCGGGCGGCAATGAAGTTGTTCGCGGGTCCCAAGCTTCCGAGCAATACGATCCTGTGTTCGAATGACCGTCTTGCAATCGGCGTGCTGTCGGCAGCCTATGAATCCGGGTTGCGCGTGGGCATCGGCGCGGGCTGCGCGTTTCGCATTGCCGGGCACGATGACCATCCGTTTTCACGCTACACAAGCCCCACATTGACCACGGTGTCTCAGGATTACACGGCCATTGCCGAAACCTCTGTGGCGCGTCTCGTGGGACTCATCGAATCGGGAAATGAGGCGGTTGATCGCGAAGAGATATATTTCGACGGTCGGCTTGTGATGCGCGGGTCTGCGTGAGCGCAAACAAGCCCGTTGAAATGTTTGGTGAAATTCTAGACTTTTTTAAAACTTAACGCGCGTAAAGTAAAATCTTGACGCCAGATGTATCTCATGCCTAAGCTTTTGGATATATCGCATCCAAAAACCAGGGAGGAGAAGGATGTCTATTAAGAACGCATTTCGTGCGGCCACCGCGCTTGCGCTCGTGACAGGAGCTGCTGCTCAAGCGGATACCATCACCATCGCGACAGTGAACAACGGCGACATGATCCGCATGCAGGGCCTGACCGATGATTTCACCGCAAAAACCGGTCATGAAGTCGAATGGGTGACGCTTGAGGAAAACGTGCTCCGCAGCCGTGTGACCACGGACATCACCACCAAGGGCGGTCAGTTCGACATCATGACCATCGGCATGTACGAAACCCCGATCTGGGGCAAGAACGGCTGGCTTGTGCCGCTTGATGATCTGTCTGAAGAATATGATGTCGATGACATCTTGCCTGCGATGCGCAACGGCCTGTCCGTTGATGGCACGCTCTACGCTGCGCCGTTCTACGGTGAGAGCTCAATGATCATGTATCGCACTGACCTGATGGAAAAAGCGGGTCTTGAGATGCCGGAGGCGCCGAGCTGGGATTTCGTACGTGATGCCGCCATCGCGATGACCGACAAGGACAATGAAATCTACGGCATCTGTCTGCGCGGCAAAGCGGGCTGGGGCGAGAACATGGCGTTCCTGACCGCGACGGCCAACTCTTTTGGTGCGCGCTGGTTCGACGAAGACTGGAAGGCGCAGTTCGACAGCCCGGAATGGAAAGAGACACTGACCTTCTATCTCGACCTGATGGACAAAGCGGGCCCTCCGGGCGCCTCGGGCAACGGGTTTAACGAAAACCTGTCTCTGTTCCAGCAGGGCAAATGCGGCATGTGGATTGACGCCACTGTGGCGGCCTCATTCGTGACCAACCCCGAGGATTCTACGGTCGCTGATAAGGTCGGCTTTGCATTGGCACCCGACACCGGCAAGGGGCCGCGTGGCAACTGGCTGTGGGCCTGGGCTTTGGGCATTCCGGCAGGCACCGACAATGTCGATGCAGCTAAGGAGTTCATCGAATGGGCAACCTCGAAAGACTATATCGAGCTGGTTGCCTCCAAGGAAGGTTGGGCCAACGTCCCGCCGGGTGCGCGCACGTCGCTCTATGAAACCCCTGAATATCAGGACGTGCCCTTTGCGGCGATGACGCTCGGCTCAATCGAGAGCGCCGATCCGCTGCACCCGACCGTTGATCCGGTGCCATACGTTGGCGTCCAGTTTGTCGCAATCCCGGAATTTGCGGGTTTTGCCACGGAAGTCGGTCAGGAATTCTCTGCGGCCCTCGCAGGTCAACAGTCCGCCGAAGAAGCGCTTGAGAAGGCGCAGGCACTGACCACCGACGCGATGGAAGCCGCAGGCTACTGATCGCTGAACCTCCCCATGGAGGGCGTGGAGTTTTTACGCCCTCCTCCCTCATTCAGGGCAAGCGGACTTTTACCCGTTTGCAGAGGAGACCCCAATGGCCACCCAACATTCCCGATCCGCCGCCCGGTTGATGATGGCTCCAGCCGTGATCCTACTTTTGGGCTGGATGCTCGTCCCACTCACGATGACACTCTTTTTCTCGTTCAAGAAATATCTGCCCTTGCGCGGGGGGGATCTCGGATGGGTGGGCTTTGAAAACTATGCCCGTTTCGTATCCTCAAGCGCCTTCTGGCCTGCCGTTCAGACCACCATCATCATCGTTGTAGGTGTGCTTGTGATCACGGTGGCTCTGGGCGTCCTGCTGGCGATCCTTCTTGATCAGCCGCTTTGGGGGCAGGGCGTTGTGCGTATTCTTGTCATCGCCCCGTTCTTTGTCATGCCCACCGTCTCGGCGCTTGTTTGGAAGAACATGTTCATGGATCCCGTGAACGGCCTGTTCGCCCATCTTTGGAAGTTTTTCGGCGCCGAACCTGTCGCCTGGCTGACGGAGGCCTCTTTGCCGTCGCTCATCATCATCGTGAGCTGGCAGTGGCTGCCTTTTGCGACGCTCATTCTTTTGACGGCCATTCAGTCGCTGGATCAGGAACAACTGGAAGCCGCCGAAATGGACGGCGCGCCGGTCCTGAAACGGTTCTGGTTTGTCGTGTTGCCGCACCTGTCGCGGGCGATGACCGTGGTGGTGCTGATCCAGACGATCTTCCTTCTGTCGATCTTCGCTGAAATTCTCGTAACGACCCAAGGGTCTTTCGGGACCAAAACGCTCAGCTACCTGATCTTCCAGCGCGTTCTCGAAAGCCAGAACGTGGGGCTGGGCTCCGCCGGTGGTGTCTATGCCATCATCCTTGCCAATATCGTCGCGCTCTTCCTGATGCGCATCGTCGGCAAAAACCTGGACGCGTAAGGGAGAGACATCATGGCACGATCTGTGACAACACAGCGCAAAGTCATCAACACGGTTCTGGCCTGGGGCGTCGGTCTTCTGATCTTCTTCCCGATCCTCTGGACCATCCTCACAAGCTTCAAAACTGAAGCGCAGGCGATTGCGAGCCCGCCGATTTTCTTCAACTTCGATTGGACACTGGAAAACTATGCGGTGGTGCAGGAGCGCTCCAACTATATGCGTTTCCTGTGGAATTCGGTCATTGTCGCAGGCGGATCCACGCTTCTGGGGGTGATTATCGCGGTCCCGGCCGCCTGGTCCATGGCATTTGTCCCCTCCAAGCGGACGAAAGACATCCTGATGTGGATGCTCTCCACAAAGATGCTTCCGGCGGTTGGGGTGCTTTACCCGATCTACCTGATCTTCATCAAACTCGGCATCCTTGATACGCGCATCGGGCTTGTGGTGGTGATCATGTTGATCAACCTGCCGATCATCATTTGGATGCTTTACACCTATTTCAAGGAAATCCCGGGCGAAATTTTGGAAGCGGCCCGTATGGACGGCGCCACTCTGAAAGAGGAGATCATCCATGTGCTCACGCCCATGGCCATTCCCGGGATCGCGTCGACCATTCTTCTCAACATCATTCTTGCATGGAATGAGGCGTTCTGGACGCTCAATCTGACGGCCGCCAAAGCCGCTCCTCTGACCGCATTCATAGCCAGTTACTCAAGCCCCGAGGGCCTGTTCTACGCGAAACTGAGCGCTGCCTCCACCATGGCCATCGCTCCGATCCTCATCCTCGGATGGTTCAGCCAGAAACAACTCGTTCGCGGCCTGACCTTCGGCGCAGTTAAATAAGGAAAAGACCATGGGACGTATCACTCTTGATAAAGTCACGAAACGCTTTGGTGAGGTGGAGGTCATTCCGCCACTTGATCTTACCATCGACGATGGGGAGTTCACGGTCTTCGTGGGGCCCTCAGGCTGCGGCAAGTCCACGCTGCTTCGATTGATCGCTGGGCTGGAAGATGTCTCCTCGGGCCAGATCCGTATCGACCGCGAAGACGCTACCCATGTACCACCCGCCAAGCGCGGTTTGGCGATGGTGTTCCAGAGCTACGCACTTTATCCGCATATGTCGGTGCGCAAAAATATCTCTTTCCCGCTCAAAATGGCGAAAATGGATCAGGCGGAAATCGACCGGCGCGTCAACGGTGCCGCCGAAGTGCTCAACCTTGGCGATTACCTTGATCGCCGTCCGGGGCAGCTTTCGGGCGGGCAGCGTCAGCGTGTGGCCATTGGCCGGGCCATCGTGCGCGAACCCGCGGCGTTCCTTTTTGACGAGCCGCTATCCAACCTTGACGCCGCCCTCCGGGTCGGTATGCGGCTTGAGATTTCCGAACTGCATGAGCGGTTGAAAACAACCATGATCTACGTGACCCACGATCAGGTCGAAGCCATGACCATGGCCGACAAGATCGTCGTGCTTCGCAAAGGCAACATCGAACAGGTCGGCTCTCCGCTGGAACTGTACAACACACCGCGCAACGTGTTCGTCGCGGGATTCATCGGGTCTCCGAAAATGAACCTGATCGATGGGGAGGAAGCGGCGAAACATGGCGCCCATACCATCGGCATCCGGCCAGAACATATCGAAGTCTCCTCTGAAAGCGGGCTGTGGGAAGGCGTCGTAGGGGTCTCGGAACATCTTGGTTCCGATACTTTTTTCCACGTTCACGGCTCGGGTCTCTCCGATGCTCTGACCGTCCGTGTCGATGGGGAAATGAGTTTCAAAAGCGGTGACAGGATTTATCTCACGCCGCGGGCGGATCTGATCCACAAATTCGATGCAGAGGGGTTGCGGCTCGAATGACACGGCTGATCGGAAAAACCGCGCTTATCACGGGTGCGGCCAGAGGGATCGGGCGGGCCTTTGCGGAACGCTATGTTGCGGAAGGCGCCCGTGTCGCCATCGCGGATATTGATCTTGGGCGCGCCGAGGCGGCGGTGCAGGAGATGGGTGAGGCCGCGATCGCGGTCGAGATGGATGTCACCTCACTCGACAGCATTCGCGGTGCGGTCGCGAAGACCGTCGCAGAACTGGGGCAGATCGACATTCTGATCAACAATGCCGCAATCTTCACCGCAGCGCCGATTGTCGAGATCACCCCAGAGGACTATCAGCGTGTTTTTGATATCAACGTCAAAGGCACGCTGTTCACCATGCAGGCCGTGGCCGATCACATGATCGCGCGGGGGCAGGGTGGCCGGATCATCAATATGGCCTCGCAGGCCGGGCGCCGCGGAGAAGCCCTTGTCGCGGTCTACTGCGCGTCCAAAGCTGCGGTGATTTCGCTGACCCAGTCCGCGGGGCTGGACCTGATCCAACACGGCATCAACGTCAATGCGATCGCGCCAGGCGTTGTGGATGGTGAGCACTGGGACGGTGTCGATGCGTTCTTTGCGAAACACGAGAACAAACCGCTCGGCCAAAAGAAGAAAGAGGTCGGAGAGGCCGTGCCATTCGGGCGGATGGGCAGGGCGCAGGATCTGACCGGCATGGCGGTCTTCCTGGCTTCCGAGGACGCCAATTATATCGTCGCGCAAACCTATAACGTCGATGGCGGAAACTGGATGAGCTGAGGCTCGTCAACTCAAGGAAATCACAAGATGAAACTCTGCAACGCGACTTTGACGCAACTGCCGGAGGGGGTCGAACGTCCCCGCTATGACCGCAGCGCACTGACCCCGGGGATCGTGCATATCGGGCTCGGGAATTTTCATCGTGCCCACCAGAGCTGGTATCTGCACCGTTTGATGCAACAAGGCCGCGCGTTGGATTGGGCCATTCTGGGCGCGGGCGTGCGGCCTTATGATCAGGCGATGCGTGACAAGCTGCTCTCACAGGATTGTCTGACGACGCTGATCGAACTGGATCCCGGCGGATCGCGTGTCGAAGTCGTGGGGGCCATGATTGACTATATTCCGATCGAAGAGGGCAATGGCGCTTTGATTGCGCGTTTGGCCCAGTCCGACATTCGGATCGTCGCGCTGACGGTCACGGAAGGCGGCTATTTTATTGATCCGGCGACCAAAGGCTTCGATGTCACGCATCCGGACATCCAGCATGACGTTGAAAACCCGATGCAGCCGCGCACGGCGTTCGGGGCCATGGTCGCGGCTCTCAAGCTGCGTCGGGAGCGCGGCGTTGGTCCGTTCACCGGCCAGTCCTGCGACAATCTACAGGGCAACGGCGATATTCTGCGCCAGACCGTGGTCTCTCTGGCGCGGCTGTCTGATCCGAAGTTGGCGGATTGGATCGACGCGACCTGTACGTTTCCGAATTCGATGGTCGATTGCATCGTGCCGGCGACCGGCGACAAAGAGCTTGAAATGGCGGCACAGGCCGGGATTGATGATCTCGTGCCAGTGACGCATGAGAACTTTCGCCAATGGGTTATCGAAGACAACTTCTGCGCAGGACGCCCGGACTGGGATCTTGCAGGGGCGACGTTCTCTGACGACGTGCATGCCTACGAGACAATGAAAATCCGCATTCTCAACGGCGGACATCAGGTGATTTCCGATCCGGGAGAACTCCTGTCAGTGGCGCATATTTCCGAATGCATGGCGCATGACAAAATCGCCGCGTTGTTTCGCAAGGTGGAAATGGAAGAAATCGTGCCGCACGTCGCCGCGGTTCCGGGCATGACGCCGGAAGCCTATGTCAATCTGATCGAGCGCCGGTTTTCCAATCCCGAGATCGTCGACACGACGCGACGGGTGGCCTTTGACGGTTCTTCGCGCCATCCGGGTTTTGTCATACCCTCCATTCGCGACGGGCTTGCCAAAGGCATGTCGGTCAAGGGACTCGCGCTCGTGGAAGCCATCTGGGCCCGTATGTGCGAAGGAAGCCGCGAAGATGGCAGCGAGATCGCCCCGAATGATCCGCTATGGGATCGTCTGAAAACGACAGCAACAGAGGCCAAAGACGATCCGGCTGCATGGCTTTCTATGAGGCAGTTTTATGGCGATCTGGGTGAAGAGAAAAAGTTCGCGCAGGACTTCGCAACATACCTGCGCCTGATCTGGTCAGAGGGGGTTGTTGCGGCCATTGATGCCTATCTGGCTGGGTGACAGGCATCTGGGCCACGCGGGGTCTGAACGGGGCAGGGTAAACATGGCCACAGCTTGCAAGGGATTGTGCCAGGCAGCCCAAAGCAAAGCATCCGGTGACACAACTTCGGGAGATACGGTGCGGCTCGGATTTATTCGGGCCGCGTTTTCCAGGGCCTCGGGCGGCTTCGACTTTTGCGGTGGCCGACGGACAGTCGCTATGTTCGCGAAAGATTCCAGCATGATCCATTTCGGGCTCAGCAACTGCATGAGGGCGCAGTTTTTTATAGCTCAAACGCATTTCATCCAATTAGCCGATAATGGATATTATGTTAAATAAATAGATATAGAAAAGTGTCAGGTTTGATGCCTTGTGCTTTGAATCATTTAGGTAATCCCCCCAAACCATGTCGCGCAACGTGCATCTCTGTGACGCCGTTGCGCGGTTATGGAACGTGCCAGTCCTACTTTGCGCGGATCACCATGCCAAAGAGATCGCGCGGATCGTCCGGGTCTGCCAGCATGTCGAGCGGTTCGACGAACTCTGTGCCCACCGCCTTATCATGGACAAAGCGCAGCGCGGAGAAATCCTCGATCGCAAATCCAACGCTGTCGAACAGCGTCAGCTGCTTGTCGTCGCGACGGCCTGGCGCCGTGCCGCACATTACCTGCCAGAGTTCCTGCACCGGATGATCGGCATCGAGCTGCTGGATCTCGCCTTCGATGCGCGTCTGTTCCGGAAACTCTACGAAAATGTCGGCTCGCAGCAAAATATCTTTATGCAGCTCTGTCTTGCCCGGACAATCGCCGCCGATGGCGTTGATATGCTGGCCGCTGCCGACCATGTTGTCGGTCAGGATCGTCGCATATTGTTTGTCTGCTGTGCATGTGGTGATGACCTGGGCGCCGGTCACAGCCTCTTCGGCGGTTCCGCATGTGGTGACATCAAAGCCCTGTGCGACAAGATTGCGCTCGGCTTTGCGTGTCGCTGCGGGATCAATATCGAAGAGTTTCAAACGGTTGATGCCGCAAATTGCACGAAACGCGAGCGCCTGGAACTCACATTGCGCACCATTGCCGATCATCGCCATACATGTAGCATCGCTGGGCGCAAGATATTTGCCGACAAGCGCGGATGTGGCTGCCGTGCGCAGCGCTGTCAGCACCGTCATTTCTGTGAGAAGTATCGGATACCCATTTGAAACAGATGACAAAACGCCAAATGCGGTAACGGTCTGAAAGCCCTCACGCATGTTCTTCGGGTGGCCGTTGACGTATTTGAAGCCGTAGTTCTCAGCATCCGCCGTGGGCATCAATTCGATGACCCCGTCCTGCGAATGCGACGCCACGCGGGGCGTTTTGTCGAATTCTGGCCAGCGTTTGAAATCGGCTTCGATATACTCTGCCAATTCTTTTAAAAACTCCTCAATACCAACATGATGGACGATTTTCATCATGTTGGCGACGGAGACGAAAGGCACATATGCCAAGGCCGACGGGGCCAGTTCTGAGGGATCAGGTCGATGGGTCATCCAAAGCTCCGGGTCATACGGTCCAGAACGCGACGACCGAACAGGCTGGCCGTCAGGTCGCACAGCAGCTTTGCTGTGCGACCGCGTTCATCAAGGAAAGGGTTCAGCTCCACAAGATCAAGAGAGGTCACCAAGCCACTGTCACACAAGGTTTCCATGATCAGATGGGCTTCGCGGAATGTGGCGCCGCCGGGCACGGTTGTGCCCACGGCCGGTGCAATCGCAGGGTCGAGAAAATCCACGTCGAAACTCACATGAAGACGCCCGTTGGCGGCTTTCACACGCTCCAGGAACCCGCGCAGCGGCACCAGAACGCCATGTTCATCGATGGTGCGCATGTCATGCACCTCCAGTCCCAGATCGCGAATGCGCAGCCGCTCTGCCTCATCGACCGAACGAATGCCCATGAAACACATGTTCTCCGGGGCGATCGCGGCGCTGAGCGGCGGATAGGCTTCACAGCCCGCCTGCCCCAGATAATAGGCCACGGGCGTGCCGTGCATATTGCCGCTTTCGGTGCTTTCCAGCGTATGCAGGTCGGGATGCGCATCGAGCCAGAGGACAAATTGCGGCTGGCCGCAGTCCTGCGCATAGCGCGTCACACCGGGCACGGTGCCCGCTGACATGGAATGATCGCCGCCCATGAAGATCGGCAGATCGCTGTCACGCGCGGCTGCATAGGCCGCGGGTTCCAATGCTGCGATCCAGGCGCTGGTTTCTGCGAGATTGTGAACCGCAGCATTGGGATGTGCCGTCTCATCTTGCGGCGCGATCTGGACGTCGCCGAGATCCTCGACCTCCCAATCGAGCGCCTGCAAAGTGGTGATCAGTCCCGCCGTGCGCAGGCTGGCGGGTCCCATGAGGCAACCGCGCTGCGAGGCGCCGGTTTCAATCGGCGCGCCGATGATTTTAGAACTGCGTGTCGTCTGTGTGCGTGTCATTGGCGTTCCCTTTGAGGACGAACCGAAAAGCCTTATCGGCAAGGTGCACCCTGCCCTTGTGTCTTGTCCCCGATCATGACCGGAGTTTCGATATTTTGTGACTCCCAATGTGATCAATTATCTATTAATTTTGAACAAAATGAATAGCTGAATGAGCAAATTGATAAGATGACCCCCCTGTCAGATTCCGACCGCAGCCTGATTGCGGCTCTGCGCAACAATTCTCGCATGTCGATCACCGAGCTGGCACAGGTGACTGGACTGTCGCGGACGACGGCAAAATTGCGGCTCGATACTCTGGTGGCGGAAGGGCGCATTCGCCGCTTTACCATCGAAACCGACGTCGATGTCGAGGGTGAAGTCAAAGCCATCACCCTGATCGAATTGCAGGGGAAGATGTCCCGCACCGTGATCCGCACATTGACAAAAATTCCCGAAGTGGCCACCGTTTACGCTACGAATGGCGCATGGGACCTTGTCGTGGAAATCAAGACCGACAGCCTTGTCAATTTCGACCGCGTTTTGCGGGAGGTGCGAGAGGTGCCAGGCGTTTTGAACAGTGAAAGTTGCCTGCTCTTGGCGCATGTCGTGTCTTAATGACAGAGGGTTGACGCCAAGGCGTGCTTGTTACGGTTCACGCAGAGGTCTAGGGTCGGTCCATGGGGGACATTTCGGTTCAAGAATCAATACGTGGCATCGTCTACGCTACTGCGGTCGAAGAGGTGTGGAAGATTCTTCTCGATGCGGTGCAGACCGCCGGCTTCCACAACGTGCTCTATGGGTTTACGCGCTTTCATACCGACTATGGATTCGGCGATGATAACGATCACCTGTTCCTGACCAATTTCAACCGGGACTACATGCAGGGGTATTTCCTCGAAGGCCGTTATCGCAACGGGCCTTTGGTGCGTTGGGCCGTCGACAATGCCGGGGTCTGTTCTTGGCGCTGGGTGCAGGACCATTACCACGAATTGAGCGACGCAGAACGCGAAGTTGCGGATTTCAATTGGTCCAAGGGGGTGACGGCGGGATACACCATCGCCTTTCCGAATTCTCTGCGCCGTTACAAAGGGGCGATCGGCATGTCTCTGGCCCCGGGTGCAGGCACGCAGGAAGATGCCGATGCGATCTGGGCGCGCCATGGCGAGGCGCTGGAGCTTCTGTCCTGCACGGCGCATCTGAAACTGATTTCCATGCCCCTGCCCCGGCGCATGCTGACCAAACGGCAGCGAGAGGTGTTGGAATGGATCGCCGACGGCAAGACGGTTGGCGACATCGCGCAGATTCTGGGGCTGAACCGGGCAACGGTCGAGAAGCATCTGCGTCTCGCCCGCGAGTCGCTTGGGGTCGAGACCACCGCGCAAGCGCTGCTGAAGGCCTCCCTGCACAATCACATCTTCACCTTCTGAGTGTATCTGGCCTGACTTGATACGCTAACATACGCTGGGCACAGGAAATTTCCTTGAGAATTTACTAAAAGGTATGGAAATCCATACTTTCTTTTCATCGTCTCACGTCAGACATTGGAGGTGTTCCTGAATATGAGGCTAAGCCTTTGGGAGCGGAGGGATCGGTGATCGTCCATGTATTTGGCTAGCCGATGCTTTTGGGGGGTGGCAGGTTTATAGGTCGGCTTTGTGCCCCTCATCTGCTTTTGGTGAGTGTTCTTGTTTTCAGGCCAGAACGTCTTCTGGTTGGTGACTAGGGGGGAAAGCATTTGCTTTCTGGTTGGGCGTGGTTCTTCTTCGGAAGGCCACGCCCGTTTTTTGTCGCCTCAGACGTAGGGCGCATCCCAGTCGATCATGCAAAAAAGGGCGCCCACCATTGGGACGCCCTTTTCAAAAACATCAGATCGCGTGGATCGATTAGCTTTTCAGAGTTTTCGCGACTTCTGCAGCGAAATCTTCTTCGGCTTTCTCGATGCCTTCGCCGACTTCGAGGCGCACAAACCCGGTGATTTCCGCACCGGCTTCTTTGGCTGCAGCGTCCACGGTCAGATCCGGGTTCACCACGAAGGCTTGACCGAGCAGCGTGTTCTCGGCGATGAATTTCTTCATGCGGCCTTTGATCATGTTTTCAATGATGTTGTCCGGCTTGCCCGATTCTTTGGCGATGTCGATCTGGACCTGCTTTTCCTTTTCGACGATGGCCGGGTCGAGGTCGGCTTCACCCAGAGCGGCCGGGTTGGCAGCCGCAATGTGCATGGCAACCTGTTTGCCGAAAGCAGCGTCACCGCCTTTGAGGCCGACGAGCACGCCGATTTTGCCCAGACCATCAGCCGCGGCGTTGTGCACATAGGTGACAACGGTGTCGGCTTCGATTTTGGCCATGCGACGCACGGACATGTTTTCGCCGATGGTGGCGATCTTGTCGGTGATCAGCTCGGACACCGGCTTGCCAGCCACTTCAGCCGCTTTCAGGGCTTCAACGTCAGCGACGTTCAGCGCAGCCGTGGCGATGTCTTTCACCATGGTCTGGAATTCGGCGTTCTTCGCAACGAAGTCGGTTTCGGAGTTCACCTCAACGGCAACACCCACGCCACCGTCCACAGCAACGGCCACGAGGCCCTCTGCAGCGGTACGACCGGATTTCTTTGCGGCTTTCGCCAGACCTTTGGTGCGCAGCCAGTCAACGGCGGCTTCCATGTCGCCATCGGTTTCGACCAGCGCTTTTTTCGCGTCCATCATGCCCGCGCCGGTGGATTCGCGCAGTTCTTTCACCTGAGCAGCAGTGATTGCCATGTCGGCTCTCCTCGAATGTCTTGGAACAGTCTTCGGGGGCGGGATTACCCTGCCCCCGTATCAATTTTGTAACGTCTCGAACCAGAACGGTCGAACGCGGGAGGATTATTCCTCGGCCGCAGCTTCGACAGCTTCTTCGATCGGCGCTTCTTCAAGAGCGCCCATATCGACACCGGCGGCATCCATCTGAGCCGTCATACCGTCCAGAGCGGCACGGGCCACCAGATCGGTGTAGAGCGAGATCGCGCGGGACGCGTCATCGTTGCCCGGAATGATGTAGTCCACACCGTTCGGGGAACAGTTGGAGTCAACCACGGCCACAACAGGGATGCCCAGTTTCTTGGCTTCGAGGATGGCAAGGTCTTCTTTTTTCACGTCGATGACGAAGAGAAGATCCGGCACGCCGCCCATTTCGCGGATCCCGCCGAGGGAGGCCTGCAGTTTGCCCTGGTCGCGTTCCATGTTCAGGCGCTCTTTCTTGGTGAGGCCTTCAGCGCCGGATGCCAGCGTTTCGTCGATGGTATTCAGACGCTGGATCGACTGGGAAACGGTTTTCCAGTTGGTCAGCGTGCCGCCCAGCCAGCGGTGGTTCATGTAGTACTGCGCACATTTTTCAGCGGCTTCGGCGACCGGGCCAGCGGCCTGACGCTTGGTGCCGACGAAAAGAATGCGGCCACCTTTGGCAGCGGTGTCGCGCACAACCTGAAGAGCCTGCTCCAGCATCGGAGCGGTTTGCGTCAGGTCGAAGATGTGGATGCCGTTACGCTCACCGTAGATGAACTCCGCCATGCGCGGGTTCCAACGTTGAGTCTGGTGACCAAAGTGAACGCCAGCTTCGAGCAGCTGACGCACGGAGAAATCTGGAAGCGCCATAATATGTCCTTTCCGGTTTAACGCCTTGACGGAGGGTTTCAGGCAGATGCCCAACCGGTGGACCTTTCAGGGATGTCTCCCCTGAGCGGCCCGCCTCCGTCTGTGAAGTGATCGCGCATATAAAGGCCTTTGTGCGAATGCGCAACCCCATCCGAACGAAACAGCGTGCCGCACCCTCCCTGGCTGCCATTATGCGCTGCTGTGGCGTCTCTTTCGGGGCGTGATAAATCTCGGGTGCCAGAGACAGACTTGCCAAATCACGATAGAGCGGGCAAAGCGATAGCTATGACGAATGTGACCAATTCCACCGACATTCTGTGTATCGGTTCCGTCCTTTGGGATGTTATCGGTCGCTCGGATCGCGCCATGCGTCTGGGCTCCGATGTTCCGGGGCGGATTATCCGCGTTCCGGGCGGCGTTGCGATGAATATCGCGATGGCGCTTGCACGCTTTGGCCTGTCACCGGACCTTCTGACCGCCATCGGTCGCGATCCCGCCGGAGAAGAGCTGATTGCCGCCGCCAAGGTGCGCGACATCGGAACAGAGCATGTCTATCGCTCCGAAGATCTTCCGACGGACGCCTATATGGCGGTTGAGGGTGCAAACGGGCTAATTGCGGCGATTGCGGATGCGCATTCTCTGGAAGCGGCCGGGGACAAGATCCTGCGGCCACTGTCTGACGGCCGTCTCGGCTCGAAAGGGGCGCCCTATGCGGGGTCCATCGCGCTGGACGGCAACCTGACCACGCAGCTTTTGCGCGACATCGCAGTGTCGCCGGTCTTTGTTCGGGCAGATCTTCGTGTTGCTCCCGCCTCTCCCGGTAAGGCGGAACGGCTGTTGCCGTTGCTCGACCACCCGCGCGCCACACTTTATGTCAACCTCGAAGAGGCCGGGCTTCTTGCCCACACCGTCTTTGACAGCTCTGCCGAAGCGGCAGAGGCACTGGTTGGCAAAGGGGCGCATCGGGTTCTGGTCACCAACGGAGGCAAGGATGCCTCCATGGCCCGCGACGGGCTGACGCTGACCCAGACCCCGCCCGAAGTGCTTGTGGCCCGTGTCACAGGCGCGGGTGATACATTCATGGCTGCCCATATCGCAGCCGAACTCAAAGGCGCGGCAGAGGCTGAAGCCCTCGCCGAAGCGCTGGACGCGGCCGCGCTCTATGTTTCCGGAGACACTCCCCTATGACCACACTTCCCATGATCTATGCGCCCGACGTAAAAGAGGCGCTGGACAACGGCGCGCCGATTGTTGCGCTGGAATCGACCATCATCACCCATGGCATGCCCTACCCGCAAAACGTCGAGACCGCGAAAACCGTCGAAGCCGATGTGCGTGCCGCTGGCGCAGTGCCGGCCACAATCGCGGTGCTGAATGGCGTTTTGCACATCGGCCTGACCGAAGCGGAACTGATTTCGCTGGCTCAGGCCAAGGACGTGATGAAAGTATCGCGTGCCGACATGCCGGTCTGCATCGCCAAGGGCGCGACCGGGGCCACCACCGTGGCCGCGACGATGATCGCCGCAGCCTTGGCAGGCATCAAAGTCTTTGCCACGGGCGGCATCGGCGGCGTACATCGCGGCGCAGAAGAAACTTTTGACATCTCGGCCGATCTTCTGGAACTGGGCGAAACCGCCGTCACGGTGGTGGCCGCCGGCCCCAAGGCCATTCTTGACATCCCCAAGACGCTCGAGGTGCTGGAAACCCACGGCGTGCCGGTCATCGCCTTTGGGCAGGATGAGATCCCGGCCTTCTGGTCGCGGGCGTCCGGTTTGCGCGCCCCGTTGCGCATGGACAGCGCCGAAGAGATCGCCGATGCCATGCAGATGCGCGCGGCGATGGGTCTGAAAGGCGGTCAGTTGATTGCCAATCCCATCCCTGAAACGGATGAAATCCCGCGTGACGTGATCATGCCATTTGTCGAGGCCGCGCTGCGCGAGGCCGAAGAGAAAGCCATCAGCGCCAAAGAGGTCACGCCTTTCCTGTTGCAGCGTATCTTTGAACTGACCGAAGGTCGGTCGCTGACAGCGAACATCGCCCTTGTCCGCAACAACGCGCGTCTGGCCGCGGCCATCGCCGCAGCGCTGTGCAAATAAGCGCCGCCACGCAAAGCGTGCAACGAAAAGCACAGGGGTGAAAATAATCGACAAGGCGGTGCGCTTTCCGCGTGCCGCCTTATTGTTTCCCCGGCACTTCCTGCCTAAGTTCTGCACGACGCAGGCCATGACCTGCACTCCCTGAATTGAGCGCGCGATGAACAATCCCTTCGAAGAAGAAACCCATCCGCCCAAGCCGAAACGGCCGGGCCTGTTTGCACATCTGCGCGCCGCATTTCTTACCGGGCTGGTGGTTGTGGCGCCCATCGGCCTGACGGCCTATGTGATCTGGACAGTCATCGGCTGGGTCGACGGCTGGGTGCTGACCTTTGTGCCCTCTGGCTATCACCCCGATGCGCTGATCAACCGGTTTCTGGGCTATAGCGATCCGCTGGAGCAGATCCATATCAACCTGCGCGGCGCCGGGGTCATCATTTTCCTGATCTTCACGGTGGTCGTCGGCTGGATCGCCAAAGGGCTGGTCGGGCGTTCGCTCATCCGCTGGGCCGAAAGTCTGGTGGATCGCACGCCCATCGTGCGCTCGATCTACAACGGCGTGAAGCAGATCGCCGAGACCGTCTTTGCCCAGACCGAGACCTCCTTCGACAAAGCCTGTATGGTCCAATATCCGCGTGAAGGCATCTGGGCCGTGGGTTTTATTTCGACCAAGGCCAAGGGTGAAATCGCCACGCGCACACCTGGCTCCGAAGACATGCTGTCGGTCTTCGTGCCGACCACGCCGAACCCGACCTCGGGGTTTCTTTTGTTCTTTCCCAAGAAAGACGTTATCATTCTCGACATGACCGTGGAAGATGCGGCCAAGCTCGTGATTTCGGCCGGGCTCGTCTACCCGGCGCCCAAGGAGCAGGCGCCGCTGCAACAGGACACCGCAACAGAGTAAGCCCGCTACGGGTGTCGTAAAGTCACCTTGGGGTGGTGTCCATGTTGAGACTTTTCCTACTTTTTTGCGGTATGAATCGGATGTGAAAGGCAGGGAAACACCCTGCCCTCAAAACCTGAGACATGCGATGGAGACCGCAATGAAAAAGATTTTGACCGGCGTCGTTTTGGCGGCTGCGCTCGCAACCTCCGCCACTGCGCAGGCGGACGATGCGAAGATGGATGAGGCCTATATCATTCAGGAGGCCAGCTCCTCCTCCAGCGAGGAATGGGTTGTTCCTATGTTGATCGTCGCACTGGTGGCGGTCGCTGTCGCAAACAGCGGCGGGGCGAGCACACCGAACTTTGCTCCGCAATGATGCAGCTCAGTTGAACATCTCTCGCAAATCGACGCTGGCGCGTGCGCCCATATCGTCGAAATGCGCGGCCAAAAACCGATCGGCCGCGACGCGACCGGCGTCTTTCAACCGTCCCAGCAGAAGAGGTGTCGGCACGAGCTTGGTGCGCGCCGAGAGGTCCTGCATCAGATCGTCATCCGCGATCATATGGATCAGAACGCTTTTCATCATCCCGTCCGGCAAGCGACGCTCTGCAATCAGTTCGCGGACGAACTGCACAGCCCGCAATTCACGCAGCAAAGAAGAATTGAACGATATCTCATTGATTCTGTTTTGAATTTCTTCTGGTGTGGTCGGTGTGCCTTCGCGTTCGAGCGGGTTGATGTTCACGATCACGACGTCTTGCGGAAATTCTGGCTCAAACAGCGGAAACAAGGCCGGATTGCCGGTGTAGCCGCCATCCCAATAGGGATCTGTCACCCCGGTCAGCGGGTCTGTCAGTTCGATGGCCTGAAACATTTCCGGCAGACAGGCCGAGGCCAGAATGACATCCGTTGTGATCTCGGCATCGGAAAACACCCGGATCTTGCCGGTGCGCACATTGGTGGTGGAGATGAACAGCGCTGGCCCCTTGCCCTCACGAATGGTGGCGCAGTCCAGATCCTCAACCACCTGTTTCAGCGGGTTCTGATAGAACGGCCCGTAAAGATAGGGGCTGGACCATGTGCCGATCGTGTCCACGAAGGTGAACGGCAGGCTTGCTTCGATCATTTTCGTCATCGCCGAGGTCGTCGGCCCGAATTGCGTCATCCATGTCGACAGGCGCATATCGGTGACTGCGCCCATCTGGGACCACAGATCATCCAGCGCCGCCTTGGCGCCCGCGCGCCCGTCGCGCACCAGACCGGCCTTGAAAGCCGCACCGTTCAGTGCCCCGGCCGAGGTGCCGGAAATGGCGGCAATCTCAAGCTCCTCATGTTCCAGAATGCGATCGAGGACGCCCCATGTGAAGGCCCCGTGCGCACCGCCGCCCTGCAGCGCGAGATTGATCTGTTTCTTGGTTCTCTTCGCCATCTCCGCCCCTCCCGCCGGTTTCCGCGCTGGTTACAGCGCGGTCCAGCCACCATCGACCGAAATTGTGGTCCCGGTGATCTGGCGCGCGGCCTCTGACGCGAGGAATACACAGGTGCCGCCAAGTTCTTCGACGGTGGCAAACTGTTTCGAGGGCTGACGGTCCAGAAGCACTTCACGGATCACGGTGTCGCGGTCCATGCCGTATTTTTCCATCGTATCCGGGATCTGTGCCTCGACCAGCGGGGTCAGCACATAGCCGGGACAGATGGCGTTGCAGGTGATCGGTTCCTCGGCGGTCTCCAGCGCTGTGACTTTGGTCAGCCCCACGACACCGTGTTTGGCGGCGACATAGGCCGATTTATAGGGCGAGGCGGTCAGCCCATGAGCTGAGGCAATGTTGATCACCCGTCCCCATCCTGCCGCCCGCATCATCGGCAGCGCGGCAGCCGTGGTGTGAAAGGCCGAACTCAGGTTGATGGCCAGAATCGCATTCCATTTCTCGATCGGGAATTCCTCGATGGCGGCGACATGCTGGATGCCAGCGTTGTTGACGAGGATGTCACAGGCCCCTGCTGTCTCGATCAAGGCGCGGCAGGCCTCGGGATTGGACATGTCAGCCTGAATGTAGCGGGCCGTGACACCCGTTTCTGCCGCAATGTCGGCGGCGATCTGGTGATCTTCTGCACTGTCCGTGAAAGAGTTGATCACCACATCGGCGCCGGCCTTGGCCAGCTCCTGAGCGATCCCCAACCCGATGCCAGACGTCGATCCGGTGATGATGGCGGTTTTGCCCTTCAAAGTCATAAGCCAATCTCCTCAATACAGCTGACGGTTCCCGCGCCTTTTGCGGTGCAAACGGGATCACCTTTTCATCTAGCTTAAATGCTGTGCTGGTAAAGCAAAGGGGAGAATCGACTCGGGGCCATCGAGAATCGGTTTCGCAAGGGTGAAAAACGGGGATGTGATCCCGCGTGACCCTCTGCGCGACAAGATCGCGCAAGGCCAAGCCTGCTTGAATATATCGGCGCTGCCACAGGTCGCATAGGGCCAAAAAAAAACGCCCGCACAAGGCGGGCGCTGAGTTATTGAGGCAGGTTTCATACAGGCAAGAAACCTATCGAGCAGTGACCTCTTTATACGCGTTTCTCCGCCGCTCTCCAAGCTAAAAGTTTGAAAACACCCTGTGGGCGTCGTAGCTTACCCGAAACAAGAGCACACAGACCGGGGGCACCGTTTTTGAAAATGGCACAGCAGTCTATCCGCAGTTTTTCCGCTTTGGCTTTGGCCGCAAGCCTTTGGGGCGGGGTTCTGAGCGCAGAGCCCCAGCACGGTCTGGCTATGTATGGCGCGCCGGAACTGCCCGCTGATTTCACCGCCCTGCCCTATGCACGGCCCGATGCGCCCAAGGGTGGCGCGATCATCACCGGCGAAGGCGGCAGTTTCGACAGCCTCAACCCCTTTATTCAAAAGGGCAAAGCCCCCTGGCAGCTGCGCTATCTGATGGCCGAAAGCCTGATGGGGCGCGCCTATTCTGAACCCTTCACCCTCTATTGCCTGCTGTGTGAAACCGTGGAGACCGACGAAGACCGCAGCTGGGTCGAATTCACCCTGCGCCCGGAGGCCTCCTTTTCCGACGGATCGCCGGTGACGGTCGAAGATGTGATGTGGTCCTATGAAACCTTGGGAGCCGAAGGCCACGGGCGCTACGCGGCCCTGTGGGGGCAGATCGACAGCATGGAACAAACCGGTCCGCGCTCGGTCAGGTTCACCTTTAACGCGGACAACCGCGAACTGGCGCTTTTGACGGCCATGCGACCGATCCTGCAAAAGGCCTATTGGCAGGGCAAGGATTTCACTCAATCCGGTTTTGACAACATCCCGGTCACCTCCGCGCCCTATGTGATCAGCGATTTCAATCCCGGCATGTTCGTCGAGCTGAAACGCAACCCTGACTATTGGGGCAAGGATCTGCCCTTCATGCAGGGTCAGGCGAATTTCGACCGGATCCGGTTGGAATATTTTGCGGATTCCTCTCTGGTCATCGAAGCCTTCAAGGCGGGCGCCCTGAACGCACATCGCGAATTCAACATGCAGACCTGGGAAGAACAATATGACTTCCCGGCGGCACTACGCGGCGATGTGGTCAAATCCGTGATCCCGCATCAGCGGCCGACCGGAATGACCGGGTTTGCGATGAACACCCACCTGCCCCAATTTTCTGACTGGCGGGTCCGTCAGGCCATGCTGGAGGCCTTCAATTTCGAATACATCAATCAGGTGCAGACGGATAACAAGCAGACGCGCATCACTTCCTATTTTTCGAACTCGCCCCTGGGGATGCGGCCGGGCCCGGCCGAAGGGCGCGTTCGTGACCTGCTGAGCCCCTATCAGGGCGATCTTCTGCCGGGTGTCATGGAGGGCTATGAGATGCCCGCCACATCTGGCCGGGAGATGGACCGCGGAGCGATGCGGCGGGCGTTGGGCCTGATGGAAGAGGCTGGATGGACAATCCAGAACGGTCAGATGAAAAACGCCCAAGGGAAGCCCTTTACCTTTGAGATCCTGCTGCAGGTCGGCGACGATGAAAACCAGTCCATCATCGACACCTACAGCCAGTCCCTGATCCAACTGGGTATCCAGCCGAAAATTTCGGTCGTCGATGCTGCGCAGTATACCCAGCGCGTCAACAGTTTCGACTTTGGCATGACCCCCGTGCGCTATGGTCTGTCGCTTTCCCCGGGCAATGAACAATATGCCTATTTCGGCATGGCCGCCGCAGATGAACCCGGGTCACGCAATATTGCCGGCATCAAGGATCCGGTGGTGGATGCGATGATCGCCAAAATGCTGGACGCGCGCGATCGCGAAGACAGCCTTGCCGCCACCCGAGCGCTTGATCGCGTGCTGACGGCTGGACGTTACGCAATTCCGCTCTATGCTTGGAATGAAAGCTTCAACGCCCATGTAAAAGAGATCAAATATCCGGACACATTGCCTCTCTATGGAGATTGGCTCATGTGGCGTGAACTGTTTTGGTATTGGGAAGAATGAAAAACATGAAACGAGCAGCCTTTGCCCTCCTCCTCACCCTCGGCCTGAGCGCTTGCGGCACAATCGCTGGCGTCGGTGAAGACATAACCGGTGCGTCGCGCACCGTTCAGGGGTGGTTCTGATCGAGCGCGCGCATTCCCCGGCCCACGTTCTGCGCACAGCCGCTCTATGGAGCTGCGCCCTTGGCATGGTCGTGGCCCTTTCCGGCTGCGCCGTTGCGCGGGTCGGCGTCAAAGCGACAACGGCAACAGTGAAAACCGCGGGCAAAGTGGTGTTCTGATTTGGCTCTGCCGACGCGTGCGGCGACTTACAACAGCGATGTCACCCAGAGGAGCGTGGCATCTTCGGGGCTCACTGAAATCACATTGTGCCCCATGGACGCGTCATAATAAGCGCTGTCACCCCGCCGCATTTCAACGGGTTCATAGAACTCGGTGATCAGCGTGATCACCCCGGTCAGAACATAGAGAAATTCCTCGCCGTCATGGCGCACCCAGCCGTCGAATTCCTCAAAGCTGCGCGCGCGCACTGTGGTGCGATAAGGCAGCATGGATTTCTTGGTCAGCGCCGTGGCGAGCATTTCATGTTCATAGGTGGCGGTGGGATGGGCGGTGCCCTCCCCGGATTTCGTGACCGCCATACGCCCGGAAATCTGTGCCTTGCGCGGGGGCGTAAACAGCTGCGGCACAGAGATCTCAAGCCCCACAGCCAGCTTTTTCAAAGCATCGTAGGTGGGCGACATCTGACCGTTTTCGATTTTGGAAAGCGTTGAGCGGGCCAGGCCCGCCTGTGTCGCCGCCTGTTCCAACGTCCAACCATGCGCCTTGCGCAATTCACGCACGCGCTGCCCGAGATCGAGCGGATAGACCTCGTCAGAGGCGCTATCGGTTTCGCGGGCAAGGCGGATCAGGCTGGGTGTCTTGGTGTCGTCCATGTCCCTTTTTAGCGCCCCGCGCAGACAAAAGAAAACCCCCGGATGCTGTTTGTCGCATCTTCGGGGGTTCTGAAAGAACAGGCGGCCTCTTCCCTGGGGGAACTGCTCGTAAGGTTCTCACCTGTTCCTGCCTCTTGGGCGGCGATGGATCACTGGGCTGTGTCGAATTCGCCGACCAAAAATTCGATATCGGTCAGGGTGCCGGATGTGCTGTGGCCCATCATCGTGTCAAAGGCACCGAAACCGATCGCAAGTGCTGCGACGGCGCCGAGAGCCAGAGTGGCCAACGGCAGGCGGTGCGACAGCGAACGGCGCGCAGAACCAAAGGGGACGGCGTGGCCCTGGTAGGATCGGAAACTGTTGTCAGTGACGAAAGCCATATCGCGACCTCATAGTTACACGGGTGAACTCAGTAAAATGTTTCTTGGCAATGACTTAACCAGATTCGCCGAGACCTGTCATGCGCTCCGGATTGTAACATTATCCGCCCCTCTCAGAGGGAACGCGCAGCGAACAAAAACGGAATATGCTGGAGTTTGCAAAGTTGCAAACCCTCTCAAACACAAGATATGGGTCAATGAGAACATCTGATTTTACGAGAATTGTGAGACACGAGAACATTTTCCTTTTCTCACCACTCCCCTACATGACGCAGATGCGCTAAGAACGGCGCTATCCAGACGCACAGCGCGCGAGACGCGCCCTGACTTTCTTTCCTCACCAGCAATGGAGACGGCCATGATCCCTCTCGACATTTTCCATGATCCGATTTGCCCCTGGTGCTACATCGGCAAGGCGCGACTGGATCGTGCGCTTGAGGCCCGTCCGGACCACCCTTTCGATGTGCAATGGCATCCGTTCCAGCTGAACCCGACGATGCCCGCAGGCGGCATGACCCGCAGCGCTTATCTGGAGGCGAAATTCGGCGGTCCGGAAGGCGCCCGCAAAGCCTACACCCCCATCGTTGAAATCTTTTTGAAAGAAATGCCCAAGGCCGATCTGCTGGGGATCACTCACACGCCAAACACGCTGGACGCTCATCGGCTGATCCACTGGGCCGGGATCGAGGGACGACAGACGCCGATGGTTTCCCTGCTCTATCGCGCGGTCTTTCAGGACGGTCGAGACATTGGCGACCACGAGGTTCTGGCAGATCTCGCCGCACGCGTCGACATGGACCGGGATGCGGTGCTGCGCCTGCTCGCCTCTGACAGTGACCGCGAAGAAATTGCCAAACGTGACGCTCATGCGCGCGAACGCGGCGTCAATGCCGTGCCGCTGTTCATCGTCGGCAACCAGCATGCGGTCGAAGGCGCCCAGCCGACAGAGCTTTGGTTGAACGTCATCGACGAACTCCAAGCGCAGCAACAGGCCGACGTGTGATCCCCCCAACGATCTGGATCGGCCTCTGCGGCGTACTGGCCTGGGTTGTCATCGTGACGCATGCGGCCTGCGCGCCCTCGCGGCGCCTCTGGCCGCCACGTCACCGTCCTGGACCGCTCACACTGATGTGGTCCTGGGGTTTTACCATTCTCATCTATGTCGGGGTGATCCAGACCGGCCTAATCGAGGGCAACCGGCTGAAGCTGCCCGACGTGATCCGCTGGGGGCTTGGTGGCGGCATGGCGCTCATGGGCAGCGCGCTGCAAAGCTGGGGCGTGGCAGCGCTGGGCCTGTCGGCGACGGCGGGATTTGCCCGGGATGGCAGCTACCCACCTACCCCAATCAGCATCGGCCCCTACCGCTATATGCGCCATCCGCAATATGTAGGTCAGGCCGTATCGCTTGTTGGTCTGGCGCTTGCCTCCGGTGGGCTGTGGGTTTGGGGGCTGACTGTCGCAGCGCTCCTTGCATTCATTGCAGTTGCCCGCCTTGAGAGTCTGCATCTACGCACAACCCATGCCAGCACGAGCTGACTTCTCAATCCCCAGACGTCCGATTATGGTGCCGCGACTTATCTCCCCCAGACTCGGGAATTTTCATGCCTCGTCGCCTGCCACAACTTGAATTCACCATTTTGCTCGCCGTGCTTTTTGCCACTGTGGCATTTTCCATCGACGCCATGCTGCCGGGCCTGCCCGACATCGCGGCGGAATTGTCCCCGGATGCGCCGAACCGCGCGCAATTGGTGTTGACCTCTTTCGTTTTCGGTATGGGCTTCGGCACGCTGCTGAGCGGTCCGTTCTCCGACCATTTCGGGCGTAAACCGCTTATCTTGTCGGGCCTTCTGCTCTATGCCATCGGCGCGACAATCGCCGGGCTGTCGAGCACCATGGAAGGCATGCTGATCGGTCGCGCCATTCAGGGCTTTGGCGCCGCTGTTCCACGCACCGTCGGCATCGCCATGGTGCGCGACCTTTACGAGGGACGCGAGATGGCGAAGATCACCTCTTTCGTCATGACCATCTTCATGATCGCACCGGCCGCAGCCCCGTCTGTCGGGGCCTTCATCATCGCAGGCTTCGGCTGGCACGGTATCTTTGCAGCCTTCGTGCTGATTGCGCTCTTTTCGGGCACATGGCTTGCGCTTCGTCAGGGGGAAACCCTCACACCGGAAAATCACCGCAAACTCAACTGGGCCGATCTGTGGGAGGGAACGGTTCAGGTTCTGGGCAACTACAACATCCGCCTTTACATCATGGTCCTCGTTCTGGGCTTTGGGCAGATGTTTTCGATCCTGTCGTCGGTTCAACAGATCTATGAAGACACATTTGATCTCGCGGACAGTTTCCCGCTTTTCTTCGGTCTGACAGCGGTCATCAGCGCGGTGGGTGCAATCCTGAACGGACGCCTCGTCACCCGGCTTGGCATGCACTTCATGATCCGCCTTGGCTACGGCATTTCGCTTGTCGGCTCGGTGATCGCGCTTGTGCTGAACCTGACCGGGTTGGCGCAGGGCGGCGTGGCCTTCCCGCTCTTCTTTGCCTGGACCGTCTGCATGTTCTTCATCAACGCCTTCACCTTTGGCAACCTGAATGCGCTGGCGCTGGTGCCGCTGGGACGGATCGCCGGTCTGGCGAATTCGATCATCGGGGCTCTGTTCACCATGGGCTCTGTTATCATCGCCGCCCCGGTTGGGCTGATGTTCAATGGGACGCCGATCCCGGTGATGACCGCCGGGGTGATCTGCTCCGCACTTGCGCTGATCATTTTCAGTTTTGAACGCAAAGACGCGTAATCAACGTTTCTTTGCAACCGGTTGCGCAGCGACCTTGGCCTGACGGGCAAGGTCCTGAGCAATCGCAAACGCGCCTTTGATCTTATCTGCGCTGCGTTTCCAGTCGCGTCGAATGATGATCTTGTTGTCCTTGACCTTGGCCTGCCCCTTTTGGGCGTGAATAAAGTCCACGAGCCCCGCAGGATTGACGAATTTATCGTTGTGGAACTGCAGCGTTGCCCCTTTTGGACCACCATCCAGCCGCGCAATGCCCGCCTCGCGGCATTTTTCCTTGATCCGAACAACAAGGAGCAAACTATTGACCTCTTTGGGCAATTTCCCAAAACGGTCGATCAGCTCGGCTGCGAACCCTTCCAGCTCGACCTTTGTGTGCAGACCGGACAGGCGCCGGTAAAGACCCAAACGTACATCCAGATCCGGCACATAGGTTTCCGGGATCAACACTGGCACCCCCAGATTGATCTGCGGCGTCCATTGGCCTTCATCTTCAAGGCTGATGCCCTCTTCGCCGGATTTGATCTTGGTGATCGCCTCTTCGAGCATGGATTGATACAGCTCGAACCCGACTTCGCGCACCTGTCCCGACTGCTCTTCGCCGACCAGATTGCCCGCGCCACGGATGTCGAGGTCCTGAGAGGCCAGCGTAAAGCCCGCTCCCAGCATATCCAGACTGCCCAGAACCCGTAGTCGCTTTTCGGCCTGCGGCGTCAGCGGCGCACGCGGCTTTGTCGTCAGATAGGCATAGGCGCGGGTTTTCGCGCGCCCAACCCGGCCCCGGATCTGATAGAGTTGCGCCAGCCCGAACATATCTGCGCGATGCACGATCATCGTGTTGGCCGTAGGAATATCGATTCCGCTTTCGACGATGGTGGTCGCCAGCAGCACGTCATATTTCCCGTCGTAAAAGGCATTCATCCGGTCATCAAGCTCACCTGCCGCCATCTGGCCATGCGCAATGACATAGCTGACCTCGGGAACGTGATCCTTCAGAAAGGCTTCAATCTCGGGAATGTCCTTGACCCGCGGCACCACAAAGAAACTCTGCCCGCCGCGATAATGTTCGCGCAAAAGCGCCTCGCGTACGGTGACGGTGTCGAATTCGGACACATAGGTGCGGATCGACAGGCGATCCACCGGCGGCGTGCCGATGATGGACAGATCCCGCACCCCGGTCAAAGACATCTGCAGGGTTCGGGGGATCGGCGTGGCCGAGAGGGTCAGAACGTGAATGTTGGATTTCAGCGATTTCAGCCGCTCTTTGTGGGTTACACCAAATCGTTGTTCTTCATCTACAATCAGAAGTCCAAGATTTTGAAAACGCACGCTTTTGGCTAAAAGTGCATGGGTGCCGACCACGATGTCCACCGTGCCGTCAGCCAGTTCGTCGCGTGTCTGCGCCATGGCCTTGGCCGACACAAACCGTGACATCGGGCGCACGTTGATCGGGAACCCACGAAAGCGTTCGGCAAAGCTTTTGTAGTGTTGGCGCGCCAAAAGCGTGGTCGGTGCGATCACCGCCACCTGTGCCCCCGACAGGGCCGCGATAAAGGCCGCGCGCATGGCGACTTCGGTCTTGCCAAAGCCCACATCACCACAGATCAAGCGATCCATGGGACGACCGGCTTCCAGATCGTCGATCACATCCTCGATCGCCTTCAACTGGTCTTCGGTCTCCGAATAAGGAAACCGCGCACAAAACGCTTCCCACATGTCATCGGGAGGATCCATGATCGGCGCTTTGCGGATATGGCGTTCGGCAGCGATGCGGATGAGCTTGTCTGCCACCTCCCGAATCCGCTCCTTCATCCGCGCCTTTTTGGCCTGCCAGGCGCCGCCGCCGAGCTTGTCCAGAAGTCCCTCTTCGTGGCCATAGCGGCTCAGAAGTTCGATGTTCTCGACCGGCAGATACAACCGGTCGCTACCGGCATATTCCAGCAAAAGGCATTCATGCGGTGCACCGGCTGCGGTGACCACCTCAAGTCCCTGGAAGATGCCGACCCCATGATCGACATGCACGATCAGATCGCCCGGGCTGAGGGTGCTGTGTTCGGTCAGGAAATTGTCGGCCCGCTTCTTGCGCGATGGACGCCGCACCAGCCGGTCGCCCAGCACATCCTGTTCGGAAATGACGGTGACGGAATGGCCTTCGCCCACTGGGGCCTCAAACCCCTGCTCCAGCGGCCAAACAGACAGGTAGACACCGCCCGTGCCCTCCGGCACATCGCGCCAGTCGTGGATTTCGCTCAGCCCATTGAGGTCCTGATCTTCCAGAAGCGATTGCAGCCTTTCGCGCGCACCCTCGGACCAGCTGGCCAGAACCACCTGACCCTGCTGACGTCGTTTCTGAATATGCCCCGCCAGCTCTTCGAAAAGATTGACATTCTCCATCTGGCGTTCGGGAGAAAAATTGCGACCGACGCGCCCGCCTGCGTCCAGAACACCGGGACCACTGGCCTGCCGTAAAGGATGGAAATGCAGCACGCGGCGGCCTTCGGTGGCGCGATCCCACGCAGCATCGTCAAGATAGAGCAACCCCGGTGGACAGGGTTTATAGACGCTGTCCATCCGCCCCTTGGCCCTGAGCGCCTCGCGCCGGGTCTCATATTGATCTGCGATGCTTTCCCAGCGCGAAATCCGTGCCGCAGTCGATTGATCATCCAGAGAAATAGAGGCCTCAGGCATATAATCGAACAGGGTTTCCAGACGCTCATGGAAATAGGGCAACCAATGTTCAATCCCGGCATGTTTCTTGCCTGCGCTGACTGCCTCATAAAGCGGATCATCCGTGCCTGCGGCGCCGAATTCGATGCGGTAGTTTTGGCGAAACCGGGTGATAGCCGCCTCGTCCAGAATGACTTCAGACACCGGCGTGAAACTGATCTCGTCCAGGCTGTCGATCGTTTTTTGGCTGCCCGGATCAAAGCGGCGCAGCCCGTCGAGTTCATCCCCGAAGAAATCAAGACGCACCGGTAGCTCCTGTCCGGGCGGAAACACGTCGATGATGCCGCCGCGAATGGCATAGTCACCATGCTCGACCACAGTGGGCGCCTGAGTGAATCCCATGCGCACGAAAAACGCGCGCAGATCGGTCTCATTGACACGTTCGCCCTTGCGCAGGGTAAACGCCGCCTCAGAAAGCGTGTCGCGCGCTGGCACGCGCTGGGTCGCGGCAGACAATGTGGTCAGCAGAACAAAGCGTTTCGGCACAGCCCCATGCGCCAAAGCGGCCAGAGTCGCCATGCGTTGCGCCGACAGATCCGCATTCGGAGAAATCCGGTCATAGGGAAGACAGTCCCAGGCCGGGAAATCGAGCACAGGCAGATCAGGGGCAAAAAATGCCAGAGCGGCCCGCAGCGCGGCAAGCCGTTTGTCGTCCCGAGCGACATGGATCACCGGCCCGCCCGACCGCGAGACTTCGCGCGCCAGCAGAAATGCATCAAAGCCCTCGGGCGCTCCACCGAGCGTGATATGTGTTTGAGATGTCATGTGGAATTAACCCCCGAGTGCACCCAGCGTGAGGTTCTGATACATCCCCCACATGCCGGTCACAAAGATCGACAGCATGCCGATCCATTGCACGTTAAATCGATGTCGACGCAGCTGGCGCACCAGATCATCGCCCTTTGGCGCATCTTTGGTTATGCGTTTCGCCGTGCGCACACTCAGCAGCGCCACCAGGCTCATCGGACAGAGCATGAGAAAAATTGCCTGCGAAAATTCAACACCATAGCCGAATCCGGTGACCGCAAGAATGGTCAGTATGGCCATCGCAACCCCGGTGAGAATAAGGCCAGAAATCTCGGCGATGTTCAGCAGACGGCTGCAATTGATGCGAACCAGATCTTCGAGATCTTCCATATGCGCACCCCCACGCCTGCGCGCTTTCAGCGCCATGTCGAAAGGCACGCCCAGCACGAAATGAGACGCCGTTGACCACAAGACGGCCAAAGCGATCCAATACCACAGGTTCGAAAACGATCGGGTGTCGATCACTTCGAAGATGGTTTGATAGATGTCCAAGGCGGCGGTCTTCTCTTTCGAACATGGGCTGTGGCGCAAAACAGGCTGCGCCGATGGCAGCTGTGCACAGATTAGTGTCCCCCGACGGCGATTCCTACCCTTGATAGCGCGGAAAATCCATGTCACCTCAAAGGCGAAGAGATCAACTCAAAGGTTTTCGCAGATGACCAAAACGACCGCCCCTTACCCGCTCACCCGTTTGCGTCGCACACGTAAGATGGAGGCGCTGCGCGGTCTCGTGCGAGAAAACCACCTGTCGGTCGAGGATCTGATCTGGCCGGTCTTCGTGCGCGAAGGCACGAATGAAGCCACGGAAATCCCGTCGATGCCTGGTGTCATGCGGCTCACCATTGACCGTCTCGTGCGGGCAGCCGTTGCCGTCTATGAGCAGGGCATACCCGCCATCTGCCTGTTCCCCTATATCGAACCAGAGCTGAAGACCGAAGATTGTGCCGGCGCCTGGGATCCGAACAATCTTGTGAACCGTGCCATTCGCGCGATCAAGGTCGAGGTGCCGGAGATGGCGATCATGACCGATGTGGCGCTCGACCCCTATAATATCAACGGCCATGACGGATATGTCGTGAATGGCGAGATTGTGAATGACATGACGGTCGAAGCGCTCGTGAAAATGGCCGTCGCGCAGGCTGAGGCCGGTGCAGACATCATCGGCCCGTCGGATATGATGGACGGGCGCATTGGCGCCATCCGGCGCGGGCTGGAGGCCGATGGCCACGACAAAGTGTCGATTATGTCCTATGCCGCCAAATACGCCTCTGGCTTCTACGGTCCGTTCCGCGATGCGGTCGGGGCGTCCGGCGCGCTCAAGGGGGACAAAAAGACCTATCAGATGGACCCAGCCAACACCGATGAGGCGCTGCGCCTGGTCGAACGCGACCTGTCGGAAGGGGCTGATATGGTGATGGTCAAGCCGGGCATGCCCTATCTGGACGTCTGCCAGCGCGTTCAGGACCGCTTTGCCGTGCCGACCTTCGCCTATCAGGTCTCAGGCGAATATGCGATGCTTTGCGCGGCCTTTCAGAATGGTTGGCTGGACCGCGAAAAGACCATTCTGGAAAGCCTGATGTGCTTCAAACGCGCGGGCTGCAATGGCATTTTGACCTATTTCGCACCTGAGGCGGCCAAACTTCTGCGCGGATGAGGGGTTGCTTATGGGCGAAACCCCACCCAGAGGGCGGCTAGCGGCGTTTCTGGGATGACAGCGCTGCAAAAAACCGCATATAGTTGAACAAAATCAATCGGGCCAAAAGGCCCTTGCAATGAGGTACAGGGCGCCACCGCACGGCGCCAGGCAGTATAAAAGGGCTATTTCCATGACGACTTCGAACCGCCGGACTTTCATGATCGGGTTGGGCAGCGCCGGGCTTTTGGCCGCCTGTGATAACAGCCTGCGCGGCAATGGCGCCGCCACGATCGACGCCCGCGTCGATTCCACGCTGAACTATCTTTACAACAACTACCCCGGCACCACGCAGCTGCGTGACAAATCCGTCGGTATGCTGGTCATGCCTCTGATCACCAAAGCAGGCCTCGGCATTGGCGGTTCTTATGGTCGCGGCGCTCTGCGCGTTGGCGGGGTGACGGTGGATTATTATTCCTCGACCCAGGCCACATTCGGCCTGCAGATCGGCGCCCAGCAATATGCGCATGTTCTGTTCTTCATGACACAAGAGGCCCTTTCGGGCTTCCGCAGCTCGCCCGGCTGGGCGGTTGGCGCGGATATGGAATATGCGATTGCGAACCAGGGTGAAAACCTTTCGGCGGAAACCATCACCTCGCTGGCACCGGTCATTGCCGTGGTCTTCGGTCAGGCTGGGCTGATCGCCGGGGCCACCGTGGAAGGCTCTAAATACACGCGCATCATCCCCTAAGAATATGCACGCCAGACACAACAAAAAACGCGACCCCAAGAGGTCGCGTTTTTCTTTTCTATTCAGACAGTTAAAATCGCATCCTGACAAGGAGATTTAAGGGACGGCTTCTTCCAGAACACCATCGGCACTCATCTGCGCATACAGCAGCCCTTCGCGCAGGCCACGGTCAGCCACAGACAGCCTGTCCGTCGGCCAGACCCGCAACAGCGCCTGCAGGATCGCAGCCCCCGACATGATCAACTCATGACGATCCCGACCGATGCGTGGATCCGCACGACGCCCATCCGGCCCCAGATCCAGATAGTTGCGGATCACCCGGTCGATCTGCTCAGAGGTCATGCGCAGACCATCCACCTTGTTGCGATCATAGCGCTTGAGCCCCAGATGCGAGGCGGCAACGGTTGTCACCGTCCCCGAGGTGCCCACAATCTGAAACCCTTCGCGCGCCGGTTCATTGGCATAGGGGGTGAAATCGGCCAGTTTCTCCTCAAAGAACCACGACATCAGCGCGAACCGTGCCGCATCGTCATCCACGTCCTCGAATTGCTCCATCAGCGTGGCCACGCCCAGCGGCACCGAAATCCAGTCGACCACTTTGGCATGGGGAAACGGGCTGTCGGCGTTCTTGAAACCCGTGTGCAGCCGCATGATCGCCCGGGGGCGTTCGGCGCGCGGCACAGTGGACAGGTCAATCCAGACAAGTTCGGTCGAGCCGCCGCCAATATCGACGACCAGCAACTGTTCCGTCTTGGTCGAGACCAGTGGCGCGCAGGAAATGACGGCCAGACGCGCCTCTTCTTCGGGCTTGATGATCTCAAGCCGCAGCCCGGTTTCCCGCTGAACCCGCCGCAGGAAATCGCGCGAATTCTTGGCCCGACGACAGGCTTCGGTCGCGACCAGACGCATATGTTTTACGTCGTGTTTTTCGAGCTTTTTGCGACAGACGCGCAAAGCCTGGATTGTTCGCGAAATCGACGAACGGCACAGCCGACCAGAAGCCTCCAGCCCGCTGCCGAGCTGGACAGACTTGGAAAAGCTGTCAACCACATGAAACTGGCTGCCCTTGGGCTGCGCAATCAACATGCGGCACGAGTTTGTGCCGAGATCCAGAGCAGCATAAAGCTCCGCCGGATCGGCAGTTTTTGGCGCGGGGGTTTCGACCGCTTTCGGGAACGCGCCCGCACCTTTGGGACGCTTGGGCGCCATGGTCACGCCCTCCATTTCAAGTTGGGTCCAGTGTAAGCGAAGATTTGCCCATCGGGCAAGCGCTGTGACAGCCTTTCACCTTCACGATTGCGCGTTTGACCGCATGCACCCGATGGCCGATCTCGGCAGGCCTCATGATCTTGTTGAGAATTTTTCCACTCACCGGCTCTTTCGCGCCGCTCGGCTTTCTTTTAAGCCTTCGCGCTAAGGTGGCACAGCGCTCCCAACTTCGTAGCATCCAGAGGCGGCTTATAAATGACTGATCTGACCATCATTTTCTGGCGCGACATCCCGGCACAGGTGCGTGTCGGGCGTGGCCGCCGCGCGGCCCGCGCAGTCTTGCCGGAACGTTTTGAACAGGCGATTGACCGCGTTGCGATGAAAATCGGCGCCACAGATGGCGACGCCTATATGGCAGAGTGGCGCGACGTGACCGAACAAAGCGACGGAGAGGCCCAGGCCGCCGCTGATGCCCGTGCGGCCGAACTTGACGCAGAATACACCAAGGATCGGCTGTTGGCGCTGGTCCGGAACAACGGCTATACACCACAGGACTGAAAGCGCTTCAGCCCGGTCCGAAAAGGAAACATAAGACATGACCCGCACTGTCCTTGAAAGCAAAACCAAGACCGTTGTCATCGGTTTTGACGAACCCTTCTGCGTCATCGGTGAACGGATCAACCCGACCGGGCGCAAGAAACTGGCCGCAGAACTGGAGTTGGGGGATTTCTCAACGGTTGAAAAGGACGCGCTGGAACAGGTGCTCTGCGGCGCGAATGTGCTCGACATCAATTCTGGTGCGGTGTTTTCCAACAAAATGGCCGAAGACCCCCGCTATGCCGACAACAACTTTGTCGAGCCGCCGCTGATGCGGGAACTGGTCGCGCGGGTGCAGGCTGTCGTCGATGTGCCACTGTGCATCGACAGCTCTGTGCCAGACGCGCTGGAGCAAGGTCTGGAGGTCGCCGAGGGGCGTCCCCTGCTGAATTCGGTGACCGGCGAAGAGGAACGGCTGGAACGGGTGTTGCCGCTGGTCAAAAAATACAATGTGCCGGTGGTGGCAATTGCCAATGATGATACCGGGATTTCCGAAGATCCCGACGTGCGCTTTGCGGTGGCCAAGAAGATCGTCGAACGCGCCGCCGATTTCGGCATCCCCGCCCATGACATCGTGGTCGACCCGCTGGTAATGCCGATCGGCGCCATGGCGACGGCCGGTCAGCAGGTCTTTGCACTGGTGCGCCGATTGCGGGATGAGCTGGGGGTCAACACCACCTGCGGCGCCTCGAACGTGTCCTTTGGCTTGCCGCATCGCCACGGGATCAATGCGGCCTTCCTGCCCATGGCCATCGGTGCGGGCATGACCAGCGCGATTATGAACCCGGTGCGGGTGCAGGAAATGGAGGCCATCCGCGCCGCCAACCTGCTGATGAACCACGACGACAATGGCAGCAAATGGATTGGGTTTTCGCGCATCGCCGACAAGGTGGCCGAAGGGGCGAGCTTTCCGGAGGCGGCGCAGGCCGCAGCGGCTGCAGGCAGCGCGGGCGGCGGCCGGCGCGGTGGCGGGCGTCGCCGTCGGGGCTGATGCCCCGTCTTCACCCCGTCCTTTTGAAACGTTGAGCAACACAGGAAACGCATGTCATGGCGCGATTGATTGCTTTCAATAAGCCTTTTGACGTGCTGTCCCAGTTTACGGACAAGGGCACCGAGGGCACGACCCGCAAAACCCTCTCCACCTTCATCGATGTGCCACGCGTCTATCCGGCGGGGCGTCTCGATCGCGACAGCGAGGGGCTGTTGCTGTTGACCGATGACGGGAAACTGCAGGCGCAGATTTCAAATCCACGCCATAAGATGGCCAAGACCTATCTGGCACAGGTTGAGGGCGATCTGACCGAGGCGGCGCTGGCCCAACTGCGTCAGGGGGTTGAATTGAAAGATGGGCTGACGCGCCCTGCCCGCGCCCGACGTGTGGCCGAACCCGCCTGGCTCTGGCCGCGCACGCCACCGGTGCGCTATCGCAAGTCGGTCCCCGACAGCTGGCTGGAACTGACCATTTCCGAAGGCCGCAACCGTCAGGTGCGGCGGATGACCGCTGCGGTGGGTTTTCCGACCCTGCGTCTTGTCCGGCTCTCAATCGGGCCTTGGCATCTGGAGGGGCTGGAGAGCGGTTCTTGGCGTGACGATGATCCGCGCAAGACGCAGAAGGCAAAGACACAATGAGCGACAAAGACCCTCTGGTGATTTTTACCCCATCCGGCAAACGCGGACATGTTGCCGCTGGCACCACGGTCTTACAGGCCGCACGCGATCTGGGCGTCGATGTCGACAGCGTCTGCGGCGGCCACGGCATCTGTTCGAAATGCATGGTGCGGCCATCTTTTGGCGACCACGCGAAACATGGGATCCATGCGGATCAGTGGGCCCTGAGCCCGATCAATTCGGTCGAAACAGCCTATGATGCGAAACGCGGCATGAAACCGGGGCACCGGATGAGCTGTCAGGCGCAGGTGCTGGGCGATATCGTCATCGACGTGCCCTCGGAAAGTCAGGTGCACAAGCAAGTGGTGCGAAAGGCGGCAACGACGCGTGTGATCGACATGGACCCGGCGACGCGCACGGTCTACGTCGAAGTACCGCCCGCCGATATGCACAGCCCCACGGGTGATTGGGAGCGGGTGCAGGCGGTGCTGGCACGGGACTGGCAGCTTGAAGATGTCACCCTGTCGCTGGCGATGCTGACGCAGCTGCAAGCGGCTTTGATCGCGGGCAAAAATGCGATCACGCTTGCACTCAATGCCGCCCACGCGGGGGCAGAAAAAGTCGTCGGCGTCTGGCCCGGCTTTCACGAGCCTGCGCTGTTTGGACTGGCGGTCGATCTGGGGTCGACCACGGTGGCCGCACATCTGACCGATCTTGTGACTGGCGAGGTCAGGGCCTCGGGCGGCGTCATGAACCCGCAAATCCGGTTCGGCGAAGATCTGATGTCGCGCGTGTCCTATGCGATGATGAACCCCGATGGCGCGCAGGAAATGACCGCCGCCGTGCGTGAGGCGCTGAACCAACTGGCACGCGAACTGGCCGATGAGGCGAAGATTGCCGTCGACGCGATTTTCGAGATTGTCGTGGTGATGAACCCGGTGATGCATCACCTGCTGCTGGGGCTTGACCCCGTGCCTTTGGGACAGGCGCCTTTTGCGCTGGCGACCAATTCCGCGCTGGATCTGCCCGCCGCGGACATCGGGTTGCAGCTCGCACGCGAGGCGCAGGCCTATATCCTGCCGCTGATTGCGGGTCATGTGGGCGCGGATGCTGCTGCCGTTGCGCTGTCTGAGGCGCCGCACAAGCAAGAGCCGCTGACCCTGATCGTGGACGTCGGCACCAATGCCGAAATCCTGTTGGGCAACCGCGACCGCGTTCTGGCCTGTTCGTCCCCCACGGGACCGGCGTTTGAAGGCGCGCAGATCAGTTCCGGACAACGCGCGGCCAATGGCGCGATTGAGCGTATCGAAATCGACCCGGTGACCAAAGAGCCGCGTTTTCGTGTCATCGGCATCAGCCAATGGTCGGATGAGCCGGGTTTTGAAAAAAAGATCGCCCGCACCGGGGTGACCGGAATCTGCGGCTCCGGCATCATCGAGGCCGTGGCGGAAATGCGCATGGCCGGCGTTCTGGATGCGAACGGGTTGATCGGTTCCCCCGAAGCGACGGGCACGTCACGCTGCCGCGCCGCTGGCCGCACCTATGACTATGTGATCTATGACGGCAGCGCCGTGGGCGGCCCGGTGGTCTCGGTGACACAGGGCGACATTCGCGCCATCCAGTTAGCCAAATCCGCGCTCTACGCCGGTGCCCGGCTTTTGATGGATGAATTCGGCGTCGACACCGTGGATCGTGTCGTGCTCGCCGGGGCCTTCGGCGCCCATATTTCGCCCAAACATGCGATGGTGCTGGGAATGATCCCGGATTGTCCGCTGGAGCAGGTTACCAGCGCCGGCAATGCCGCCGGAACCGGTGCGCAGATTGCGCTTTTGAACCGCGCGGCGCGGCGCGAGATCGAAGCCCTTGTCCATGACATCACCAAGATCGAGACGGCGATCGAACCCCGCTTCCAAGAGCATTTCGTCAACGCCAATGCTATCCCGCATGCCACCGATCCTTTCACCGGGCTGCGGGCGCTGGTGCCTCTGCCCGAGCCCTCATTCAACCTCGGCGGAGCAGAGGGCGGCGGCGGACGCAGAGCGCGGCGGCGGCGCTAACGCACAGGGCGCGATTTAGATCCGTTGCGCGGCGTCACATCCTGCTCAAATTGATGTGTTCTTCATTTTTGCAACTTTCCGGTGGGGCCCGCAGTTGTCTCCCCAGAAGGCCGGCGAGGACGTCGTCAGGCCAGTTTGAATGAGACGTACATGGAGGTAACACCATGAAAACCCCGAGCAAAATTATCGCCGCTTCCACCGCTGCCCTTATCGCTGCCGGTTCTATGGCCACGCCGCTCTACGCCGCTGAACCCGTCAATAACGCCGAGATCATCAACGAACAGTATCTCGATGCGAATGCGACGATCACAGAGAATGCGATGAAGGTTCAGAACTTCACCACTCTGGTTAAGGCGCTGCAGGCTTCGGGCATGGCCGATGATCTGATGGGCGACGGTCCTTTCACGCTCTTTGCGCCGACGAATGACGCCTTTGCCAAATTGCCGGAAGAGGCCGTGGCCGATCTGATGAAGCCGGAAAACCGCGATATGCTGCGTGACGTGCTGAGCGCCCATGTCGTCAAAGGTGAATTCACTCCGGAACGCATCGACTCCTTCATCAGCGAAAAGGACGATGAGCCGCTGATCCTGCCCAAAGGCGTGACGGTCGACCAGGATTCGAACATCGTCAGGCTGACGACGATATCCGGCGACCCGATCTATATTAAGAAAGGCGCTGGTGAACAGTTGATCCTGCGCGACGCCCAGTCGAACCTGATCACCACCATGGCCAAGGATATCCAGCAGGCCAACGGTGTGACCTATGTGATCGACGGCGTGATGATGCCGGTCTCCTGATCTGAGGGAGGAATGTGTTGGTCCCGTTCTGCACCCTTAGTGTAGATGGAGCCGGTCAGGAGGCTGCCCCCTGGGGCAGCCTCTTCCTCTTGAAAACGCCTTTGAATTTTCAGGACAGGATCGTGGCAAATCCGCTTGACCCCGCTCCCGGCTTTGAGTAGCTAAGCGGTCACAGAGCGCGGGTATGATGTAATGGTAGCCTGTCAGCTTCCCAAGCTGAACGCGCGGGTTCGATTCCCGCTACCCGCTCCAGCTTCCCTTCAAGATAGAGAATATCCGCGATCGGTCGTATTCGCTCTCAGGCGGTTTGGTCCGTCACACGCCGCGACGCAGCGTCTTTCTGGCCTTCGCAATTTATACGGGTAGCGTGGCGCCAAAGGGAGGACAGCATGACACATCCATTTCTCGAAACAGCTCAGGCCGCGCTGGCGGAACGTCTGAAAAGCGAAAACTTCGAAAAATCCGTTTCTTTGCGGATCAAGGACATCGGGAATCTCAAGATTTTCGGCAGTCAGGCAGAGATAAGCGATGATCGTGCAGATTGTGCCATCATCGCAGATCAGCCGACTTTTGAAAAAATTCTCGACGGGAAACTCAACCCGATGAAAGCCGCGATGTTCGGTAAGCTCAAGATCTCCGGCGACGCCAAGACAGCGATGAAATTCGGCGGCCTTTTCGGCTGAGCCACCTGCCAGAAAGAAATGCGATCAAGGGCGCCGCCGGGCGCCCTTTTCTGTATCATCTCGGTGTCTCGCCGGAGGTGACCTCAGGACGATTTCAGTGCCTCAACCAGCATTTGCGTCGATCCATCTTTGTCCGCGGCGGACACCTCGCCCGCCAGAACAGGCTGCAACGCCAGCGCCAGTTCTTTGCCAAGCTCGACCCCCCACTGGTCAAAGGAGTTGATTCCGAGGATCACGCCCTCGACAAAGACACGGTGTTCGTAAAGTGCCACGATCTGGCCCAGAACAAAGGGCGTCAGTACGTCATAGACCAGCGTTGTCGTCGGACGGTTGCCCGGGAAGACGCGATGGCGGGCCTGACGGTCCAGTTCAGCCCCTTCAAAACCCTTCTGCTTCATGATCTCGGTCGCTTCAGCCAGAGAGCGACCGCGCAGCAGCGCTTCGGATTGTGCCAGACAATTCGCAACCAGCAGGTCATGCTGATGCGACAGCTCCTTTTCATGGCCGTTTTTCCCGACCATGAATTCGCAGGGGATCACCCGCGTGCCCTGATGGATCAGCTGATAAAACGCATGCTGCCCATTGGTTCCCGGTTCCCCCCAGACCACGGGACCGCTGTCAAAGGGCAGCGTTTCGCCATCCATCGACACGCGTTTGCCATTCGATTCCATTTCGAGCTGCTGGAAATAGGCCGGCAGGCGCACAAGACGCTGTTCATAGGGTAGCACGGCGCGTGTCGCATAGCCGCAGACCTGATTGTGCCAGATGCCCACCAGTGCCAGAAGGATTGGCAGGTTGTCTTGCGGCTCGGCACGGCGGAAATGCGCGTCCATCGCCTGCCCGCCGCGCAGGAACTCCTTGAAATTGCGCGGTCCGATGGCCAGCATCAGCGACAGGCCGATTGGCCCCCAGACGGAATAGCGCCCGCCAACCCAGTCCTCAAAACCGAACACCAGCGTCGGATCGATGCCGAAGGCCGCGGTCTTGTCCCGCGCGGAGGACAGCGCGGCGACATGTTTGGCGATCCCCGACTCTCCCACCGCGGGCACCAGCCAATCGCGGGCGGTATTGGCGTTGGTCATGGTTTCAATCGTGGTGAAGGTCTTGGAGGCGACGATCACCAGGGTCGTCTTCGGATCGAGACCCGAGAGGATGTCGTGGATATGCGCGCCATCGACATTAGACACGAAATGGCAACGCGGTCCGTCGGCAAAGGGTTTCAACGCTTCATAGGCCATCACTGGCCCCAGATCGGAACCGCCAATGCCAATGTTCACCACATCGGTGAAGGCCTCTCCCGATTGCGTCTTGAAGGCGCCCGACCGCAGATCGTTGCTGAAGGCACTCATGCGCTCCAGCGTGGCGCGCACACCCTCGACCACATCGACACCGTCAACGAGCACCGCCTCACCATCGAGATTGCGCAGCGCGGTGTGCAAAACTGCCCGGCCTTCGGTGTCGTTGATCTTGGCGCCAGAGAACATCGCATCGCGTTTCTGTACCACTTGCGCCTGATCCAGAAGATCAAACAAGGCTGCGCGGGCCGTCGCATCGATGTTAGTTTTCGAGTAGTCGAACAGCAGCCCGTCTGCGCGCGCCGAAAACGCCTGTGCACGCACCGGATTCTGCGAAAAGAGATCCAGAATATGACGCTCCCCGACCGCGGCATTCAGGGCTTTCAGGGCGGAAAAATCAACGCTCATAAGGGCGACTCCTTTGAATGGCCATGCCCCGGCATGGGTGGTCCGGGGCGTTCATTTTATTGCTATTAACCGCTTAACCGCAGTGAATTACAAACAGGTAATACCGCAGACAGATAGCGGTATTTATGGCGCCCAATGCACCGTGGCTTCTGCCAGAAAGGCGCTGACCGGCGCCGAAAGCTCATCAAGCTCCGCAGCCTTTTCTAGCGCCGCGCGTTTTTCGTCGCCGGTGATCAGGATATGCGTCGACAGCGCCGTTTTCAGCGCTTTGGCCGACAAGGTGATGCGCGGTTCTGGCGCCCCGGGGGCACGCATCGCCAAAAGGGTCGGTGCTGCGTCGGAAAAGCCCAGCTCGAGTTGATCAGCGCCGGGAAACAGGCTGGCGGTATGCATATCCGCGCCCATGCCCAGCAACAGCACATCCAACGGCAACGCGGCTTCAACCGCCGGCATCAGGCTTTCCAACCCCTCTTCGGGGGTGGGCACATCACGGTGCAAGGGCACCAACCGCGCCGCCGCCGCCTTGCCCACCAACAACCGCTGCTTGAGCAGTGCCGTGTTGGAACGTTCCGAGCTCTCCGGCACCCAGCGTTCGTCATTGAGCAGCACATCCACACGATCCCAATCCAGAGACACCGCAGAGAGCGCGTCGAAAATTGGCCCTGGGGTGGTGCCGCCGGGCACACAGAAACAGGCGCGTTCAGAGGTTTCCAACGCCTGGCGCAACTCACCGGTGATCTGCTGTGCCAGATCCAGAAGCATCACCTCGCGATCGGGGAATTCCAGAAAGGTCATTGCTTGATCTCCCGCCAGCGACGCCCTTCGCGATGCAGCATCATCGCGGCATCTTCCGGCCCCGCCGAATAGGCGTCGTAATGCTTGGGCACATCCCCGCGGCTTTCCCAACCCGAGATCAGCGGATCAGTCCAGGCCCAGGCCGCCTCGACCTCATCCCCGCGCATGAACAGCGTCTGATCGCCCCGGATCACATCCATAATCAACCGTTCATAGGCGTCAGGGATATCCTCGGCCTCTTCACCCAGAGCCTCGGCAAAAGTCATATCCAGTGGCACATCGATCAGACGCATGCCGCCCGGCCCGGGCTCCTTGATCGTCACCTTGAGGGTCATTCCCTCATTCGGTTGCAAGCGGATCGAGAGCACATTGGCATGCCGTCCGGCCTCTTCGCCAAAGATCGAATGCGGCGCATCTTTGAAGACAACGGCGATTTCAGACAGCCGGGCCTTCAGTTTCTTGCCCGTGCGCAGATAAAACGGCGTCCCGGCCCACCGCCAGTTCGAAATCTGGCATTTCATCGCGACAAAGCTTTCCGTGCTGGACCGCGGATCGCCGGCATCTTCACGATAGGACGGTTCGTCTTCGGTGGCGTCATATTGCCCGCGCACAATGTGATGATGATCGACAGGTTCCAACGCGCGGATCACCTTGAGCTTTTCATCGCGCACAGCGTCCGGATCGAACCGCGACGGCGGTTCCATGGCGATCAGACACAGAAGCTGCATCAGATGGTTTTGAACCATGTCACGCATCGCGCCGGATTTGTCGTAGTATTCGCCCCGCCCACCGACGCCGACGGTTTCGGCCACGGTGATCTGAATATGATCCACATACTGGCTGTTCCACAGCGGTTCGAACAGGATGTTGCCAAAGCGCACGGCCATCAGGTTCTGAACCGTTTCCTTGCCCAGATAATGGTCGATGCGGTAGATCTGGGTTTCATCGAAATGCTGGGCCAGATCATTGTTCAGTTTCTTGGCACTCTGCAGGTCGCGCCCAAAGGGCTTTTCGACCACAATGCGCGAATCTTCATCTGCTATCCCGTGGCTCTGCAACCGTTCGGCCAGATCGCCGAACAGGCTTGGGGCCACAGAGAAATAAAATGCCTTGATCACATCGTCGCGCATCTTGTCTTTCAGGTTGTCCCAGCCGCCTTCGCCGCGCGCATCAACCTGAACATAATCGATCTGTTCCAGGAATGTGCCGATCTTGGCCTCATCACAGGCGTTGCGTGCGGAAAATTCCACGATGGCATCGCGCACGATCTGCCGGAACTCGGCGGCATCATGTTCGGAGCGCGCCGCGCCGATGATCCGCGCCTCTTTCGGCATCTGACCGGAGCAGAAACGGCGATAGAGACCCGGCAGGATTTTGCGCCGGGCAAGATCCCCGGTGCCGCCGAAAATAACCAGATCGAAATTGTCGACGGGAATGACACGTGAAGCCATCAGTTTCTCCCTTTCAGTCGCTCTTTTGGAGGCGCAGGACAGTTAGCGCTAACGAATGTCGGATTACAGCGCTTGCCTGCCAAAGTCTAGCACCGCTGTGACACCTCTCAACCCCGAAGCGCGTGAAAAGTCGCTTCAAATGCCCGTGCGGCGGCCATTGAGACCTTTTCACAACGTTGCCGCCACTTTAGCGTGCAAGGATATGGGGCGGCGTCTTGCGCCATCCCGGGTGCACAGACACAGGATCGGGGCCTTTGAAATGGACCAACCCATTGCGAAATCTGGTAAATTTATCGACCCCATCACGACGGCGGATGGCTCGCCACGGGCGCATGTCGCGCTGCAAGGCCTGCGCACGCTGTGGTTCAACACAGGAACGCTGTGCAATATCACCTGCGTGAACTGCTATATCGACAGCTCTCCGACCAATGACGCACTGAGCTACCTCACCGCGCAAGAGGTTGCCGCCTATCTCGATGAGGCCGAAGCGCTTGCCGCGCCCTTGTCCGAAGTCGGCTTTACCGGCGGTGAACCCTTCATGAACCCGGAGTTTTCTCAAATGGTCGAAGAGGCCTTGGCGCGCGGCTATGCGGTGCTGGTCCTCACAAACGCCATGGCGCCGATGCAGCGACCGTCCTGCCAAGCGCAGCTTGTCGATCTCAACCGACGGTTTCCCGGACAGATGACCCTGCGAGTGTCCTTGGATCATTGGAGCGAAGATCATCACGACGCCATGCGCGGCGCGGGCAGTTTTCGCAAGACACTGACGGGGATGGACTGGCTGCGGGACGCAGGCCTGAGCATGGCCGTGGCGGCGCGATCTCTTTGGGGAGAAAGCGATGCCGAGGCCCGCTTGGGCTTTGCCCGCCTCTTTGCACAACGGCACTACGACATCGACGCGCAGAACCCGGCAATGACGGTGATCTTTCCGGAAATGGACATGGCGGTTGACGTGCCCGAAATCACCACGGCCTGCTGGGGCATTCTCGACAAATCGCCCAACGATGTGATGTGTGCCAGCGCGCGCATGGTGGTCAAACGCAAGGGGCATGCGCCCTCTGTCGTGGCCTGCACCCTCCTACCCTATGACGAAGCATTTGATCTTGGCCCCACGCTCGCGGGCGGCAGTGGTGACGTCGCGCTGAACCATCCGCATTGCGCCAAATTCTGTGTGCTGGGCGGGGCGTCCTGTTCCGGATGATCCGATTGCCTGATCAGGCTTCCAGCTCGGTGTCCCAATAGAGGTAATCCAGCCAGCTTGCATGCAGGTGGTTCGGCGGAAATTTCCGCCCCATGTTTTTCAACTCTTCCGCCCCCGGCGCGCGCAAAGGCTTGCGCAGCCGCATGCCCGCCTGCCGCAGGGATTTTGAGCCCTTTTTGAGGTTGCAGGGCACGCAGGCCGCCACGATGTTGTCCCAGCTGGTGATGCCGCCGCGCGCGCGTGGGATGACGTGATCAAAGGTCAGCTCCCCCTTTGAACCACAGTACTGACAGCGGAATTCATCCCTCAAAAACAAATTAAAGCGCGTGAAGGCCACGCGCTTTTGAGGTTTGACATAATCTTTGAGGACAACCACCGAGGGGATGCGGATTTTGCAACTCGGGCTGTGAACGAAGTCGTCATATTCCGCGACGATATCCACCCGGTCCAGAAACACGGCCTTGATGGCTTCCTGCCATGGCCAAAGCGATAGCGGGTAATAGGAAAGTGGCCTGTAATCCGCATTCAGAACCAAAGCCGGATGGGCCTTTGCCGCGTTCGGCTCTCTTACAAAATGCGTCCTGAAATCTCCGCCCATGGTCGTACGAACCTCGTCCTGCTCACCTTTTGTTGGTCAACGGGACGGGACCACCCGCCCCTTGTCTTTTGATCTAGCCGATAACTCCACTATATATCGCGGCTGAAAGCTGACAAGCCCCTGTATATGCGCGGAGATCATAATGAGCTTCTAGCGCGGTTTCGTGACGCCCATGTGACGCCTCCTTAGGCGGGTTCCAGCGAAATCACCCGCGTCGGGCGCAAATTTTCGGCAAACTCTGCGTCATGACTGACAAAGATCAGCGCTCCGCGCCAGTTCTTCAGCGCGGCCTCAAGCGCTGCCAATGCGGCCAGATCCAGATGGTTGGTGGGTTCATCGAGCAGCAACAGCCCGGGTGGTTGCGGGGTGCAGGCGATCAATCCCAGCGCCGCACGCAACAGCTCCCCGCCTGAAAGTGCTGTGATCGGCTTGTCGCAGGCCGTCCCGCGAAACCCCGCCTGTGCCAGAGCCGTTCGAATATCCCGGAGCGGCGCTTGGGGAAACCGGGTTTGTGCTGCCTCAAGCAAGCTGCCCGCCTGCCCCTGCCAGCCGCCATCCTGATCCAGCATGGCCACGGGCACCGCCAGCGTGAGCTGTCCGGAAACCGGTGGCAGCCTCCCCATGATCCCGCGCATAAGCGTCGACTTCCCGGTACCGTTCCCCCCTCGGATCTGGACACGTTCCGGCCCTGTCAACGAAAAACTGATCGGGGCGGTGCGAAACCGGCCAACGCCAAACACCGCTTGCTCCAGCGTCAGAACCCGTTTGCCGGAGGGAACGATGATATCGGGCAGCGGCATGGCAACGGGCGTGATCACCTCAATCTGTCGGGCAATCCCCTGCTGATCGGCCAGAGCCGCCGCGCGCCGGGTCTCTGCCGCGTGCTTTCGACCGGACATACGGCTTTCTGCCCCGTCCCTGGCCTTGTCGAGCAACATTTTGGACTGTGATCCGTCGCGCAGGGATTTGCCCTGACGCGCCCGCCGGGCTTGCCGCGTGGCGGCCTCCTCGGTCTGTCTGTCGAGCTGACGCACATGACGGTCGATCTGTTCCGCGTCATGCTGCAAGCGCGCCGTTGCGCGCGCCTGTTCTGCAGCAAAGACCGACCATCCACCGCCCACGGTTCTGGCTCCGCCATCAGGATCTAAAGAAACGATCCGGTCGGCCATCTCCAGCAGGCGGCGATCATGGCTGGCGACAATCGCCACACCATCGAACTCTGCAAGGCATTGGCGCACAAGCTTCTGGCCCTCGGCATCCAGATTATTTGTGGGCTCATCCAGAAGAACGATATCGGGCGCATCGAAAAACACCGCCGCCAAAGCAGCGCGCAATTGCTGTCCGCCCGAAAGCTGTCCCATCAGCGTACCGGGCGGCACGCCGTCCAGACCGAACCGGCTCAGCTGTGCAGCCAGACGTTCACCCAAAGTCCAGTCGATGTCGTCAAAGGCGCCCTTGGTGGGCGTGCCCGCAAGTGCATGCTCCAGATCCTGCAGCGCGTCCGCACAGCCAAAAAGTTGCGCCACAGAGCTGGCAGGATCTGGGGTTTGGTCAAGCAGGCGCACTGGCCCCGAGAGACACAGCTCTCCGGTGACGGTTCCGGTCTCAGACCGGCCTGCGATGAATTTCAGAAGAGTCGTCTTTCCAGACCCGTTCCGCCCGACAAGCCCGGTGAAACCGGGGCCGAACGTCAGATCAATCCCGCGTCGCTCAACGGCGGCGGCGGTCTTCAATACGGATGCGGATAGGGAGACGTTCACCAGTCGAACGAAGGGCATAGGCCACCATGACAGCTGTCACACCAAAGGCGATTGCGGAAGTCATGAGAATGTCCATTGTGGATCCCTCCAGTCAAAGTTCGTAATGGAAACGTAACACTCCGAACCCGGGGGTCAAGGGGAGTGGTTAAAATTCAATTGAAAAACCGGACGGGCGGCAGATGTATCGCCGGATCGCAGACATCTGCCGCCGCCGTCTCAGGTGTCCGAGGGGGCATCATAGCCCAGTTGTTCGCGCAGAAAGGCCAGCGCAACCGACAGGCCGTCGGGAGAAATGCCATGCCCCGTGCCGCGCATGATATGGGCAAAGGTCGGGAAGCCAGCCGCCTGCAGGGCTTCGCCGGCCTGCGGCAGGGATTGCGGCGGGACCACTTCGTCTTCGTCCCCGTGCAACAGCAGAACGGGCATTTTCACCCGCGCCTCATCTTCCAGCATTTCCGGTTCGATCAGGCGCCCGGAAAAGCCGACAACACAGGCCACCGCATCTTCGCGGCGCGGTGCGACATGTAGCGCCATCATGGTGCCTTGCGAAAAGCCCACAAGCGCCAGCTGGTCAGCCTCAAGCCCGTAATCCACCATCAGATTGTCGAGATAGTCGTTAAGCTCATCCACCGCACGCATCATGCCCGCGCGGGCTTCTTCTTCGGACGAACCGTCAATCCACGGGATCGGAAACCACTGATAGCCCATCGGGTTACCGGTGCAGCGCTCGGGCGCATCGGGGGCGAAAAACACCGTATCCGGCATGTGTTCGCCCAGAGGATCAGCGAGGCTGAGCAGATCATTGGCATCCGCGCCATAGCCGTGCAGGAACACCACGACCGAGCTGACGCGCCCGGACACACTGTCTTTCATATGATTGGTCAAAGTCGCCATCAACGTACCCCTTCGCGTTGCTTCTCGACACGGTAGTAGGCCCAAAGCAGTCGCGCTGCAACTGCTTGCCATGGCGACCAGAGGGCCGCCATCTCGCGAAACGCACGGTCTTTGGGGCGCGCGTCCAGATCGAAGAGCAACCTTGCGGACTCCTGCAGTGCCAGATCACCCGGAGCAAAGACATCGGCATGCCCCAGCGAAAACATGGCGTAGATCTCGGCGGTCCAGACACCGATCCCCGGCACCTCGGTCAGGGTTGCGATCACCTCGGAACTGGGTGCCTCGCGCAGGGCATGATAGTCGATCCGGGCCTCTGCCAGCGCCTTGGCATAGCGTACCTTCTGACGTGAAAGCCCACATGCGCGCAGATCCTCTTCCGTGGCCCATAACACTTTGCGCGGTCCGGTCAGACGCGCCGCCTTAAGGCGCGCCCAAATGCCATTGGCCGCCGCCACCGAAATCTGCTGGCTGACAATCGCGGCAAGAAGCTGTTCAAACCCATCTTTGCGTCGTCGCAATGGCAAAGGGCCTGTTTGTTCAAGCGCATACGCAAAACGCGGTTCAATCTGCGCAAGATAGGCAGCGCCTTCGGCGACGTCCTCGGCGCAGTGGATGCGGCGCGGCGCGCTAGGCATAGGCATCCTGCGCCTCCGCCCATTCAAGCGCATCGAGCACCTGCTCTCGGCGTTCCATTGCAGGCGGCTGCGGCGGGCGCGCAATCAGCAAGACCGGCACACCCACATGGCGCGCCGCGCTCAGCAACCGCCGCCCCGCCTGATCGCCACTGTTTTCCAGCACCATCCGGACCGGCGACATCGACAGCAACAGCGCAACGGCCTGCGCATCAGAGGATGGTCGCCCCTGCGCCAGCGGGGTGGCCTGCGGCACGGAGGGTGCATCCGCAAACACCTGAAGGCTGATCCCGTCGCATTGTGCACAAAGCGCCGAAACCGAGGCCAGATCCCGCGGCGGAATCGGCACAAAAACATTCGCCCGCGCCGGCAGCTGCGCCCCGGCGGTGGCCCAGTCTGGGACCTCATGCCATGCATCGCCGGGCTGGGACCGCCACCCTGCCCGCTCGTACCGCAGATAGGGCAGCGCCCGCGCCGCACTCAGCGCGACGGCCTGTTCCGTCGTCTGCGCATCGAAAGGATCGCTGGCATCAATCACCGCATGCACATCGGGACGGTCAAACAGGGCCTGAAACGCCTCAGCCTCCGCAAAATTGACCTGTACAGCCGCAAGGCCGGACAGATCCTCGACATTTTCCGCTTCCGACCCCGCTGGCAGCACCGCAAGTGCCTCCACCCCAGAAGACAAAAGGTGCTGCGCCAAATTGCGTGCTTCGGTCGTGCCTGCCAACAAAAGGATCATCACCCAGCCTTTTTACCATGATATCGTCTGCCGACGAATGGCCGATGGCGCCGGATTGTGCAAGAGCGCCGTGGCGGTGGCCTGCGGTCTTGCGGCTGGTCTTCACTCTTTCTAAACCGCAACGCCTTGGTCATAACTTGGGTATGAGCGAATCTTCTCTTTCCCTTCCGGTCGGTGACTGGCCCGAAATCCTGCCCGGCTGGGTCTGGCTGTGCGGCGCGGGCCCCGGTGATCCCGGGCTGATGACATTGCATGCCATCAATGCGCTGCGACAGGCCGATGTGATCGTCTATGACGCCTTGGTCTCAGATCAGATCCTGAGCTGGGCGCCGGAGACCGCCGAGAAGATCTATGCCGGCAAACGCGGCGGCAAACCTTCGGCCAAACAGGCCGATATTTCCCTGCAACTGGTCGATCTCGCGCGGGCAGGAAAACGGGTTCTGCGGCTGAAGGGCGGTGATCCTTTTGTCTTTGGGCGGGGCGGCGAAGAGGCGCAGACTCTGATTCAGCATGGCATCCCCGTGCGCATCGTGCCGGGCATTTCTGCTGGCATTGGCGGCCTGGCCTATGCGGGCATCCCGGTGACGCATCGCGATGTCAATCAGGCAGTGACCTTTGTCACCGGCCATGATCAGCGTGGCGAAACGCCGAAAAGCGTGGACTGGGCGGCGGTATCACGGGCGTCCAATGTCATCGTCATCTACATGGGCATGAAACATGCCGCCAAGATCCGCGCCGGTCTGTTGGCTGCGGGCCGCCCGCCCGAGGAAGCCGTCGCGGTCGTGTCGCAGGCGACAACGCCCGATCAAGAGGTTCTGGAAACCACTCTGGACCGGATGGTCGAGGACATTGCGCAGGCGGCAATGGAGCCGCCCGCGATCATCTGCATTGGCCGGGCTGTGCTGATGCGGCAGGTGCTGGACTGGCAGGCGCTCATGCGGGGCGAGACGCCACGCAACCTTGATCCTCTGGGACGCAACAAACCGGCTGAGATCAAATAGCCGCCACGCGTTTTCGGCTTAGGCACCCCCTCTTATCGCATTTGCGCAAGCCGACCTTCTGAAAGTCGCGGCTAGGCAAATCGGCGCAGACCGCGTAAACGCGATCAAACACATTCAATTTCACGCAAAAGTTCCGCGAGATCCCCATGACCGACATGCCCCTGTCCGCAGATCAATCCCGCGCCCGCCGCAATGTCATCGTGCTGGTGATGGCGCAGGCCTTTCTGGGCGCGCAAATGTCTATGATTTTCACGATCGCGGGGCTGGCAGGGCAATCTCTGGCGGCGAACCTGTGTTTTGCGACCCTGCCGATTTCCGCCACGGTGCTGGGATCGATGTTGGCCGCGACGCCACTTTCAGCGGTGATGCAGCGCTGGGGGCGTCGCGTCGGGTTCTGGATCGGCACCGGCAGCGGAGCTATGGGCGCGCTCATTGGCGCTTATGCTCTGATGCAGCAGAACTTCTGGCTGTTTGTTCTGGGCGGGGTCTTCACCGGGGTTTACCAAAGCTCGCAGGGCTTCTTTCGTTTCGCCGCCACCGACACGGCGGATGAGGCCTTCCGCCCCAAGGCGATCTCCTATGTGCTGGCTGGCGGGCTTGCTTCTGCCATCATCGGACCACAACTGGTTAAGGTCACCTCGCAAGCGATGGTCGTGCCCTTCATGGGCACTTATCTGGCCGTGATCGCGATCAACCTGATCGGATCGTTCCTGTTTCTGTTTCTCGACATCCCGAAACCGCCGGTCTCGACCCATGACCATCTGATCGGCCGGTCGCGTCTGGAGCTGCTGAAAACCCCGCGCGTCGCCGTGGCGATCATCGTGGCGATGGTGTCCTATGCGCTGATGAATCTGGTGATGACCTCCACGCCACTGGCCGTGGTCGGCTGCGGCTTTGAACAGAACACGGCCGCCGATGTCGTCTCGGCCCATGTGCTGGCGATGTTTGTGCCCTCCTTCTTTACCGGGGCGCTGATCGCACGTTTCGGCGTCGAGCGGATCATGGCCATCGGGCTGGTCATCCTTGCCGGCGCCGGTGTCACCGGCATGGCCGGGGTCAATATCGAAAACTTCTTTCTGGCGCTGGTGCTGCTGGGCATCGGCTGGAACTTTGGGTTCATCGGGGCCACCGCCATGCTGTCTTCGGCCCATGAGCCCTCGGAACGCGGTCGGGTTCAGGGTATGAACGATTTGATCGTCTTTGGCGGCGTGACCATTGCCTCGCTGGCCTCTGGCGGTTTGATGAACTGTTCGGGCGGATCGGCGCAGGATGGCTGGCAGGCTGTGAACCTTGCCATGGTGCCGCTTTTGACGCTGGCCGGTGGCGCGCTGATCTGGCTCTGGATGCAGCGGGACGCAAGCTGAAGGCGGGTGGCCTCAGCCCGCCGCCTCCGCACGCAGCCGGTCGCGGTGACGGGCCAGCCAAAGCGCCGACAGATACAACGGCCCGACATCAAGCATTCCTGCGTCGCACATCTCCATCAGACGTTCAAAGCTGACCAGTGTTGAGGCAATGTCTTCCTGTTCAGCCTCCAGCCCGCCGACACCGGTGATGTCATCAGGCAGATCGGCGATGCCGATGAAGGAATGCACATATTCAGTGATCGCGCCGCTGGACGGGTAATATTCGGCAATCTTGTGAAGAGCTCCCAAAGTCACCCCGGCCTCTTCCACTGCCTCGCGCAACACGGTTTCGGTCGCGCCTTCGCCGGGATCGATGCGCCCGGCGATCGGTTCGAACATCCATGGTCGAAGATCGCCACGGGCAAAAGGACCGAAACGGAACTGTTCGATGATCAGCACCCGGTCCCGGCGTGGATCATAAGGCAGAACCGTCGCGGCATCTGCCATCAGAAATCCGGCACGCCCCAAAATACCCGAGGTTCCGCCGTCAAAACGCTTGTGCCGCAAACGGCTGTCATCGACGGCGAAAAAACCGCTGTAGGGGATCAAACGATCCAAAACCTGCACATCGTCACGGCTCATGTCTGCGCGCCCCGGCGCGCGCGGCCGTGCGCCCTGCCCGGCCTGCAACCGCGCCCAGGCCCGGATCAGGATCATCGGACGCAGAGACCGCAGCCGCTCCAGGGAGACATCCTCATCATAAAGCACCAGTTCCAGCGCCGCAGCCTGCACAAATTCCGGCGTCAGATAGGGTTCGTCCCCGTCCAGAACGGCGCGCATCCGCTGCACCTGTCCAGGCGTATAGTGCTGCGCCAAATCGGCGAAGGGATCTTTCAGGACCATTTTTGGGATACTTTCTCTGTCAGCCAGCCGCCAAACAGCCCGCCCACCACAAGCGTGGCCAGAACATCGGCTTGTACGGCAAAGGCACCATATTGCACAAACAGATCCCCAAAGCCGTTCAACGCATGGGCGGCATCGCGATAGCGTTGATCCCATGAGCGGTGGATCATTTGTTCGAAGGCGAAATAGAACACGGACCCAAAGGCCATAAGCGCGGATGCGGTCAGGCCAAAGCCGAGCGCGGTTTGCATCGCCGCACCGGCCCGCCGTCCAAGAAACACCCAGCCGATCACCGCCCCGAAGCCCGCACAAATCAGGGACATGGCGCCAAAACGCATGTTGTCGTCCATATGCCCCTTGCTCAGCTCCGCCGCAAACCACGCCAACAGGGCAAACCAGATGGCGGCACTCAGTTTTGCGGCGGTGGGCATTGTCAGCTGCTCGGTCTTGTCATTGTGATCTGTGTCACGTCACAATTGCCACTGTGGAAGGTCGCAGCGCAAGAGGTCAGGTAGAAATTCCACATCCGCCGAAAACGGTCGTCAAAACCAAGCGCGGCGACATCATCCCAGCGCGCGTTGAACACATCGTACCAGCGGCGCAGCGTGTGGCTGTAACTTTCACCAAATTCTTTGCTCTGGACGAAACCAAGCCCGGCCTGAGATATCTGTTCTTTCAAGGCCGAGGGGCTCGGAAGCATGCCGCCGGGAAAAATGTATTTCTGAATGAAGTCAACGGATTTTCGGTAGGTTTCAAAGCGGCGGTCCTGCAGCGTGATGATCTGCAACGTCGCATTGGCATTGGGTTTCAGGCATTCACGCACCTTCTGAAAGTAGATCGGCCAGTATTTTTCGCCCACGGCCTCGAACATCTCGATGGAGGCAATGCCGTCATATTGGCCCTCTTCGTCGCGATAGTCCTGAAGCTTAAGCTTGACACGATCTGAAAGCCCCGCCTTTTCAATGCGTTCTTTTGCAAAGTTAAACTGTTCTTGCGAAATCGTCAGCCCGGTTACCCGCAGCCCGCGCGTGCCTGCGGCATATTCGGCAAAGCCGCCCCAGCCGCAGCCGATTTCCAGCACATGGTCGCCTTCCTTGACGCCCATTTCATCGACGAGCGAGGCGTATTTCTGGATCTGTGCCTGTTCCAGACTCTCCTGACCGCTCTCAAACAGCGCAGAAGAATAGGTCATCGTGTCATCGAGCCACAGGCTGTAGAAGTCATTTCCCAAATCATAGTGATAAGAAATATTCTTTTTCGCCTGACGCTTGGAGTTGGAATTGGCCCAATGCCGCAACCGTTCATAGGCCCGGATAAAGGCCATGCCCGGAAAGCCGTCATAGAGATCGTCATTGTCGGCATGCAGCAGATCCATGAAGGCCTGCAAATCCGGGGTGGACCAGCCGCCATCGAGATAATCTTCGCAGAACCCCAGATCGCCTTCGCGGATGAGCCGGGCAAAAACATCGGGAGAATGAATGTGCAGCTCTGCCACCGGACCGGGCGCTTTGCCCTCGGCCCGGAACACACGTCCGTCCGGCATCATGAAATCGAGCCGCCCGCGCGCCATCTCAGAGGCGATATCGTAAACCTGTGTGAAATAGCGTGGCAGGTCCGGTTGCCCCTCGGTCGAGGTCAGCACCTTTGATGTCGCCTGCGATGACGTGTCCGGATTGAGCATGTCGTCCCCCTGGAATCTCTGCGCCTGTTTTTGAAGGCAGGTTCTTTTGAACCCCTTGGCTTGGAATATTAGCGTGAAATATCCATCCGTCACCCCTTTCGCGCCTCATAGGCCGCCAGCGCGCGTTCACGTCCTTTGCGCAAATCAATGATCGGTGCCGGATAGGCATCCCCGGGCGACACCGCCCATGATTTGGGCACCGCATCAAAGAAGGACAGCGCCGTGTCACTGGGAGTGTCCTCGCCTTCCGCGATCCAGCGGTGCCTGTAAGTGCCCTCTGGGTCGTATTTTTCCGCCTGACCATCTGGATTGAAGACGCGAAAATAGGGGGCTGCGTCCGGGCCGCATCCGGCCACCCATTGCCATCCCATAGCATTCGAGGCCGGATCCCAATCGATCAGGCAGTCTTCGAACCACGCCCTGCCCAGCCGCCAGTCGGTCAGCAGATGTTTGGTCAGGAAAGAGGCCACGATCATTCGCGCCCGGTTGTGCATTGTGCCGGTGACATAGAGTTCGCGCATGGCCGCATCGACAAACCGGATGCCGGTACAGCCGCGCCGCCAGCGGTCGGCGTCTTCGCTGTCACCACGCCATGGAAAATCATCCCAACCCTCCCGGTGATTGTCCTCCGGCAGGCTCGGCTCGTGGAACAGCAGGTGATAAGCGAACTCGCGCCAGACCAGTTCTTTCAGAAAGTGCTCTGCACCGGGCTCTCCGGCTTCGCGTGCGGCCTGCCCTGCAGCCCAGATCCGGCGTGGAGAGATTTCGCCATAGGTGAGGTTTTCCGACAGGCCGGAACACACAGGTTCGGCCGGGAAGTCGCGGCGCGCCTTGTAGTCGGCGACATGACATCCCATGAACTGGTCCAGTCGCGCCTGCGCGGCGTCTTCCCCGATCCGGCAATGCGCCTGCACCACCCCGGCTCCGCGCTGCATCCCGGCTCCCAGGGCCCAATCCGACACGGGATCAGTCTGCACCTCGGACGGGCTGGCCCAATCGACGTTTGGCGCGGCGTGCGCTGCGGCCACAGGGCGATCGCAGACCGCGCGCCAGAAGGGAGAATAAACCTTATAGTAGCCGCCACTCTTGGTCTCGACCGTCCAGGGTTCGAACAGCAGATGGCTGTTGTATGACTGCACGGACAGACCGGCCTCTTGCAGGGCGGTCTTCACCGCTGTGTCACGCTCAATCGCCGCCCCGTCGTAGAGCCGGTTCCAAACCACCGTATCGGCGCCAATGGCCTGTGCAAGCTCCAGCAGGATGTCACGGGCAGCACCCCGGCGCAGAAACACCTGACCGCCCTGCGCCTCGATCCGCTGGATCAGCGCTTCCAAACCAAGGCCAAGCCGCCATTTCGGGGCGGCGCCTAGGCGCTCAACGCTGTCATCGCAAATGAACACCGGCAGCACCTGCCCGGCCTTGGCCGCAGCGCGGAGTGCCGGATTGTCATCAAGCCGCAGATCGCGGCGCAGCCACCAGATTGCTGTCACATCACACCTCTTTTTCAGGCATTACGTGTGATAACCATAAGTGGATCAATAAAAAAACCGCCCACAGAACACAGCGGGCGGTTTCAATAACGCGTTCCGGCAAAACGGGTCAGTTGCCGAGCTTACGCTCCTGACGCAGACCGATCACAATCGCCACGCACATCAAAAGCAGCAAGGCCGCAAAGGGGAAACCCGTCGTCACCGACATGGCCTGAAGCGCGGCAAGACCGCCCCCTAGCAGCAGCACGATGGCCACCAGCCCCTCGAAGATGCACCAGAACACACGTTGCGGCGTCGGCGCATCGGTTTTGCCGCCTGCGGTGATGGTGTCGATCACCAGCGACCCGGAGTCCGATGAGGTCACAAAGAACACAATCACCAGCACGATGCCGATCAGCGAGGTGATCCCGGCCAGCGGCAACTGGCTGAGCATCTCGAACAGCTGCAGCGGCAGCCCGGCTTCGGCAGCGCCGGTAAAGCCGTCCTGAATGACCTGTTGAATGGCGGTGCCACCAAAAACGGACATCCAAAGCACACAAACGATCGACGGAATGATCAGCACGCAGGTGATGAATTCACGCACGGTCCGGCCACGCGACACGCGGGCGATAAACATGCCCACGAACGGTGACCAGGAAATCCACCACGCCCAATAGAAGGCGGTCCAGCCCTGCGAGAAGTTCGCATCACTGCGGTTGAACGGCATCGACAGCGCCGGCAGTTCGACCAGATAGGCGCCCAGTGAGGTGAAGAACCCCTTGATGATCACGAAGGTCGGACCCACCAGCAAAGTGAACAGCAACAGCAGTGCGGCAAGCCCCATGTTGATTTCTGACAGGCGTTTCACGCCGGCATCAAGACCTGCGACGACCGAAAGCGTGGCCAGACCGCTGATGATCACGATCAGGATGACCTTAGGGCCAATCCCGTCCGATGTGCCAAAGAGGAAATGCAGCCCCGCCGTGGCCTGTTCGGCGCCAAATCCCAGAGAGGTTGCCAGACCGAACAGGGTCGCAAAGACTGCAACAATGTCAATCACATGGCCGACCCAGCCCCAGACGTAGTCGCCGAAGATCGGGTAAAAGGCCGAGCGCACCGAGAGCGGCAGACCTTTGTTGTAGGAAAACAGACCCAGAGCCAGCGCCACCACGGCGTACATCGCCCAGGGGTGCAGAGCCCAGTGATAGATCGTGGCAGCCATACCGAGACGTGCAGCAGCGACCTGATCTCCCGGCGCACCGGCCAACGGTGCCCAGCTGTCAGGCGATCCCGCGCCTTCTGCGACCGAAGTCGAAAAATGGGTCAGCGGCTCCGAGACGCCGTAGAACATCAGACCGATGCCCATACCGGCGGCGAACAGCATCGCGAACCACCCGGGATAGCCGTAATCGGGGGTCGCATCTTTGCCGCCAAGGCGCACTTTGCCCAGCGGCGAGACGATCAGAAACAGGCAGAACAGCACGAAGATATTGCCTGCCAGTAGGAAAAACCACGAGAAATGCCCCGTGATCCAGTTGCGCAGGTGACCGAAGAACTCGGTCGCAGCGTCCGGCATGATCAGCGTCCCGGCCACGAACAGGACAATCCCGATAGCCGCGATCAGAAAGACCGGATTATGAATGTCAAAGCCGAACGGCCCAATTTGCGTTTCGATATTGTCTTGTCCAACTTCGTAATCGATCTGGTCAATCAGCTGACCAGTCTCTTCCGGGGATGACATATGTCCCTCCTATGTCCGTTTCATTTGCGCTTCTCCGGCAAGAATTCGCACAGAAAGGCGTGCCTCCGGGAAGGGTGGCTATCAAAACGCACATAAGGTCAAGTTGCAACCGGGTTTCTGGCCATTGTTGCAAAGCAGTCAGCCGGTCTATGCAGCCGCCTCGCGATCTTCGGCCTGCGCCGCCCACATCGCGGCATATTTCCCATTGCGCTTCAACAGCGCCTCATGGGTGCCCCGTTCGACCACATGGCCTTTTTCCAGCACGATGATTTCGTCAGCATCTGCGATGGTCGACAGCCGATGCGCGATGGTGATCACCGTGCGCCCTTCCCCGGCGATCTTGAGCGCCCCCAGAATGTCGCGTTCGGTCTGGGTGTCAAGCGCAGAGGTCGCCTCATCCAGCAGCAGGATCGGCGGATCTTTCAGCAGGGTTCGGGCGATGCCCACCCGCTGTTTCTCCCCGCCCGAAAGCTTCAGCCCGCGTTCCCCCACCTGGGTTTCATAGCCCTTCGGCAGCCCCATGATAAACTCATGAATTTGCGCCTTTCTCGCGGCTTCAACGATCTCGTCAAAGCTGGCCCCGTCGCGCCCGTAGCCAATGTTGTAGCGGATCGTATCGTTGAACAGAACCGTGTCCTGCGGCACCACACCCAGAGCCGCATGCAGGCTGTCCTGCGTCACGGTCCGCACGTCCTGACCATCGATCTGCAGACTGCCACCGGTGACGTCGTAAAAGCGGAACAAAAGCCGGCCTATGGTGGACTTGCCAGACCCCGAATGACCGACGATGGCCATGGTGCGCCCGGCGGGCACCTCAAGATCAATGCCATGCAGGATCGGACGTGCCGGGTCGTAATGGAATTCCACCCCCTCAAGCCGCACTGCACCGCCCTGCACCTGTAGCTCCTTTGCATCCGGCGCATCTGTGATTTCTGCGGGCTGATGGAGGAGATCAAACATTTCCTCCATGTCGACAAGGCTTTGCCGGATTTCGCGATAGACCGATCCCAGAAAGTTCAGCGGCATGGAAATCTGGATCATATAGGCGTTCACCATGACAAAATCACCGACCGTCATCTCGCCACGCTCAACCCCAAGCGCCGCCATGACCATGACGATCACCAGACCCGCTGTGATAAAAAACGTCTGCCCGAAATTCAGAAACCCGAGCGAATAGGCCGTTTTCACAGCCGCGCTTTCATAGGCCTGCATCGCCTGATCATAGCGCTGCGCTTCGCGCCGTTCGGCGCCGAAATACTTGACGGTTTCAAAGTTCAGCAGGCTGTCTATGGCCTTTTGGTTGGCGTCCGTATCCTGATCGTTCATCTCCTTGCGCAACTTCACCCGCCATTCGGTGATCTTGAAGGTGAACAGGATATAGATGCCGATGGTGCCTGCGAGAACCGCCAGATATCCGGGGCCAAAGGCCAGCGAGATGATGGCCAGAACCATCGCCAGCTCCAGCCCCAAAGGCACGATGGAAAACACCAGAAAACGCAGCAGGAAGGCAACGCCCTTCACTCCGCGTTCCATGATACGCGACAGCCCGCCGGTCTTGCGAGTCAGGTGATAGCGCATCGACAGAGCATGAATGTGATTGAAGGTTTCCAGCGCCAGTTGCCGCAGCGCTGCCTGCGCAACCGGTGCAAAAACAACATCGCGCAACTGGTTGAAACCATTCGACATAAGTCGCGCCATGCCATAGGCCACGGTCAGCCCCACTGCACCAGCGCCCAACATCCATGCCGCAGAGGTGCCATCACCCGCCAGCGCGTCGACAGCCCCTTTGTAGATCGCCGGCGTCGCCACGGTGACCAGCTTTGCCGCCAAGAGGCACAACAACGCCAGCACCACGCGCAGTTTGGTGGCACGGCCCTCTGAGGGCCAAAAATAGGGAATCACCGCACGGATCACTGCCCATCCGTTGTTCGGGCTCTCCGTCGTGTGCATGGGCCGTCCGCCGCGCATATGGCTGCCTTTCGGTCGCGTTCAAAAGAGAACGCAAAGATGGGGGAAAGGACCGATCAGCACAAGCCAATAAGCCACACAGGTCGCGTGCATTCCTGTCGCTACGTCTCCCTGATGTGTGACCTTCTCGGCACTCAGTCCTCCGGCAGGACAAAAATTTGTCCGGGATAGATCAGATCGGGGTCCCGGATCTGACTGCGGTTCGCATCATAGACACGCACATAGAGCACGCCATCGCCATAGCGGGACGAGGCAATGCCCCAAAGCGTATTACCCGGCTGGACGGTGACCGAGGCAATCCGCGGGCGCGGCACGGGCTCTGCCGCATCCGGGGACGTGCTCGCCGATACATCTGCCTCTGCTGGCCCCTGCGCGGGGTCCCCGTCGGGGGCAAGGGCCGCGAGCGTCGCACGATCTTCGCGTTTGAAGGGCAATTCCGCACGGTTTTCCACCACGCCCTCGGCGGTCACCTGATCAACACGCAATGTGTAGACTCCCGCCGCCAGATCCGGCAGCTCACACCGCCACTGACCGTCCAGCCCGGAAGAAACCTGTGCGCTGAACGCCCCATCCACATAAAGGCGCAATCGCGCCGCTGCGCCGGAGCGTCCGGAGACAAACACTCGCCCTTCGGGGTCATAGGTCACGGCATCAATCGACAGCGCACCGGGGTCGGTGCCGGGTTGCTGCAGCACGGTCATGCCCTCATCCGTCGCTTTCAAAACCGTCGGGGTCTCTGCGGCGGGCGCTTGCCCGCCCTCCTCACCGCTCTGAGCCGCCGCCAGAACAGAAGTGCCCAGGGCGGCCCCGGTGGCTTCTGCCATCTCAGCACCGGCTGTCCCGCCGCCACCCTCATCGCCCGCTTCAAGGGTGCCAACGGCCTCGGCTGACACCGTTTCACCGGAGGCTGTCGGTGCCGGCTGCACCACGATGCTTTCCGCGCCCATCACCCCGGCGCCATCGAGCTGACGGCTGCGAATCTGCATCTCACGCGGGGTTGCACTCTCTGGCAAATCAAAGAGGGCAACGAACTCCCCGCGTCCGTTCGCGGTCGCTTCAGAGATCACCTGCCCGTCGATCAGAATATCCACTGTCGATCCCGGCGCAGCACGCCCGGCCACCGTTGTCATCCCCTCTGGCGGGACACGCACCACATCGAAACTTGGCGCGGGATCATTCACAGACGCCTCAGGGATCGGCGTGCTGACAGGATCGGGCGTTGCCTTTGTCACGGCAACAGCCGTCTCCGGGGCTGCCTGTCTGCTTTCAGTGCGCATCGCATCATCGCTGCGCCCCGGATAGGCGACGTAAAGCGTGTATCCGATCCCGGCCACAAGGCCGAGCGACACAAGACCTGCTGCTGGCTTCATCCATACAGTCGATTTGGCCATTGATCTGGTCCTATTCTGAATTGTCCCCACGCCCCTTTTTTCCGGGCTTGAGACAGCCTAGCAAGGGGGCTAACAAGGGTCAAAGACTTCCTTTTTCCGAAAGTGATGCGATGACCTTCTCTGCCAGTTCTGCCTCTTTTTCTGTCTGTGTCTACTGTGGCTCGCGTCCCGGTGCGGATCCGGCCTATATGCAGGCGGCCACCGAGTTTGGCACGGCGATTGCCGACAACGGCTGGCGGCTGGTCTACGGGGCGGGCGATGTCGGTCTGATGGGGGCCGTGGCCCGTGCAGCCCATGACAACGGGGCGGAAACCTTTGGCGTCATCCCCACCCATTTGCTGGGCAAGGAAAAAGGCAAACGCGATCTGACGACCTTCGTGATCACCGAAAACATGCATGAGCGCAAAAAGGTCATGTTCATGAACTCCGACGCCATCGTGGTGCTGCCCGGTGGTGCCGGGTCGCTCGACGAGTTTTTCGAAGTACTCACCTGGAAACAGATCGGCCTGCATGAAAAACCGATTTTTCTATTGTCCACAGATGGATACTGGACACCCCTCACGTCACTGATCGACCATATCGTCGCCCAGGGATTTGCGACTGGTGAAACCGCTGGTTATTTCGAGACCGTCGAAACCGTGCCCGAACTGGTCGCGGCCCTGCGTGCACGCCGCACCTGACGTTCCTGCCGCAGCGCCTCGATGGTGTAGAGCGCCAAGGCGAGCCATATCATCGGCATCGCGATGGCATGCCATTGGGTGAACGGTTCGGAGAAGACCAGAACCGCCAGACCGAACTGGATCGTCGAATTCCAGTAATGGCCCATGCCGACAATGGTCAGCGGCAAACGTCGGGCGGCGGCGGTAAACAGGATCAGCGGCACGCCCGTCACCAGCCCGCCTGCCATCAGCAGCAGCGACTGTTTCAGTGATTGGCCAAACACGCCCGCTGCCATCGTCTGTGAACTCCCCCAGCCATAGACATGGGCGCCGAACAGATAAATGGCGGACAGAGGCACCACAAAAAGCACTTCGGCGGTGACCGACAGATTGGGGCCGACGTTCAACGCTTTCTTGATCACCCCGTAGAGCGAAAAGGTGACGGCCAGCGCCAGGGAAATCCACGGCAAGGCTCCCAGACCAAACCCCAGCACGAGAACGGCAACACCCGCAAGAACGATCGCCGGAAACTGAAAGCCCCGCAGACGTTCACGGAAGAACACGACCCCCGCCAATGTTGCGACCAGTGGAAAGATGTAATAGCCGAAGGCGGCCTGCAGCGTGTGTCCGGATTGCACGGAATAGATGAACAGCCCCCAGTTGATCGACACCATCACAGAGGCCCCGATCACCTTCAGCGCCTGTGGCCCGGTGATCAACCGCCACAGATCGTCCAAGCGCCCCTGCAGCGCGATCCAGCCGCCAAATAGGATCAGCGTCCAGACAGTACGGTGTGCCAGCACTTCAAGGGCGGGCACGGGGCCCAGAACCTTGTAATAGAGCGGCGCCAACCCCCAGAGGGTTTGGGCGGCAAGCAGCGCAGCCCAGCCTTTTTGTGTTTCGGTCATGATTGTCCTCGCATGCAGGGCGACAGAGCGGCATTCCCGCGCGCCGCGCAAGCCCTGAATTTGCACAGGGGCTCATACCTGGGGAGATCTGGCTTTGCGCCTGCCCGCTCCCCTGCGCTCAGTCTTGCGCAAACAGTGCAATGGCCCGCAAGAACATCTCCGCGCCAATCCCGATCAGATCATCTGGAAAATCGAAATCCGGATTGTGCAGCTCTGGCTGGGTTTCCCCGGAGCCGAGAAACACCATGGCGGCGGGAATTTCCGTTCCGAACAGACCGAAATCCTCGGAAGCGCGCATGGGGATCATCCCCTCCGCTTTTGGCATCTCCGCGCAGGCGGCTTGCAGCAACGCCGTCGCTTCGGGCGCATTGACGGAGTGGCTGAAAGCTTCGTGCACGGTAATTTCCGGTGCAAACTCCGCAGCTTGCTGCGCCACCAGAGATCGGGCCTCAGTTTCAAGGGCTGCCATCTCCGCGTTCAAAAGAGTGCGCAAGGTAACCTGTATCACCGCCTCCCCCGGCGCAATGCCGAAAGAGGGCACGCCAAGGCGCGCATGGGTCACCGTCGCCAGACGAAACGCCGGATCTTCGGTGGGCACATCGCGCGACAGGGCCGCCAGCGCAGGCAATAACGCCGAGAGCGCCGCCGCAGGCGATTGCCCGTTTTCCGGACGGGCCGCATGCGAGGTCTGTCCGGACAGCCGAATGGTCAGCCCACGCGAGGCGCAGGCCACAGGCCCCTCACGCAGCGCCACAGCGCCAAGCGGCATTTTCGGCAGGTTGTGCAGGGCAATCGCCATATCGGGTTTCAGTGCCGCAAAGGCTGGGTCTTCCAGAACCTGCCGCGCGCCCTGCCCGGTTTCCTCTGCTGGCTGGAACAGCAACACCACACGGCAGTCGGGCCGATGACGAGACAGCCCCCTGCCGACCGCGAACAAAGTCGCCATATGGCCGTCATGGCCGCACAAATGTCCCACACCGTCAATTTCCGAACGATGTGCCGGTCCTTGCGCCTCTGTGATCGGCAGCGCATCCAGTTCAGCGCGGATCATCAGGGTTTTGGAGCCCGCCCCAAAGACAGCCGCAACTCCCGTGCCACCAAGGCCGCTGTGGACCTCGGCCCCCAGCGCCGACATCTGCGCTGCGATGCGCGCGGCGGTCTCGTGTTCTGCGCCAGACACCTCGGGAAACCGATGCAGCTCGTGACGCAGGTCCCGGGCCGCGGCCAGCGTCTCGGGGTCCATGGTCCAGGCGTTCGGGATCTGTTGCATCGCTTTCTCCACTCGTCATCTCGCGCCGTTCCCATGTCTCATTGCAGGGCCGCAAACGCAATAAAAACCGGTTCAATGTAAACCGGCGCAACGAAAAAGGGCGCGCCGGATGGCACGCCCCAAATCGTCAACGCAATCTCGCAAATTACATGCGGGAAGCGACGTTTTCCCAGTTCACCAGCTTGTCGAGGAAGTTCGACAGGTAGACCGGGCGTTTGTTGCGGAAATCGATGTAGTAGGAGTGTTCCCAGACGTCGCAGCCCAGCAGCGCGGTCTGACCGAAGCACAGCGGGTTCACGCCGTTTTCGGTTTTGGTCACTTTCAGCGCACCATCGGTATCTTTCACGAGCCATGCCCAGCCGGAGCCGAACTGACCGGCACCAGCGGCAGCGAATTCTTCTTTGAACTTGTCGACGGAGCCAAAAGATTCAACCAGAGCTTTTTCCAGCTCGCCCGGCATTTTCTTTTCACCCGGACCCATCATTTCCCAGAACTGGGTGTGGTTCCAGTGCTGCGAGGCGTTGTTAAAGATGCCATTTTGGGCCACTGCGTTGGCGTCGTAGGTACCTTTGATGATCTCTTCGACGGATTTACCTTCCCATTCGGTGCCTGCGATCAGCTTGTTGCCGGTTGTGACATAAGCGTTGTGGTGCAGGTCGTGGTGATACTCGAGCGTCTCTTTGGACATGCCGAGATCGGCAAGAGCATCATGGGCATAGGGAAGATCGGGAAGTTCAAAAGCCATTGGGGCCTCCATAATTCAGAAGTTGTGCGTTTCTGTCAGGTTATACCTGAGCCGCTGATCGTCCGGGGTCAAGAGCGAAAGGCGGAATCGTTCCATAAATCCCCGAACATCGGGTGTTCAAAGATCACCCAAGTCCGAAGTTAATCCGGCAGATCAATCTGAATCTCGGGTTCATCCGCGGCGAAGGCCGGCAAGTCGCCGCCGCTGACCGCATACCAAACGAGGCCCGCCACGATGACTGCAAGCGCCCCGACAAGAAAGGCCAAACTCGCCGTCAGGCCAGATTTCTGTTCCTCATCATGCGACATGATGTTTCCTTTCCTCAACTGACTAAACTCTCTGACCTTCAAACGCCGGAAAACAGTTAAAAGTTCCCGCTCTTTTCCGATCAAAGTCATTTCTCCACGCCGGGCCATTCGGTCACACCCGCGTCATTGGGGGTTCCACCAGCGCAGTTGCATCGCTAAACCTTGGCGTCGAAACTGACCTTTTATGGATCTCTTATGGCCTTTTGGATCATCGCTTCGGCGCTCGCCTGTCTTGCTGTCGCCCCGATCGCCTTCGCGCTCTGGCGTGGACGCGGTGTCTCTGAGCAAACGCAGGATACCGCGGACATTGAATTGCAGGTCTATCGCGACCAGCTGCGCGACGTGGAAAAGGATCTTGCACGAGGGGTCCTGAGCGAAGAAGACGCCAAACGGGCGCGCACCGAGGTGTCCCGGCGCATTCTGGACGCCGACAAACATCGCGAAGCTGCTTCCGCGAAGACCCGTCGCGGCTCCTGGATAGCGGCCATTGTGGTGGCGGCGCTCACCATCGGCGGTTCTGTCTGGCTCTATTATGAGATTGGCACGCCGCAATATGAAGACCTGCCCTTGCAAAAGCGCATCGCAGACGCCGCTGAAACCCGGGCCACGCGCCCCTCTCAGGATGAGATCGAAACCATCCGCCCACCTTCGCCGCCGGTTCAGGAGCCCGACGAACGGCTGACAGAACTGCTGACGCAATTGCGCACGGCGCTTGAAATGCGTCCTGATGATTTGCAGGGGCATATCCTGCTGGCCCGCAACGAGGCGGCCGTGGGCAATTACCGGCGCGGCTACGAGGCCCAGCAAGAGGTGATCCGCATCAAGGGCCCGGCGGCCAGCGCTGAGGACTACGCAAATCTTGCCGATATGATGATCCTTGCTGCAGGCGGCTATGTGTCGCCGGAGGCGGAAGATGCGCTCACCAAGGCGCTGCAGCGCGACCCGCAAAATGGCACGGCGCTCTATTATTCCGGGCTGATGTTCGGCCAGACCGGTCGCCCGGACATGACGTTCAAACTCTGGCAGCCGCTTCTGGCCAGCTCCGCCCCCACCGACCCATGGGTGGCGCCGATCCGGACGCAGATCGAACAGGTTGCACAGATTGCGGGCATTCGCTACAGCCTGCCGCCTCTAGGAAATGCCGCACTGCCCGGCCCGTCGCAAGCCGATGTCGAGGCCATGGCCGACATGAGCCCGGAAGACCGGCAGGAGGTGATCAGGGGCATGGTCGAAGGTCTGTCGGCGCGTTTGGCAAATGAGGGCGGTACCCCCGAAGAATGGTCGCGCCTGATTTCCTCACTGGCCATTCTGGGGGAAACCCAGCGGGCCACGGCGATCTGGGGCGAAGCGCAGGTCATCTTCGGGGCCGACCCTGCCGCTCTGGCCACTGTGCGCGCAGGTGCGGAACGCGCGGGGATTGTGCAATGAGCGTGATCACTGACGACATCTCCGAATTTCGCGGGATCGTGCCGCCGATGTCTCCGCTGGCCGGATTGGACTTTGGCGACAAGACCATCGGCGTGGCGATTTCGGACAGGCTCTGGTCCGTGGCCACACCGGTCGACACGATCCGGCGCAAGAAATTCACCACAGATGCCGAAGCGCTTCTGGCGCTTCTGAAATCGCGTGAGGTGCGCGGCATCGTTCTTGGTCTGCCGCGCAATATGGACGGCAGCGAAGGCCCGCGCTGCCAGAAAACCCGTGCCTTTGCTCGTAATCTCGGGCAGCTTACCGACCTGCCGATCACCTTCTGGGACGAACGCCTGTCTTCGGTTGCCGCTGATCGCGCCATGCTTGAGGCGGATATGAGCCGCGCGAAACGAGCCGCCAAAATCGACCAGGTGGCCGCCGGGGTGATCCTGCAGGGTGCGCTTGATCGCATGGGTCATCTGTAACGGCCTGCCGCAATGAGTGACGAAATCTGGAAACGCGAAGAGATCGAAAGCCCCTGCACCAAAGTGTGTCAGATCCATCCTGACACGCGTCTGTGTCTGGGCTGCGCCCGCTCGATTGATGAGATCGCGCAGTGGTCACGCATGTCACAGACAGAGCGGCGCAGGATCATGGAGGAGTTGCCAGAGCGCCAGCCCGCACCGACGAAAAGACGCGGCGGACGTGCGGCCCGGATCAAACGTCTGAAATAAGTATTTTCATAGCAAAGGAGACCCGTTTCCTTTGCTGAAAAATACTCAAACTCAGCCCATTACTGCCTTGCGCAGCATGTTGAGCGCGACAAGGATCAGAAAGCCTCCAAACACCCGTTTCAACGGCTTCGGGTCCATGGCGTGGGCGATTTTCGCCCCAATGGGTGCGGTGATCAGCGTCATGCAAATAACCACAAGGAATGCTGCGATGTTCACAGCCCCGACAGTGAAGGGAGGTGTGACCTCGGCTGGCAGGTCGACAAAAAGGAACCCGATGACCGAAGGAATGGCGATAATCGCACCAAAGCCCGCGGCCGTGGCCACCGCGCGATGGATCGGCACCCCGTAGAGCGTCATTGTCGGCACCCCGAAGGAGCCGCCGCCGATGCCCATCAACACGGACAGGAACCCGATCAGGGGCGAAATCACGACACGCACCAGCCCTTTGGGCATCTGATCCCCCAGTCGCCAGGCACTGTTACCAAACGCCATATAGAGACCGATCAGGATCGCGACGACCCCGAAAATCATTTGTAAGGTGGCCGACCGCAGGCTGGAGGCCACAAGCACGCCGAGGATGGCGCCCACCACGATGCCGGGGGCAAAGCTCTTCAAAATGCTCCATTCCACCGCACCTTTCTTGTGGTGCGAAGACAACGAGCGGATCGAGGTCACGATGATGGTCGCCAGAGATGTCGCCAGACAGATTTGCATCAACTGCGGCGATCCGTAGCCCAGACCGTAGAAGGCATAGTAGAAGGCCGGAACCAGAACGATGCCGCCCCCCACCCCCAAAAGTCCGGCCAGAACGCCCGCGAAAGCACCAATGCCCGCAATGAGGGCCACGAAGGGAAGAAGCGTCATGATATCCATGGCGCAAGCGTTAAAAGGAAAACGCGCCCTTGAAAAGGACCAAGGGCGCGTCTTCCGGTTTTATCTTTCTATTTTATCTTGCCATGTCAGCGCACTCTGTACGCTTTGCGGGCTGAATCTCCCTCAGCCCTCATTGGCTGGAACCTCATCAGGCACGGTCACCACGACGCGGCCCTTGACTTGCCCTTTCAGGATCGCGGCCCCCAAGGCAGGCACATCCGCAAGAGTTGCCTCCTGGATCATCTCTTCGAGCTTTGTGACGGGCAAATCCGTCACGATGCGGTTCCAGGCGCGGATGCGATTTTCTTTTGGCTCGGTCACGGAATCGATACCCAGCAGATTGATGCCGCGAAGGAGGAAAGGCGTCACCTTGGCAGGCAGGTCCGTCCCCCCGGCGAGCCCAACCGAAGCCACCGAAGCGCGGGCCTTCATCTGACCCAGAACCCGTGCCAGCATCGCACCGCCGACCGCGTCGATGCAGCCGCCCCAGGTTTCACGCTCCAGTGGGCGTTTGATGACCTCATTAAGATCTTCGCGCGGCACAATCTGACTGGCCCCCAAATGCTTTAGATAATCTGCGCTTTCCGGGCGTCCGGTCACGGCGGCCACCTCATAGCCCAGACGCGACAGGATCGCCGTGGCGACCGACCCAACCCCGCCCGAGGCGCCAGTTACCAGAACAGGCCCCTGTTCCGGGCGCAGACCGTGATCTTCAAGCGCCAGAACCGCCAGCATGGCCGTCAGCCCTGCAGTGCCGACCGCCATCGCCTGACGCGTGGAAATGCCCTCGGGCAAGGGCACGAGCCAATCGGCTTTCACCCGCGCCTTCTCGGCATAGCCGCCCCAATGAATCTCACCCACGCGCCACCCGGTCAGGATCACCCGGTCGCCCGGGGCAAACTCCGGGGTGTCCGACGCCTCCACCACACCGGCAAAGTCAATTCCAGGCACATGAGGATAATTGCGCACAAGGCCACCGCCCTTGGGCGACAGGCACAGCCCGTCTTTGTAGTTCAGCGTGGAATATTCCACCCGCACCAAGACGTCGCCCTCAGGCAAATCGGCCTCGGGAATATCTTTGATATGCGGTTCGGCGAGACCGTCGTCATTTTGCTCCATGATCAGGGCGCGCATTGGGTCCTCCTTTCAATCTTGCATTTTTTCATACTCTCACCCATAAATGTCAGACAATTTATCTCAGTGGCAAGTCAAATGTCTGACAATTTATCAAACCCTCTAAAACAAACGGATTTATCCGCTGCCATTGCCGAGCGAATTCGTCAGGACATCCTGAAAGGTGCCTTGGTGGCCGATGATCGCCTACCCTCTGAGTCGGAACTTTCAGAGGCGCATGGCGTGTCACGGGCCACTGTGCGTGAGGCGTTGAAACGGCTTGCCGCACAAAGTCTGATCCGCACCAAACGCGGTGCCACCGGGGGGGCTTTTGTCAATCGTCTGACATTTCAGGATGCTTATGCCCAGATGGCCTCAAGCGCCACGCTCCTCATCACATTGAATGGGGTGGATATTACCACCGCCTGCGAGGCGCGCTTTGCCCTTGAGCGTGGCTGTGTACGGCTGGCGGCCAAGCACCGCCAAGCGCGGCATCTCGACAAGATGCGCGCAGAGATCAGTCGGCAAAAGGACCCGGAACTGTCAGACGAAGCCTTTTGCGCCTCAGATGTGGCGTTTCACCGTGCGCTTGTGGATGCGGCGGGCAATCCAGTGTTGTCCTGGCAATTAGCTGCGGCGGTCGAAGGGATCGAGCCTTTGATGAACATACTCACTTATCGCCAACGCGACCGTGACGCAGTGATTTCGCTGCATGAGGCCATGGTGGAGGCTCTGGAGGCACGTGTGGGGGCGCGGCTTGAGATTTTGATGGATTATCTGCGGGATCAAACGCTGCACACGGCTTTGAGCGAGGGATGAGCGCGGCTCAGGACATGCCCTGCTCATAATCTGATCAAATTTAAGAGGAACGCTCCCATCCCCCAGCACTCATGGGAATCTTGCTTGCAAAGGTTCAAACGCCTGATAGCGTCTTGTTCCAAACATGGTCCATTTTCAGGGAGAAGACCCTCATGAACGTCACCAAACTGCTTTTTGGTTCTGTCGCGCTCGCGGCACTGGCCGGAGCCGCCGTTGCGCAGGATCCGGAATTGCTGGTTTTCGACTATTCCGGTTTCGAAGACCCCGCTTTCCACACCAAATATGAAGAAAAGAATGGTGACCAGCCTTCTTTCGCGTTCTTCGGGGAAGAAGACGAAGCCCTGCAAAAGCTCGTTTCCGGGTTCAAGGCCGACGTCAGCCATGTTTGCGCCGGCTCCGTGAAAAAATGGGAAGAAAGCGGCATTCTTGAGCCGTGGGACACCAGCAAAATCACCGAGTTCGCCAAGCTCGACAGCAACCTGCTGGGCAGCGACGTGGCCGCAGAAAGCGCCTATTTCATTCCGACCGACTTCGGCTCGACTGCGATCGCCTACAACACCGATGAAGTTCCGGCAGAGGATGTCGCGTCGCTTCAGGTCTTTAAGAACCCGAAATACGCCGGTCGCATGACCCTGCCCGACAACGTCGACGATGCCTATGCGCTGGCCTATCTGGCCACCGGCACAACCAATTGGACAACGGCGACGGATGAACAATTCAAGGCCGCCTCCGACTGGTTGCGTGAAGTTCACCCGAACCTGCGCACCTATTGGACCGATCCCGCGGAACTGGCCCAGCTTATGGCAACCGGCGAAGTGCTGATTTCCTGGGCCTGGAACGAAACCTATCCGACGCTGGTTGACGAAGGTTTTCCGGTCGGTTTCCAGCGTGAAGCAACCGAAGGGTCTTCGCTCTGGCTTTGTGGCTATGTAAACCTTAAGGATGCACCGGGGTCGGAAGCAAAAGCCTACGACTATCTCAATGGGTTCCTCGACGCCTCCAACGCGGCAACGCTGATGGACGCAGGCTATGGCATTTCCAACAGCGAAGGCCTGGCGACCCTGGGCGAAGAGGCTCTGGAGGCCGGCGGCCTGGAACCGATCGACGCTCCGATCCTTGCCCAGCTGCCGATGTCGGTTGAGCTGCGTGAAAAGCAATCCGCCGAGTTCGAGAAGATCAAAGCGGGCTTTTGATGCACAACCGGGCCACGGTGGTATCGCCGTGACCCAGACCGTTCTGCAAATCTCAAAGACAAAACCGCCGCACTCATATCGAGCGCGGCGGTTTTCTTATCGTCCGTCGTCGTCCGTCTCTGGCGCTACTGTTTGAGCTTGGCGCTGTGATAGCGCGACGAGGGCGAGGTGTTGTTCACTCCCGGCAGACGCCAATAGGACGACAGCCGGTCAACAGAGCATTCCGAGACATCCCAGGCGCCACCAATGTTGAAATTGTTCGAGCTTTCCATGTAGATATGTGTACCCAACAAACCGCCCCCCGGCTGGATGGTCGGCGCGGCCACAACAATCCCGTCGATCCGTGTCTGGTTGCCCCAGCCACCCATACTGATCGAGTTCTTTGCCATCAGGTAGACCGAATAGCGTTTTTCGTTGCAGACGATCTCCGGATCGCCCCATTGCACGTTGCCTGCCAGACCGATCTGTGTTCCAAAAATATAGACGTCGTAGAACTGCAGATTGTGGCCACCACCGGTACCGAAATACCCGTTGACCATGAACATCACATTATGGGCATCAAGATTGCCGCCAAATTGCGCCCCGCCATTCACAACGTAAATAGTGTAGGGTTCGATCTGGTTGCGCTTGATCGACCACCAGCCATCATATTGAACGATTTTCGCGGTGCCTGTTGCCGGATCCTTGACGAAATCGGGCACCAAATCGCCACCGTAGCTTTCGCCTGCGTGGCCATAAAAGGCATTCCAGCGCTCGTTGAACAGGCTGTCCATCTTTGGCAGGAACACGGGCTCAAGCTGTCCTTCCACCTTGATATCTTCTATCGGCGCGCTGTCCGGCCGGGGCGAATAGATCGCGATCGTATTGATGTCGTCTGCCATGACACGAACGTCTTCGGAAAAATAATCGTTGCCCCCAAAAGACACGCGATCCGCGCCATAGAAACAGACATCCCCGTCAAAGGAGTTGCCGCCGCCAGAGGCAATCGAACCTGTGCTGATAAACGTCCCGGCCGAGCAGGCCTTGGGGTCCACCCCACTGGACGTGGCCGGCTTCGAGGTCGACACCGCATAGGACACGGCATTCATTTCGAATTCACTGACGCCCGCAAGCCGCAGCAGATAGGTGCCAACGGTGTTTGCGCGGGCCGCCGTCCGCTGTGCCGTTACCTGCACAACCTCATAAGGGGTTTCAGCCGCCTCATCTTCGCTCAGAGCAACGAACCGGTCGGTTTCTTCATCCCATGTGCCAAAGACGATATCCGTGTCAGTGACTACCGTCTCATCGCCGTGCAGGTTGCGCGAGGCCGCCTCTTTGGCAAGGCTGCGCGCCGTGGCCAGATCGTCGACATGGGCGGCTGCGACCAGCGCAGCGGAATCCGCAGCAATCTGCAAACGGTCTCGCGACCGCCACCCGTTGGCCCCGTCGATAGCAATGCCAGCAATCAGCGCAATGGTCACGAGGAAAAACAGAGACATAATCGTACCCGATCCGTCAGCTTTCGACGCAAACCGCCGTGAGAAAGTGTCGCGTCTCATGAGCTTTCTCCTACATTTTCGCCAGAAGATTCAATCCACATGGACACATCCCCTGTCAGCTCTGCCGCCCCCGAAAACGGGCCGCTGAAAATGATCACATCCGAAAAAGGCACCGACACACTGGCCACGACGAAATCGTCATCCTCGACCACCGATACCGTATAGGTTTTGTCGGTTCCCAGCCGTGTCACGGCAAAACTCTGCGCCTCTTCCACGGTCTTGTCGCCGACAGCCACCATCCGCGCGGCATCGCGTGACACCTGTGACAGATAGGTCTGTTCATGCATCAGCAGCGTGGCGTCCGTCGCCAGCATAACAAGGCCGGCCAGAATGGGCAGCCAGAGGGCAAATTCAATGGTGGCAGATCCGTCTTCTCCGCGCCAGAAGGCCGACCTTCGGCGGCACAGGATCTGCTGCAGCGGCACCGGTCGAAAAGACGTTTCGTTCTGTTCGCGGCGCGTGATAAAACTGTTTGTCACCATTCTCATCTTTCCCAAACCCCAGCGGGCAATATCGGGCGATACAGGCCCTGCCAGCAGATAGATTGATCTAAGGGAACCCACTTCCAACACGTCGTCACAACAATAGTCGTCATGACAATAGTGGAAACTCAGCGTGTCTCTTTGAGGAGCACAATGCGGCAAAAGCGTGGCAATCCGTCCAAAGCCGAATTTTTCCCCGATTTTTCAATCATTCGGTTGTGTATTGCGGTAATTTGGCAAAAAATTCAGGTCTGAGGGCAACCATAGAACAGCGCCCGGCCAGACATGACTGCGGACAGCGGCTCCGCTCGCCCACTCAGTAATCGCCCCCTTGAACCCCGGCGACAAACACCCTAACTAAGATCTGTCGGGGCAACCCGACTATGGACATAAACGCGCTCGTAATAAGCGGATCGGACCCGGGGGCGGTACCCGGCGTCTCCACCAAATACCTCTCTTCAACCGTCGTTTGAGGTTGGCAAGAGATTGGATCATGGGGACGAAATAGGATCGACGGACGTCTAAAGGGGTTTGCTTTGTCTCGGTGAGATACCACCGTTATCGGTTCACTTAAGCTAGTTGCAAACGACAACAAAGCTCCGATGGCTCTCGCAGCGTAAGCTGTGCGAAATATCGAAATCTAAGCCCTTAGGCCTAGCCGCTTAAGGCGGGGTTCGCAGGTACCTGGCAACAGAAACCTGCACTTCCCTCTCCTTTCAGGCCTGTTACGCTTTGTAATCTGTCACCGGATCTTCACGCCGAGGTGACTGTCATGAAATTTTGATGCTCTATTGGCACATAGCGTGAAACGCATCTCTCTTCCTGACCGAGGCTCTGCCGTCATGATCCCTCTGGCCGATTTCCTGACCACCTTTTCCCGTATCGGGCTGATGTCCTTTGGTGGACCTGCTGCACAGATCGGGGTGATGCACCGCGAGCTTGTCGAGGAGCGCCGCTGGCTGAGCGAAGACGGTTTTCTTTCAGCCCTGTCCTTTTGCATGATGCTGCCAGGACCCGAGGCCATGCAGTTGGCTACCTATTGCGGCTGGCGCCTGCGCGGTGTGCCCGGCGGGATCGTTGCCGGACTTCTGTTTGTACTGCCCGGCGCGCTGACCATACTGGTGCTGAGCGCCCTCTATGCCCGTTTCGGCACGGCTTCACTCACTGCGGCGCTGTTCATCGGCGTAAAAGCCACTGTCACCGTGGTCGTGCTGCAAGCCTTGTTTCGGCTCGCGAAGAAAGCGCTTGGCCGTTGGGACCGCCGGGCTCTGGCACTGGCCGCCTTCGTGGTGCTCACGACCGACTTTCTACCCTTTCCTGCCGTGGTCCTTCTGGCCGCCCTCTATGGCGCGCTGACCGCACCAAAGGCCGCCCCGACAGGCGCACAGGAGGCACCGAGTGCAGCCCATTTGCCAAGGACGCTGGCGATCTGGGGCAGCCTCTGGGCGGGGCCTCTGCTGGCGCTCTGGGCTCTGGGGCAGAACAGGCTTCTTGAGATTGGCATCTTCTTCTCCAAACTCGCGGTGGTGACCTTCGGCGGCGCCTATGCCGTGCTGACCTATATGTCGCAAGAGGTGGTCGAGGGGCGCGGCTGGCTGACACCCGAGGCGATGCTCGACGGCTTGGGACTGGCGGAGACCACACCCGGCCCGTTAATTCTCGTGACAGAATTCGTTGGCTTTATGGCGGCAACGCCACTGGGATCCTGGGGCGGATTTGCCGGCGCGCTCGTCACGCTTTGGGTAACATTTATTCCTTGTTTTTTATGGATTTTCGCCGGCGCTCCCTATGTCGAATGGGTCTCCGGACGCCCGCGCCTGTCATCTGCTCTGCATGCGATTACCGCGGCGGTGGTCGGGGTGATTGCCTCGCTGTCCTGGTGGTTTTTTGAGCATGTTTTTTTCACAGAAACCCACCGGCTCACTCTTGGCCCTGCGCGTGCGATCCTGCCACAATGGAGCAGCCTTGATCCCCTGCCCCTGGCCTTGGCCGCACTGGCTGCCGTCTTGCTTTTCCTCGTCCGGCGCGGGCTGGTTTCAACGCTGGCTCTGACGGCGGTTTCGGGGTTGATCCTGCAATCCGCCCTCGGATGACCTCTTTTCTTACCTGTAGAATCTCGTATGCTGCGGGCAAGGAAAGAGAAAGGGCAAGCTCCATGGCCAAATCCATCGACTACGGCAACCTGATGCATGACGCCATGCGGGGCCTGATCCGCAAGGTGCTTGATGGCGTGGCGCAAGATGGGCTACCCGGCGAACATCATTTCTTCATCACCTTCGACACGATGCATCCCGATGTGGAACTGGCAGACTGGCTGTCCGATCGCTACCCCGAAGAGATGACGATTGTTATTCAGCATTGGTTCGACAACCTCGACGTGTCCGAGGATGGCTTTGCCATCACATTGAATTTCGGCGACAATCCGGAACCGCTCTACATCCCCTACGATGCGATCCGCACGTTCGTCGACCCCTCGGTCGAATTCGGCCTGCGGTTCGAAACGCAGGACTATGACATCGAGGATCTCGAGGATGAGGACGAGGACGAGGCCGACATTGAGGCCGAGGTCAGCAGCTTTGAACCGAAAGACAGTGACGATGAGAAGACCGAAGATGCCCCGAAAGAGGCTGAAATTGTCTCGCTCGACAAGTTCCGCAAATAAAATATAGCCAGTCCCTGGCCGGACAGATCACAACAGACGACAGATGAAACCGCCCCGCGCTGGGGCGGTTTCATGTTTTGTGGCGCCCTTGCGGAATGTGACCGGCCAAATGTCACAGGTATTTCCGCTGAAGTCAGGCGCTAACATGGCAATGTATGCCTCGGCATACATTGCATGCTCCCAAACAAGAGCTTATAGCCTTGGGCAATCTTTGGCACCGTTTCAAGGGAGATCACCCCGATGACCACGACCCGCACCGAAACCGACAGCTTTGGTCCGCTGGAGGTTCCCTCCGACAAATACTGGGGCGCACAAACACAGCGCTCCATCATGAACTTCCCGATCGGCTGGGAACAGCAGCCCGTTCCGATCATCCGCGCTTTGGGCGTGATCAAAAAATCCTGCGCCATGGCCAACAAAGAGCTGGGCAATATGGAGCCGGAAATCGCCGATGCGATCATCGCAGCCGCCGGTGAAGTCATTGACGGCAAATTCGACGACAACTTCCCGCTTGTGGTCTGGCAGACCGGTTCGGGCACCCAGTCCAACATGAACGCCAACGAAGTGATTTCCAACCGCGCCATCGAAATGCTGGGCGGCGAAATGGGGTCCAAAAAGCCTGTTCACCCGAACGACCATTGCAACATGGGTCAGTCGTCGAACGACACCTTCCCGACCGCCATGCACGTCGGCATCGCCATGCAGGCGCGTGACGTTCTGCTGCCCGGCCTCAACAAACTGGCCGCCGCACTTGAAGAGAAGTCCGAAAAATTCAAAGACATCATCAAGATCGGTCGGACCCACACCCAAGACGCCACCCCGCTGACGCTGGGTCAGGAATTCTCGGGCTACGCGCATCAAGTGCGGATGGGCATCAAGCGTGTCGAAATGTGTCTGCCGGCAATCTACGAACTGGCACAGGGCGGCACCGCCGTGGGCACCGGACTGAACACGAAAAAAGGCTGGGGCGAAAAAGTCGCGGCTAATATGGCCGAGATCACCGGGCTTCCCTTTGTCACCGCGCCGAACAAATTCGAAGCACTGGCGGCGCATGACGCCATGGTGATGTTCTCGGGCGCGTTGAAAACTGTCGCCGCGTCCCTGTTCAAAATCGCCAATGACATCCGTCTGCTGGGCTCCGGGCCGCGCTGTGGTCTGGGCGAACTGATCCTGCCGGAAAACGAACCGGGTTCCTCAATCATGCCGGGCAAGGTGAATCCGACGCAGGCCGAAGCGCTGACCATGGTCTGTGCCCATGTCATGGGCAATGACGCAGCCATCGGTTTTGCCGGTTCGCAGGGCCATTTCGAACTGAACGTTTACAACCCGATGATGTCCTACAACGTTCTGCAGTCCATGCAGCTTCTGGGCGACAGCGCCTCCGCCTTCACCGACAACATGGTTGCAGGCATCGAAGCCAACGAACCGCGCATCGAAAAGCTGCTGCATGAATCGCTCATGCTGGTGACCGCTCTGGCCCCGACCATCGGCTATGACAACGCCACCAAGGTTGCCAAAACCGCGCATAAAAACGGTACGACGCTGAAAGAAGAAGCGATCAAGCTGGGCTTTGTGGATGAGGCCACCTTTGACGCCGTGGTGCGCCCCGAACAAATGATCGGTCCGAAAGACTGATCCGGTCACACTGGGACCAGACTTCAAAGGCGGCCTCCTAGGGCCGCCTTTTTCATTCTGATTTCATGCGCCTAACTGCGACCTTCTCGCCTGTAAGGCTCTCTTCTCTGGCCAAGCGCACCGACTCGGGTTAGCGTCTCCCCATGAGCGCGGGAACATCGAATATCACCAATCTCAAAGTATTTCGCAAACGCAAAGCGCGGGACGAAAAGCGTGCCCGCGGCGATGAAAACGCCGTGAAATTCGGACGCAGCAAGGCCCAAAAAGAAATGGAAACACGCGATGCGGCGCGCGCGCGTGTCAGGCTCGACGGGCACAAGCGGGATGGCCAGAAAACCGAGGACCCGCAATGACAGGACGCCCGGTCAAACGCTCGCTGACATTGCATGGTCACCGCACATCTGTGTCCTTGGAAGAGGCTTTTTGGCGCGCTTTTCGCGACATCGCCCGTGAACGCGGAGTGCCGATCAATGTGCTGGCCGCCGAAATCGACGAAGCCCGCGGCGTCGAAAGCGGCTTGGCCTCAGCGATCCGGGTCTATGTCCTGAAATACACTCAGAAAAAGGCCCAGCTCGGCGATTGAGACACCGCTGCCAGTCGCAGGGATTTTCTGAACGGGCCCTGCCCGAGCGTTCCCTCTGACACACGGTTCGGATTTTGGGCTGCCTGACGCAAGACCGGCAACAGCACCAGCGCATCAAACATCGGCGCCCGCGCCGCTTTCGACAGTTTGCGCAGCGCCTGGGCGCCCCAGCGGCCCTGCTCATAGGCCTCCTTTGCCATCTGCGCGACCGTCTCAGCCCGGCCATCGACCAGCGGAATGCGCCCGGCATCCGAAAGCGCGGGAATGGCCATCAGATAGCGCGCTAGTGCGCCAGCATAGCCAAGACGGTTCAGCCCCTTGGAAGCCTCCTCAGGTGCGCCCAGCAAACGCGCGGCGACATGCATGGGCACGACATATGAGTTGTGCAGATACCGTCGCAGCGCCGCCTCGTCTTCATGCGGGTCACGGTAGATGTCCCATTGCCGGGCGGTGACCGCCGCGTCCAGCGCCTCTGCCGAAGGCAGGTCCAAGACTGCAGCCAAAGGCGCGGCCACCTCATGGGCGCGGGGCGGTTTGCCGTCCAGATATTCCTGCAGAATATCGCGCCAGAACTGCAGTCGCATTTCGGCAATCATCGCCTCTTGTGTGACCCATGGCGCTTTGGCGACCTCGAGACAGAAAGCATGGATCGGGAACAGCACTTCGCGCGCGGCCAATGGCGCGGCCATGGTGGCGCGAAACCGGTCTTCATCACCCTTCTGGACGAGTTCGGCACACTCTTGAATGGTCATCGCGCCTCTGCCCCCTGTAGTTGCGCCCCGGAACCCTGCGCGATCGGGGCGCCGTCACGCAGCAGCTTCCACAACACCGCATCCAGAAGCGCCTCAAAGGACGCATCTATGATGTTCGAGGACACGCCCACCGTCGACCAGCGGCGCCCCTGCCCGTCTTCAAAATCGATGATAACACGGGTGCGCGCCTCTGTGCCGCCATTGGTGATACGCACCTTAAAGTCGACCAGCTCCATATCGGCAATCAGCTCGGAATAGGGCCCCAGATCCTTAACCAGCGCCTTGGAGAGCGCGTTAACCGGGCCGCCGTCATTACCATCTGCCATGATACCCTCGGAAACAGACAGGTGCCGTTCACCGTCGATATTGACCACCACCGTGACCTCGGAGAGGTGCACCACGCGACCGCGCGCATCCTTGCGGCGTTCGACCGTGGCGCGATAACGTTCGACCTCGAAAAACGCGGGCATAAAGCCGATTTCGCGCCGGGCTTCCAACTCAAAAGACGCCTGCGCCGTGTCATAGGAATAGCCCTCGGCCTCGCGGTCCTTGATCCGATCCAGAATGCGGCCCAGATCCGCCCTGTCTGCGACATCCAGCCCCATATCCGCCAGACGTTTGCGGAGATTGGATTGCCCGGCCTGATTGGACATCGGCACGATCCGCGCATTGCCCACGGTTTCCGGCGGGATATGTTCATAGGTGCTGGGATCTTTGAGAATGGCCGAGGCATGCAGCCCCGCCTTATGCGCGAAAGCCGACGCCCCGACATAGGGCGCAGAGCGCAGAGGCACGCGGTTCAGAATGTCGTCGAGCATACGTGAGGTCTGCACAAGGCTTTTTAGCGCCTCCGCGCTCACCCCTGTGTCGAGTGTCGATTTATAGGGTTCCTTCAATAGAAATGTCGGCAAGAGCGTCACCAGATTGGCATTGCCACAACGTTCGCCCAAACCGTTGAGCGTGCCCTGCACCTGACGCGCGCCGGCGTTGACGGCGGCCAGCGAATTGGCGACAGCGTTGCCGGTGTCGTCATGGGTGTGAATGCCCAGATGCGTTCCGGGAATGCCCGCCTCAATCACCTTGAGGGTGATCTGATAGACCTCACCGGGCAGCGCACCGCCATTGGTGTCGCACAGCACGATCCAGCGCGCGCCGGCGTCATAGGCAGCCTTGCAACAGGCCACGGCGTAGTCCGGATTGGCCTTATAGCCGTCAAAGAAATGTTCGGCATCAAACAGCGCCTCGCGGCCCTGTGCCACAATATGCGCGATGGATTTTTCGATATTGTCGATGTTCTCTTCGAGAGAGATTCCAAGAGCGGTTGAGACATGAAAATCATGGGTCTTGCCAACGAGACAGACCGCAGATGTCCCGGCGTTCAGCACCCCTGCCAGAACCTCGTCATTTTCGGCGGAGCGCCCGGCGCGTTTGGTCATGCCAAAGGCGGTGAAAGTGGCGTGTGTCTTGGGCGCATCGGCGAAGAACTCGCTGTCGGTCGGATTGGCACCGGGCCAGCCGCCCTCAATATAGTCGATCCCAAGGCGATCGAGCGCAACGGCAATCTGATGCTTGTCCTCGGTGGAAAACTGCACGCCCTGCGTCTGTTGCCCGTCTCGAAGGGTTGTGTCGTAGAGGTAGAGGCGGTCTTTGATGTTGGCTGTGGTCATCAGAGCAGCCCCTCAAGCTTAGCGGCGTCGAAGTTGGGACCCGGCTCCAACTCGACGCCGGTTTTCGACATGCGCACCTCAACACCCGCGTCCAGAAGCGCGGATTTCAGTGCGTCGACGGCGGAGAAGTCTTTGGATTCCATTGCAGCTTGGCGGAGGGCGGAAAGACGGTCGGCGTAGGCGATAAGGTCCACACCCGTTTCTTCCCAGCCACCAAGTTCTGGCATCAACAAGCCTAGAAGGTTGGCCGAGGCGACAAACTTCGCCTCTAACACACCGGGCTCAGGGCCATCATATTCGGCACCAAATCCAACAATTTTATTGTAAACGTTTAAAGTCTCGCCTTCCAAGCGATGAAGTTCAGCTAAGGCCTGAGCGGTGTTCAGATCATTTGCCAAGGCATCTACGACAGCTTGGTCGGCGCTCCCATAGTCAACACCAGTTTCAAGCTCCCCGACCATATTGCGCCACCTGCGCAACGTCGCCTTCGCCTGCTCCGCCTTCTCCGCAGTCCAGTCCATCGGCTTGCGGTAATGCGTGCTCAAGAACACAAACCGGATCACCTCACCCGGCACACCCTGATCGAGCAAATCCCGCACGGTGAAGAAATTGCCCAGAGACTTGGACATTTTCTTGCCCTCGACCTGCAGCATCTCGTTGTGCAGCCAGACATTGGCAAAACCTTGGCCGTCCCCGGCATGACCATGGGCACAGCAGCTCTGCGCGATCTCGTTTTCATGGTGCGGGAACATCAAATCGTTGCCGCCGCCGTGAATGTCGAAGGTTTCGCCCAACAACTCATAGGACATAGCGGAACATTCGATGTGCCAGCCCGGACGCCCACGCCCCCAAGGGCTGTCCCAGCCGGGAAGATCGTCGGAGGACGGTTTCCAGAGCACGAAATCCATCGGATCACGTTTGTTATCGGCCACTTCAACCCGCGCCCCCGCGATCATGTCATCGACGGAGCGACCGGACAGCGCGCCGTATTTCTCATAGCTTTTCACGGAGAACAGCACATGCCCTGCGCCATCGGGATAGGCGTGCCCTTTGGCAACGAGATCCTCGATCATGGCGATCATCTGCGCAATATAGTCGGTCGCGCGCGGCATATGAGTCGGGTCCATCGCGCCGACCGCACGCATGTCATCCAGATACCACTGGGTCGTCTCGTCGGTGATCTCCTTGATCGACCGGCCTGTGTCCTGCGCCTTTTTGTTAATCTTATCATCAACATCGGTAAAGTTGCGCACATAAGTGACGTGATCCGGCCCGTAAACATGGCGTAGCAGACGATAGAGCACATCAAACACGATCACAGGCCGCGCGTTGCCGATATGGGCGCGGTCATAGACCGTCGGACCACAGACATACATCCGCACATTGTTCGGATCGATCGGCTCGAAAATCTCTTTCTTGCGAGTCTTCGAATTGGTGAGCTGGATCGCAGGCTTCTGGATCGTGGTCATAGCTAGTCCCTTCGGGTGTCCCCGGCGGGCTTATCAGCTTCCATTTCAGGTGAAAAGAGACCGGACCCGCGCGACGATGTCAGCGGATAATGCAGCAGCCAATAATGATGGTGGCACGGTTGGTCATGGCTTCGCTTATAGCGCCGGCTTTCTGTCTTGCAAAGCCCCCTGCCACAGGCCAATTTGCCCCCATGACAGACACAGCCCCACCCCGCCCGAACCGCGATCCGGTTTTCGAGATGCCCGACGGCATCGACAAACTTCTGGAGATCATGCGCAGGTTGCGCGACCCGGAGGGCGGCTGCCCATGGGATATCGAGCAGGATTTCGCAACGATCTCGCCGTACACCATCGAAGAGGCCTATGAGGTCGATGACGCGATTGCGCGCGGAGACATGGACGATCTGCGTTCGGAACTGGGCGATCTGCTGTTTCAATCCGTGTTTCAGGCCCAGATTGCTGCCGACAAGGGGCTGTTCGATTTCCACGATGTGGCCAAGATCATCTCGGACAAAATGATTTCACGCCACCCGCATGTTTTTGGCGATGAAAGCAACGCCAAAACCCCGGAACAACAGACCCGCGACTGGGAAAAGGAAAAGGCGGCAGAGCGTGAAAAACGCGGTGAAACCCGCACTCTGGACGGGGTGGCCATGGGGCTGCCAGCGCTGATGCGGGCACAAAAGCTGCAAAAACGTGCCGCCCGCGTCGGGTTTGACTGGCCGGATACCTCGCAGGTGCTCGACAAAATCCGTGAAGAGGCCGCCGAACTGGAAGAAGCCCGCGACAGGCTGACACAAGCCGAGGTCTTCGAGGAATTCGGGGATCTGCTGTTCGTGGTGGTCAATCTTGGCCGCCATCTGGGGGTAGACACAGAAGAGGCCCTGCGCGCCTGCAATGCCAAATTCACCCGTCGCTTCAACGCGGTGGAAGACGGTCTTGTGAAGATGGGCAAGACGCCAAAAGACAGCACGCTGGCGGAAATGGATGCCCTCTGGGATCGAGCCAAAGCGGAGGAAAAGCGCGCCAAATCTTGATGACACTGGCGCCGCGCACCAGCATTAAGCGTTGACCCGAGTATTTTTATCAGGTTTAACCTGAAAAAATCCCGTCTTAAGGAGAGACCTGATGTGTTCAAGCCTCAAAACCGTCCTGAAAACCACCCTTCCCCTGAGCCTCATCGCAGCGCCGGTTTTTGCCGATGTGAATGTCTATTCCTATCGCCAACCCGAACTGATCGCCCCGCTGACCGAAGCGTTCACAGCGGAAACCGGCATTCAGGTCAATGTGGCCTATCTGGTCAAGGGCATGGTGGAACGGCTCAAGGCCGAGGGTGACCGTTCGCCCGCCGATGTGATTCTGACGGTCGATATCGCGCGGCTGACCGAAGCCGTTGATGCGGGCGTCACCCAACCACTGATGACGGACACGCTTCAGGCCAATATCCCGGCCGAATATCACGATCCGGACGGGCAATGGTGGGGCATGACCACCCGTGCCCGAATCGTCTACGCCTCGAAAGAGCGCGTCGCCCCGGGGGAAGTGACAACCTACGAAGATCTCGCCGACCCAAAATGGAAAGGCCGCATCTGCACCCGCTCTGGCATGCACACCTATATGATTGGTCTGACGTCGGCCTATCTCGCCCATCACGGCCCCGAAGAAACCAAGATCTGGCTGCAGGGGCTGAAAGACAATCTTGCCCGTCGCCCGCAGGGGAACGACCGCGCGCAGGTCAAGGCGATCTGGGCTGGCGAATGTGACATTTCTCTGGGCAATACCTATTACATGGGCGAAATGCTGGCCGATGAAGAACAGCGCGTCTGGGCTGAAAGCGTGCGGCTCGACTTCCCGGTCTTCGACGTTGAAGGCGGTGGCACCCATGTGAACATTTCGGGGGTCGCGTTGACAAAGGCGGCGAAAAACATCGAAGAAGCCACGAAATTCATTGAATTTTTGTCCTCTCACGAGGCGCAGGAAATCTATGCGGAGGCCAACTCGGAGTACCCCATTGCACCGGGCACCGAACCCTCGGATCTGGTCGCAAGCTGGGGCAGTTTCACCCCAGACAATCTGCGCTTGATTGATATCGCCAATGAACGCGCTGAGGCGCTGCGTCTGACCGAAGAGGTTGACTACGACGGCTAACGCCAGCCCGTAGAGACGAACCGCATCCGACCCGAGTCTCGAATGCGCGCCAAAGAGGTGTTTCAGAGCATTCTTGTCGTCCCAAACGAACAAGCCTGTCCATTTGTGCAATCCGGCTATCCGAAAGGCGAGATTGACAGGGTGACGTTGGGACGGCATAGGCTTGGCTCATGAAACACGCAACCGCCATGACTGTCTATTATCGCCGCTTCATATAGATGCGGCCCTCTGTCATGGAAAATTCACGGCCGCCATAGGGCGGCTTTAACTTTTCTGGTGTCCTGTGGCGCAGACTCAAGGATACCCAACAATGCCCAAAACAATGTCACCGATACCCGCGCTTTCCCTTTCGATTCGCCCGGCCGAACGCCGCGACATTCCGGATCTTCTGATCATGATCGACGCCCTGGCCAGCCAGAACCATGACCGCATGCGGCTGGACGAATGGTCGCTGATCGACATCCTCTTCGCGCCCTCCCCCTGGGTGCGCATTCTCGTGGCGGAAAACCATAATGAGGTTGTGGGCTACGCCGCCCTTGTTGGCGGGCTGCAATTGCAGTTCGGAGCGCGCACCATGGATCTGCACCATCTCTATGTCAAAGACGGGTTGCGGGGGCTTGGCGTCGGACGCGCCCTAATCGACGCAGCGCGCGCGACCGCGCGCAATCTCGGCTGCGTGCGTCTGACCGTGGGCACCCATACAGAGAACACCCGCGCCCAAGCGATCTACCAAGCCAGCGGTTTCACCCGCATTCAACCGCGCGGGCCGCGCTACGAGATGGCGCTCAACTGACGACAGCTCTTTATTGATCGGAGAAATTCGAAAAATGAAAACCACAGGGCGCACCGTGCGCGCCCTGCCCGGTTTACAGGTCGATCACATCGACATGCTGCCCTTTGACCGCTAGACCGACTTCCCCGGCACACAGACGCAGCGCATCGACACCGAACACCTCAGAGCGCCAGCCCTTGAGCGCCGGCAAATCCCGCTGGCCAGCAGCAATCATATCCAGATCAGAGGCCGAAGCGATCATCTTGGCTGCGACGTTGAAGCGATCCGACTTGGCCTTGAGAAGCACACGCAGCATATCGGCCAGCGCCGGGTTCACCTGCAGTTTGTCTTTCGAAGTGTCCGGTTTTGGCATGTCGCCTGGCGCGTAATTCGCGGCCTTCTCAATGGCGCGCAAAATACCGTCCGCAATCTCACCCTTGCGGGCTTCGCGCAGCAACAACCGTGACCGTGACAGATCCTGCAAGGTGCGCGGTTTCGTAGAGGCCAGCTCCATCAGCGCATCGTCCTTATAGACCCGGTTGCGCGGCACATCGCGTGACTGCGCATAGGCTTCGCGAAAGGCCGCCAGCTCCTTGACCGCAGCCAGAAATTTCCCGGAGTTCGTACGCGTTTTCACACGTTGCCACGCGGTTTCGGGTTCCACCACATAGGTATCGGGCGACAGAAGAACTTCCATCTCCTCGGCCACCCATTTTTCCCGGCCCTCGCGTTTGATCTCATCGCGCAGATATTCATAGATCCGCCGCAGGTGCGTCACATCGGCAATGGCATAGTTTTCCTGTGCCTTGGTCAGAGGACGCCGCGACCAGTCGGTGAAACGCGATGTCTTATCAAGGCTTTCCTTGGCGATCTTGCGCACCAGAGTTTCATATCCGACCTGTTCACCAAAGCCGCAAACCATGGCCGCGACCTGAGTATCGAACAGCGGCCTCGGGATCACCCCGCCCTGAATGAAGAAGATTTCCAGATCCTGACGGGCGGCATGGAACACCTTGACCACGCTGCCATCCTGAAACAACTCGTAAAGCGGTGCCAGATCGATGTCCTTGGCCAGCGGATCCACCAGAACCGCATCCTCTTCAGCCTCGCCGGGTACGGCAAGCTGAACAAGGCACAGTTTCGAATAATAGGTCCGTTCGCGAAGGAATTCGGTGTCGACCGTCACATAGGGATGGTCTTTGGCGCGTGTGCAGAAGGCTGCAAGGCCTTCGGTCGTCGTGATGGTGATCATATAGTTTTCTTACCTGCGTCGCGGGGTCATCCCGCCGATTGGGTTTTGATACGCAGATTTTCGCCGAAAGAAAAGAACAAAGGGGGCCGGTTGCCCCGCCCCCCGTTTCCAGCGCGCCCCACGCCCTGTCCCTTTGCAGCACGGGCAGCAGTTGCCCCACGATCAAGTGATCGGCAAAGTCCCCTTGGCTTCCATCATCAGTGTGACTACATCCGGCGCGGTGATGATTTCATAGTCCGGGTCCATCTCTTCGGCGCTAAAGCCGTTGTGGATCATGCAGGCCCCGCAGATCCCGATGCGGCCACCCGCTTCGCGATATGCTGCCAACAGATCTGCCACCGGCCCAAAGGGTTTGCCGATGTCCATGTCTGCGGTCGCCCCCGGTTTGCCCAGTTCGACACCTTCGACCATCAAAAGAACGATGGCACTGTGCCCCATTTTGAGTGCGTTCAGCGCCATGGTGAAGGCCACGGTGACTTTTCCGGGGTTGGAATGTCCGTCAAAAATCGTAGCGACGAAATCAGCGGTTTGCATGGGATGTCCTTTCGCGAAACGCGGGCCTCGATCTGAGACTCGTTCATATTCTATATGCAGAATATATGTTTCGCGGATGAGAATTCATCCTGCTTTTCCGCCGAAATCTCTCACAGCTGCGTGACAGATTGCCTCAGAGCGTCAAAGCTGTCCGGTCCCCTTCGGCAAAGCGCCGCAGCACCGCCGGATAGAGCCGGTGCTCCTGCACAAGAACCCGCGCCGCCAGATCGTCCGAGGTATCGCCGGGCAGGATCGGCACCCGCGCCTGTCCAAGGATGGGCCCGCCATCAAGCTCAGCCGTGACCTCGTGAACGGAACAACCGCCCTCGGTGTCTCCGGCCTCAATGGCGCGTTGATGGGTGTGCAGCCCTTTGTATTTGGGCAAAAGCGAGGGGTGAATATTGAGCATCCGCCCAGCATAATGGGTGATGAACTTTGGTGTCAAAATGCGCATGAACCCGGCCAGGGCGATAATGTCGGGCGCATAGGCGTCGATCTCGGCAATCAGCTTTTCCTCAAAGGCTTCGCGATCCCCTTTGAAGTCGCGATGATCCATCGCAACCGTCGGGATGCCCATATCGGCGGCCTTTGACAGCCCCCCGGCTCCCGGCACATTCGACAGCACTAGACAGGGGCGCGCCGGGTGATCCCCGGTCATCGATTCTGCCAAAGCCACCATGTTGGAACCGCCCCCCGACAGGAGGATGGCCACCTTTTGCGCGGCCTGTGTCACGACAGCGCCCCCTGATAGGTGACGCCATTGCCCGTGGTCACGGTGCCCAGCCGATAAACGGTCTCTCCCTCGCCTTCGAGCAAGGCGGTAAGCGCCTCGGCCTGATCGGCGGCGCAGACCACCACCATGCCGATACCGGCATTGTAGGTTTTGAGCAGCTCATGCTGGCTCAGCCCGGCGGTGTCGGTCAGCCATTTGAACACTGGCGGCAGGGTCCAGGAGGTCAGGTCGATGTCCGCCCCCATACCGGTCGGCAGAACGCGTGGCAGGTTTTCGGTTAGCCCGCCCCCGGTGATATGCGCCAGCGCGTGCACGCCGCCAGCCCGGATCGCCTTGAGCACCTGTTTGACATAGAGACGCGTCGGCTTGAGCAGCTCTTCCCCCAGCGTGTTGTCGGAAAACGGCGCGATATCGGTCCAGCGGAACCCCGACACATCAACCGTCTTGCGCACCAGCGAATAGCCGTTGGAATGCACCCCGTTGGACGCCAGCCCCAGCAGCACGTCCCCCTCGGTGACCCCTGCGGGCAAATCCGTGCCGCGCTCCATCGCCCCTACGGCGAAACCGGCAAGGTCAAAGTCGCCGTCTTCATACATGCCCGGCATCTCGGCGGTTTCGCCACCGATCAGCGCACAACCGCTGTCTGCACAGCCCTGGGCGATGCCTTCGATCACCGCCGCCGCATTGTCGAGCTTGAGCTTGCCGGTCGCGAAATAGTCGAGGAAAAACAGAGGCTCAGCCCCCTGGCACACCAGATCGTTGACGCACATGGCCACCAGATCGATGCCGACGGTGGCGACATTGTCAGTGTCGATGGCAATCCGCAGCTTGGTGCCGACGCCATCGGTCGCCGCCACCAGAATGGGATCTTCATAACCTGCGGCCTTGAGATCAAACAGCGCGCCGAAACCACCCAGCCCGGCCATCGCACCCGGTCGAACCGTCTTCTTGGCGGCTGGTTTGATACGCTCCACCAGCGCATTACCTGCATCGATGTCAACGCCCGCATCAGCGTATGTCAGACCGTTCTTCCCTTGTGCCATGGCCAAGGCTCCCCGCGTAAACTCTGTGTGACGCCCGTTTACGCGGTTTGACCGGCGTTGAAAAGAGAAAGAGCGCCCCGAACGCAACCGGCCGAGTTCTACTTGACCCGCCGCATTCGGCACAATAATCAAGGCGCAGGTAGGGGCCTGTAGCTCAATTGGTTAGAGCAGAGCGCTCATAACGCTTTGGTTGCGGGTTCAAGTCCTGCCGGGCCTACCAAAATCTAATAAAAGCAAAAACTTATGTGAAAATTTGGGAGTTTCAGGCAACCCCAAAAAGCATGAACATTTCGTGAATATTTCCCACTTTCAATCACCGATATGTCAAAGTTTACTGCTGCTCTAAGCGAAGACAAACAATCATTCACCCCGCGCGGACCGGTGTGGCACAATGAATATCCTGATATGGTCCCAGTTTTCTGGACAGCTTGGCAGCGTCTCTAAGGTGTATCCGGTTTAAGTTTTGCTTCGTTGCCCTTCGGGTCATGCCGCCAATTTTCTAGCCCTTCCGAGCCAATATGCCGCCCTCGGCGTTCGATGCTTATGCTCAAGGAAAGGATGGCGGCGTTGGGTATTGTAGAATGGCCTCCTTGCGGTTGCGCTTGTTGACCGTTGTCGCCGCGCCATAGGATCCCGCCAGATGCGGCATGCCGCCCCCGCGCGGAGCCAGAGCATTGGCGCGATCTGCGAAGATCTGACCTGCACGCTTCAACATCCACCGCGCCACTGCTTTGCGTTGCGTCCGCGACAGTTGGGCCAGTGCCGATTCCAGATCCTTGCCCCCCATGGAACTCGAATTTCATCATGCAGGCCTCCAGCTGAACACGAAATCCCCGCTGCGTCCGGCAAACCGCGCCGTTTCGTTCAGGCGTTTACGCCAAGCCGCAGCTTGCGTGCCCATCTGTGCCCGCGCCTTGCTTTCTGCTACCCTTCGCACCTGCGCCTCGGCATGCCGCGCAAAGCGATTGCCACCCAGCTCCGCCAGATCCTCACACCCGCGTTCCACACAGATCAAACGCCGCGTCATCTGAGTAAGATCTCCCAACAAAAAACGCCCAACCGTTTCCGGAGGGCGCAATTCCTGATGATGGAGTCACCTATACAAGCAGCCAACCACGCGTGCGAAGTCCCAGAATGAAACTTTTTTCAAAAACATGGCCAAAGGGGTGCTGTTGGAGAGTTTGGGCACGGCAAAAGTGTGGTTTTGCCGTGCCCTAGTCCAGCTTATGGGGGGAGCTGAACTATCCGTCTTGCCAACACACAAAGTTGAGGGTCCACCGCGCATTGACACAAAGATGTATATGAACCGTTTCATGAGTTCATGCTGTAAACCAAACGGTACCGAACCGTCTTCAGGCGCTCAACTCATCATCTTCGGCCTAAGATCAGAACAGCGGTTTCCCGCCTAAAATCATACAATTACAGAAATCTAACCTAGAAGATCCAGCGAAAGAAATCTGCCAGTCCACCCCATAAGAGAGCTTCATTACAAGAATGCGGCCGCGACGCATGAGGGCATACGTCGCGGCCTAAACCCGGCCCCTTCCTTTGGGGGTGAGAGGCAACCGAGTTTACCAGGACATACGGAAGCCAACCTCAACCGAGGCGCCCCAGTTGTCATCCCCCTGATCGAAGGCACGGCGGTAACTGCCCTCTGTGTAGACGACCTTGTTTTCGTCCCAGGTCATTGAGCCACCGAGGCCAATCTCACCCCAGGTATCCTGACCCGAAGAGGCAAGATCCGCACTGCCGACGCTCACAGAGCTGTCATCCGAGAAGTCATGCAGAATGTTGGCAATCGCATAGACCTTCTCGCGCTGGTGCTGCGGGCCAGCCGCCGCCCGGTCGCCAAAGAGCCAGCCTTCGCTGTACTCATACTCATAGGCCAGACCCAGACGCCCGATCAGGCTGTCGTTCGTACCCAGATCCACCTCGGTGCCCTGGTTGTCGGTGAACTCGCCACCCCAGATCCGCGCGTAGCTCAACTGCGCTTGCGGCACGAGGGCGGTGTGTTCGCTCACCGCCATGCGGTGTCCAACTTCGGCAGAGAATGCCAGAGCGGTCGCGTCCTGATCATTGGCAAGCTCACCCGCCACCGCGCTGCTGTAGTCGGCGCGGGTCAGCGACACCAGCGACTGCAGGTCGACATAGGTGCCCGAGTTGCCATACCAGGTGCCGGTGATCCCGAGACCAAAGCCGGTGCCGTCGATCTTGGCGCTGGAGGTCTCCGTGGTCAGATCCGAGGAGATCGTCCCCGCCTGCACAAAGCCGCCCAGAACCCAGCGACCGTTGTCGTTTTCGCTCAGCATCGCATCCCAACCGGCCTGCAACAGCCATTTGGTGGTCTCAAGCTCGGCACCCGAGGTGCTGTCCGCCATGGTGTGCGACTGGCTGGCATTCATGCGGATCCACGCGCCTTCAGCGGGCTGCAGCGGACCACGGGCCTCGCTGTCGCGACCCCACCACTGGCGCTGACCGACACGCTGCTCAAGCGTCGAGAGTTCCGAGAAGGCCAGGAGCACGCCCGGCGCGCTTTCAAAGGCCGCACCGCCACCGCTGGTGCCGGTGGAGCGCAGATACCAGTTCTGATCCGAGCTGTCGTCGGGGTTGCTGTATTCCAGCCCATAGGTGAAGGCACCCGCCTCCAGCTCATTGGCCAGCGAGAAAGCATCCGCCGCAGAGGTGCCGGACACGTCAACCAGCAGGATCCCCATATCGGTTTCGGCACCAGTTCCGCCCACGACATTCACATAGATCGAGGAGGTCCCGGTCACATCGCCTGCAACCTCCAGCGTATCAGCCGCCGAACTGTCGTCGCCAAGCTCCGCATCCAGCTCAATCGTGCCGCCGTCACCGGTGTAGCTGCCCGACACAGCAATCTGATCCCCAGCCGTGTCATCCATGGCGGTCAGAAGCGCACCATTGGTCAGGCTGCCCGTCAGATCGAAGCCACCGGAGACGTCCAGAGTGGTCCCGGAGTTCAGGAAAAGGCCGTAACCGTCTTCTTCGCCCGTGGTCAGCGCACCATTGGAAAAAGAAACCTCGGAGGCATCAAGTTCAACCGTTTCCCAGTTGAGGACATTGGCGCCGCTCAGCGTTGCGGTCACATTCGACAACGTCAGCGTGTCGATGAAGCCGTCTGCCGTCGCAACGTCATCGCCACCGTCCAGAACCGTGATGGTGCTGAGATCGCTGCCATCGAATTCGGCGGTGTCACTGCCATCCCCAAGATGCATCTCACCAGTCAGGCTTCCCGCCCCGGTCTGAAGGAAGCTGTCATCACCCGACCGCGTCTGAACATCCCCGATCATTGCGCCGGTGTTTTCAGCATTCACCGCCGCCTCTGTCCCCGAAGCAACCAAAAGCGAATAGTCCGTGCTTTCAATCGTTCCCGAGTTGCTGAATTTCAGCGGCACATCCGGCTCAGCACTCTGCAAAAAGACACCAGCTGAATTCCCGTCGGTTGTGTTTTCAACGGTGATTGTTCCGGAGTTGTTGAACTCCAAACTTGTCAAATCATCCTGACCAGGGTTGATCCAATAGCTCACACCATACAGGTCGGCCCCACTACCGGACACAGTCAAGGTGCCTGTGTTCTCGACAGAAGCATCCCCCATCGCATATGCCGCGCCTTCGATGTCTCCGGCACTATAGTCTATAGCGGATGCCGAATGTGATCCGGCTTCCACAGAAATGGTGCCGCTGTTTTGAAGTGTCGCCGTGTCGCCTCCCCAAGCAACCATGCCTGCGCCATATCCGGATTGCATCTGAGAAATATCCAAAGATATTTCGCCGCTATTTGTGACTACAATGTCGCCTGCGTACGCGACTGCGCCAATCCCACTGATAGTGCTTAAGACAGACCCCGAGCCCGCGGTTACATCGATAGACCCGTTGTTTGTGTAGGATACCCCCTCTGTCCGGGTTTTATAGAAGGCCCCCATTGCGGACGGGGTCCTGTTTGAAACCAAGCCGACAGAACTCTGGTTTGCATCCGTCCAAACAATTGATCCGTTGTTGACAATTGAGATCCCGCCATAATTACTTGTGGGGCTCGCTTTGCTAGGACCGATGATCTCTCCGTTATCCAGGATCTCTCCAGAGTAAACCCAGTCGCCGTAATTCGTCAGCGAAACATCCGTCTCGTTTTCTGGCATTTTATAGGTTTCATTCGAAAAACTGCCCTCGCAAGTGGCGCTGTTACCGCTCACCAGATCGCCATCGTCAATCGTACATGTCCCGGCTGTTGCTGACCCTGCAACAATTGCAAACACCATTGCAGGCGCGACACTGGCCACACGGCCTTTCCATTTCGTCAGACGCCCACCGCGCCCAAAAGTTTTCTTTTCCATCATAGCTCCCCCTAAGGATTAAATGCGATTTCGCAAAACACATGTGCGAAATTCATCCTCCCGAGAGTAACCATTTGTTAACTCCTTTTAAGGGGACCAAAAGAAAATCGTTCCCATCTTCGAAAATGCAGATGAGTCCCCATTTTTAGAGAGTAGACAAATGTAAAACGCACAGCCAATAAACCTATAGATGTGTGTTCATCATGTACTTGTGTTAATTTTGGTACTCAGCACAGATTCAATCTGATTCGAGAATCAAAGCCCGAACTCTTCGTGCGCCCCAGACCTATCCCCTTACCGCGCCATGCGGTCCAGACAGTCGGCCAGAGCCGCGCGGCAGCGGGCGAGGTGACGGGTGGAGGCGGACCAGCCGAGGTCGCGCAGCACCTGTGTGGGCGTGTGCTGCGCAAGGCAGACACGGTCCAGCAGGTCCAGCGCCATGACCCGGCGACCCGTGCCATCCTTGCGCGCCAGCACCACGGCAGGGGTGCCGGTGACCGGATCGATCCCGGCCCGTCGCCGCAGCCGGTCGATCTCGCGCCCCTCCTGCAGGTAGCTAGCTGTCCATGAAGGTCCCCTGCCCGCCGCTGCCGCCCGAGCCGCCGTGGGCGCTTTCCATCGAGCTGCATTTCATTGATCCTCCCCCACTGAAGTAGGGGAGGATCAGAAGCGTTTCTTGGCATACTGCAACCGACCGAAGGGTTCTTCGACCTGCTTCAACGCATGTTCTCGGATGCATGGGCGGCACGCTCGGCTTTGGAGAACATGTCGCGGGAAGACGCCAAGCGCCAGCTCATCAAGCTCGACGGACAGATTGCCAATCTCGTGGAACGGATCATGGACAGCAGCCAGCCTGCGGTGATTGCCGCCTATGAAAAGAAAATCAGCGACTTGGAACAAGAAAAGCTGGTGATGAAAGAGCGGATTGCCAAACCGCAGGAAGAAAAAACACGCAAAGGGACATATTACGAACTCGCCCTCGCATTTTTATCAAGCCCACAAAGGATTTGGCAGGAAGGGAATTTTGCGTGGAAGCGGATCGTCCTGAGATTGGCCTTTATGGAGCCAATTATCTATTCCCGCGAGAAAGGTATTCGAACTCCCAAAACCACCTTACCATTCAAGGCCTTAGAGGTGTTTCAGCAGGAAAAATGTGAAATGGCGCACCCATCAGGATTCGAACCTGAGGCCTCTGCCTTCGGAGGAGTATCTGGATACATATATTCTACATATGTTCCCCATATGAACCCTTTTTGATCACCATGCGATAGGGCATATGTGGCACGTAGCAGTTACGTGTAACGGTTACTTCATTTGCGACTTTCGGCGAGTGATCCTCCCCCGCAGAAGGATCGGGGTCGATCGACGGCTGCGTGTCTCGGGGCAACACCTGGGCAGAGATCACAAGCGCCTGGTCTGGCGATGACGGCTACACCCTGGCAAGCTTCGGAGCCCATGGCTTTGTAAACCCCAACCTTCTCATTGGCGGCATGCTTCAGTTCGACCGCGCAGAAGAGAGTGCCAGCAACGCCACGGGTAATGGCTGGATGATGGGCCCCTACTTCGTCGCAAAGGCTCCAGACCAGCGTCTCTTCTTTGAGGGCCGCCTGCTCTACGGTCAGACTGATAACACCATCTCACCGCTTGGAACCTATACCGACAGTTTCGAAACCGAGCGCTGGCTGACGCAGTTGCGCGCCACCGGGGAGTACCAGCATCAGAACACAACTCTGATGCCCCTGCTGGACTTCACCTACACGGATGACACCCAGCGGGCCTATACCGACAGCCTCGGCAACGCGATCCCGGGCCAGACGGTCAGCCTGATGCAACTCACCGCAGGTGTGGATTTCAGCACGCCGATCCCGGCTCAGACCGGTGCTCTGGAGCTGACCGGCGGCCTCTCGGGGATCTACTCGTCCACAGACGGCGCAGCAGCGTCTCCTGAGTTCGAGAACTGGCGGGGACGCACGCATCTGGGCCTGAACTACGATACAGGCCGAGGGGCCACGGCACGGGTCGGAGCCTTCTATGATGGTCTGGGCACCGACTACGAAAGCTACGGTGCCGACATCGGCCTCGACTGGACGTTCTGATCCAGCCACTCACGGACCGCGTTACGCATCCAAACGCACCACACCCCCGCCCCGGACTGTTCGCCGGGGCGGTTTTTTTTACGGTCCTTTTTGAGGATGCGAGATCTCCTCCGCGAAGCCTTCGACCGCCAGACGAGACGCACGCCGTCATGGGGGATTTGCTGGGGTATTTGGTGGCAGGTCACTGCGCGACCGGATGAAGGGGAATGCACCATGAATGGAGCTGTCCGGGGTGTGAACTACCGGTTCCGATCACTTGCCAGCTTCACCTTCGGACGAGGGGCCCGACCGACCAACGATGGAAATGGTGTTCTGGCAACGAAATTCGAGAAATTGACCTTGTTCTAAAAAAGGGGGGCGACTTCCCGCGCGTATGAAGTACAGTTTCCTGCAAGGATGAACATATGTTCACCGATTCTGTTGTAGTCTCCTTATGGGTAAGAGGTACGAAAATGGTAAACAGACTTAAGACAACTACACTGGCGGCGCTCGCCGCTGCGGCTACGCTGCTCGGAAGTGGGCAAGCGTGGGCGATAGGATATCCGAACCCGAGCTTGCCACGGACAATTGGGCTCGTGGGAACCCCGACCCCAAATTGCATCACGAAAGGTGACAATGGCGTCGGTGCAAGCAGCCCTTCTTTTAGCATTAGGTTTAACATTAACCTCAATAGCCAGCTTGTAACTCCAGATGGCACAAGCTTCTTCAATGGCGGCGTCATGTCAATTGCAACCCCCTTTACAGCTGCCAATATTCAGGCGACATGCGGATTTGTGTCTGTGTCGAACGTCATTCAGGACGGTGCCGACATCTCGTATGCAAGTGACGACTACTACGGTCTTTCGTTCCGCGCGGTTCACCCGGATGGCAATACCTACGACTATACGATAGCAGTTGACACAGGCACAGCTTTGATCAACACCCGCACCCCTGTCGACACGACGTCTCCCTCTGTCACGCTGTCCAGCACCACGACCACATTGACCGGCACCGATCCGTTCACCGTCACTGCGACCTTCGACGAAGACGTGACGGGCTTCGACGACCTCGCAAACGACGTGACCATCACCAATGGCACCGTCACGGCCATCGCCGGCGGCCCTTCGGTCTACACGCTGACAATCACCCCCACCGGGGCAGGCGACGTGGAAATCTCCGTGCCTGCCTCCGCGGCAGAAGACGCAGCAGCAAACGACAACACCGCGTCCAACACGCTGGTGATCGGCGACCAGACCGTTGAGGTCACGCAAGAAGCCATTGCTGGTTTCATGCTGGGGAGGGCGAACAACCTGGCGTCGAACCAGCCGGGCCTGACCCGCTTCCTGATGGGCGACGGTTGTGGGGCGTTCAACGCCAATGCCGCAGAAGGATCGGGGTCGATCGACGGCTGCGTGTCTCGGGGCAACACCTGGGCAGAGATCACAAGCGCCTGGTCTGGCGATGACGGCTACACCCTGGCAAGCTTCGGAGCCCATGGCTTTGTAAACCCCAACCTTCTCATTGGCGGCATGCTTCAGTTCGACCGCGCAGAAGAGAGTGCCAGCAACGCCACGGGTAATGGCTGGATGATGGGCCCCTACTTCGTCGCAAAGGCTCCAGACCAGCGTCTCTTCTTTGAGGGCCGCCTGCTCTACGGTCAGACTGATAACACCATCTCACCGCTTGGAACCTATACCGACAGTTTCGAAACCGAGCGCTGGCTGACGCAGTTGCGCGCCACCGGGGAGTACCAGCATCAGAACACAACTCTGATGCCCCTGCTGGACTTCACCTACACGGATGACACCCAGCGGGCCTATACCGACAGCCTCGGCAACGCGATCCCGGGCCAGACGGTCAGCCTGATGCAACTCACCGCAGGTGTGGATTTCAGCACGCCGATCCCGGCTCAGACCGGTGCTCTGGAGCTGACCGGCGGCCTCTCGGGGATCTACTCGTCCACAGACGGCGCAGCAGCGTCTCCTGAGTTCGAGAACTGGCGGGGACGCACGCATCTGGGCCTGAACTACGATACAGGCCGAGGGGCCACGGCACGGGTCGGAGCCTTCTATGATGGTCTGGGCACCGACTACGAAAGCTACGGTGCCGACATCGGCCTCGACTGGACGTTCTGATCCAGCCACTCACGGACCGCGTTACGCATCCAAACGCACCACACCCCCGCCCCGGACTGTTCGCCGGGGCGGGGGTTTATTGAGAACAGAGTGTTCGACAGCGATCCGTTTGGAGTGGCCAAATCTATCGACAAGACAAAAGCTTGGCATAGCTACAGCGAAATGTTTCTTTGTCCCGCAGGCTACCAGTTCGGTCATGGATAGATTTTGCACCTACTGCGAAAGTCTGATTAAGCGCGCCGCACCGCAGCGGTGGCACGGTAGGTTCGATGTCAGCTCTGGGCCGATTGTGTTGAATAACTCTGTCACGGCACCTGACAGGTAATTTTTGTAGGAAAATGTTCTAAAGGCGTTGCAAGGCAGCCGAAAACACGGCGCTTGGCACGTGAATTTGGAACACTGTTCTGCATTTCGGAGAGCGCCGAGAGCTTCAGGGGCTTTTTCAACACAATCGACCGATAGCCACGGGTTTCACAGCTTCTGAAATAGCCAGCCAAGGATAGCGTATGCCGTCACCGGATCCTGGACGCGCACTTTCACCTCGTCAGCAGATGTGACTTCGGCTCCCGGAAAAGTTTGAACGAGTTCGTCCAGGCTAAGCCCCAAGTCCGTAATAGCAGGACGTCGAAAATACCAAAGAACCCAAGACTTGTTTAGTACAGCCGCAAAGTACCACCGGCCATCTTTGGAAAAACGGAGTTCTCGATCGATGTAGCCGTGGCCACCAAACTGCGACGAGAGCGCCTTAGGTAGATTGGCCCGTGCGAATAGTTTGTAGGCAGTACGAGCGGCCATCGAGGTGTTGTCCCCAATTTGCTTTGCCAACTCCTGTTCGTCGATAGCCATAGGGCGCCTCCGCTTACTGGCTTATGTTGCTTCGTCGATACTGTGTTGGCAAGCAACCAAAAGCCTCACGCCGTGGTGAAAATGCTGCGCGATGGACGAATGGCCGGTCTGGTGAACGTCGCACTGCGGCGGTTGATGCCCTAGCGAAGGTCCGCAAAGGGCCGAAAGCGTAGCGCAGATCGCCAAGGCCACGCACTGTCCCAGGCCCCATTCGTCACACTTGTGCGGCAGCACCGTTTCGGATCAACTGCAGGCCACAGTGGCCTAGCCCACAGGAGTATCCATGAAAACCGTTGTCCTTCAGCACGAGTATGATGCAGCGGCACAGGATGTCTGGGCGCTGGCAACCGACCTCGATGCCCTGAAAGAGATAATGGAAGGCGTCGTTACCTTCGAGGGATTGCCCGGCGGTCGCGTCTATGAAGGCCAACAAATCACTGTTCAGGTGTCATTGTTCGGCAAGTTGCCTTCCCAGCCGTATTTCATGGAAGTCCTAGAATGCGATGACAAAGCCATGATTTTGCGATCTTCCGAAAAGGGCGCTGGCGTCAAGTCGTGGCGCCACACGTTAACGGTTGAACCGACGGCATCGGGATCCCGCTTGCGGGATGTGATCGAAATCGATGCGGGATGGATCACTTGGGCCTACGCACTCTGGGCAAAATACCTATATGGCAAGCGCCACAAACCACGCGTCCGGCTGCTGGCTGACATGCAAGCGGGGCAGCCAGCACACGGGCCGGACAGGTCAGAATCTCGCTAACGCCCCCTCCCCTCGCGCCAGGCATCCAGTGCGGGGTTTTCGCCACTGCGCAACACTGCGATGGTGTCCAGGCTCTGACCTTCAGTTTCGGCCACCTTCGGCGTCAGGGCCTCGATCTGGCGCAGAGCGGTGACGACTTTGGGCACGCGGCTGGCAACCTCGGCCACATGCTGGACGGCACCAACGGCCAGGCGCTTCTCGATGTGACGAGAGCCAAAATAGAACGACACGATAGCGCCGAGGATCCACCAGAGCGGCTCTGGCACCAGCGCCAGTCCGGTCATGCGGGCGCCGAACCAGATCGGATCGACCATAGCTGCAGCCATCAGCCCCAATGCCCCGAAGGTCATCAAAGGGCGCGGCAGGCGGTTCACAGCGTCCATGATGATGTTGAAGCGTCCCCTACCGCCAAACTCCGCTGCATATTGCGAGAGCGCGCCCTGCAGAGCGTCCGCGTCGCGGCTGTCCGCCCCTTCGGCATTGACAGTCCACACCTCGGCAACATCGCGCACTGCGCCCGAGACCTCCCCGACGGCACCGCCGCCGAGCTTGTCCAGAACCTTTCCGATCACCCCCATTGCGCAACCCTTTCTGCAAACTGCGCCCCGGTCATGCGATAGACCGGCGACATGAACTCTTCGGCGCGTTTGATCCAGCCGCCCTTGCCACCGGAACGCGTGCGCGCGAACTTGCGACTGGCCCGGCGCCGGTCCGCCAGCGCAAAATAGTAATTCCGACGCGCAATCGCATAGGCATCGGCGATATAGTCCGGCGCAGCCGCAGTTGCCGCGTGCGCGGCGCTGAGCGTCTGCGGCCCCAGGACACCATCCACGGTCACCCCCTGCCCCATGTCGCACAAGAGCCGCTGCAGGATCCGCACCGCGTTCGCTCCTGCATTGACATACATGTCAAACACGCTGGCACGCAGTGCCTGCGGCAACTCGGCAATCCGGGGACGCAGATAATAGTGCTCCAGAAAGATCTCGACGGCCTGCGCCTTGCTCAGCCGCCGGACATCTGCCACCGTCACGGTGCCCGAACGGTCCAGATCCAGCCCCAGACGCTGCAGTGTGGCCAGCGTGACCCCGTATTTCGTGGCCCCGCCGGGATCGTCCGGATCGTTCACAAAGCCACCTTCACGGGCCACGATTTCTTCGGCGATCTGCCGTGCATCCATGTCATCCTCCGTTTTTACGCAACCCCAGTGCGCTCTCAATAATCACCCCGATGGAGCGCGGCCCCAGATAGGCGATGACTGCAATCAATGCGGTGCCGGAAGTTTCCGAAAGCGCAAGCTGTGAGGCCACGCCCTCACCGATCAGCGCCATGCCAACGGCAATAGGTACCTCCCAGATCAGGTCTTTTGAGAACACCGGGCGCCGCTTGGCCCGTACCTCGCCCGCGTGATACATCGCGCGCCCGACAAAGGCCGCGATCAGGGTCACCCCTGCGCCGCCGACGATCCGGTTGATCACCTCGATCAACCCTGCTTGTGGGTCCTGCATTAAACTCACGACCTCCATTCCCACCAAGAGGCCACATAGCCCCTGTCTGCATCGATCTGATAGGTTGCGCCATCCGGGATCATCTGCTGATACAAAGCCGTTCGTTTTGCATCGAAATAGCCATAAGCGATCTGTTCTCCATTCAGCTGCAATGAGCTGGACGACCCCGAAGATCCGGTATGCACAACAACCACACAAAGCTGTATGGGCTTTCCGGTGGTGTTGGTATGTTCGGTTGCCAACGCCCGGTTGGCCTTGACGTCTTGCCAGGTCAGTCCGACACCCATTGACTTGCTGTCGATGGCCGTGGCCACATTGCCCCGCGTCGGAATATCACCGGGAGCCTGAGACAGATCCGGATTGTCCCGCACCCGCGCCCCTGCGAGCCGGTCTGTCAGTGCCTGAAGAGCTGCCAGAGTGTCGGCTTCTCCATTGAGTGCGGCAGAGATGTCATTGGCCAGCACCTGGATTTCCGGCGCGAAATTTGCCACCAGCCAGGACATCAGCGCTTCAGCCCGCGCGTCGAAAGATACGGGATCTTCCGTTCGTGGCAGAAGCCCGTCATAGGGGGTGATCGGCGTGAAGCTCATGAGACACCTTTGATTGAGAAAGAAAACAGATAGTCGTCCGGGCTGTCTTCGGCCCACTCCAGCGTGCCGAGGATCCCGAACTGGATGGTCGAGGGAATGCGCAGTGAACCGACCGTCACCACGAGAGTGCCCGCCAGATCTCCCATGCGCGGCTCGATGGCCTCAAACGCCCAGCGGTCTGCTGCAACCACATAGGTGACTTCGCGCCGCGTCGGGCGTTTCGTCCAGATCGTCCGCCCAAAGTCATTGACCTGATAGCCCGACGCGGTGGCCGTGCGGCCAGAGGTCTGCGCCTGCGCTTCTCCGATGTAGAAGGACTGTCCCAGAAAGATCTCGCCCAGACGCAGGTCCGAGCCTTTGAGCGTGATCTCAGCGCGTCGTGCGGCCACCGGCACCCCAGAAAAAACCGCCACATTTTTGCGCGGACTGGGCGTTTGGGTGAACCATTTCCACCACCCCGAGACGATGCGGCCGCCAAGGGATTGCTCATAATGTCCCACGGGCTGGCCTGCCGCATTCAGGAATTGCACCTCGACCAGCGTGGCCCGCACACCGAACAGAAACAACATATCGAAGGACTGTTCGACGGTGACCGAGATGGTGAAGCTGTCATCCGAGAGCGTCGGATTGTCCAGAACTCCGTCAAAGGCCTTATAGGCGTTGGTGTATTCCACAAAGAGCCATTTGGCCGAGACCTTGCTCTGATCGACCGTCGCGGGGTCGACATCGATGTTGTCCGCGATCATGCTTTCAAAGATCCGATGATCGCGAACAACACGCGTCCCAAGCGCATAGGTTGTGCCGGGCACCCAGGCAGGGGCATCCTCTTCCGGCAGGGACACAGTCACATTGTCGAGCCAGATCTCGACAGGTTGGCAGACAAGCATCAGAACGCCCTCTGTTGCGGGTAGCCTTCTTCGTCCCAGCGCTTGAAGACACCGACCATTGTTTGCAGCAGCTGTACCGCTGCGCCTTCTTCACCACCAAGTGACGTGCGCCCGTATTGCGTGGTGCCCGCAGATTCCACGCGTTCGGTCGCCACGGAGTACCCCCGAGAAGAGGCCACCTGCGCCAAGCGCGCGTCGAACTCATTGGCATACCAGCCACCGGTCGCATCGAAGTCCTGATCCAGCCCGGCGTTGAGCGAAGCGAAAGCATCCGAGACACCCAAAAGCGCCGCATAGGCTTCACGCCCGTTCTCGGTCATCAGATCCTGTGACAGGATCAGCTCCCGGAAACCCCGGAGCGTATCCGGCACCGCCAGCCCCAGATCTGCGAACACGCCACTGACCTGATCAGAGACCATCCGGAAGCGCTCGGCTTCGCTAAAGTAGGTCGAGACAAAGCTGCTGACGCCAGAGGCCAGCGCCTCTGTCCCACCAACCAGATCTGCGACAGACGACGCCGCTTTGGCCATCTCGGCGAATGTGCCCAGAAACGCCTGCCCGCTGGGTTCCAGAATGGATTTTACCTGAGCAAAGGTGGTGGCCAGCTCCAGCCCGACCCCACCAATGGCCTCAGACATCGCGTCGCCATAAGCGGAAAATGCCTCACCGAGCTTTTCCGCAATCTCTTCCTCGGAAAGCCCCTTTGTCGCGATCTTGCCAAAGTCATAGGCAAAGCCCTCGATAAAGCCCGCTTCAACGGCTTCACCCGCAGCCTTATAGGTCGCAGCAACCGCCTTTTGCATCGCGGCAACCTGTTCGGTAAGCGCCGCTTCGGTCTCGCTGTCAAAGGCCTTGAGCTTAGTTTTGACCGAGGTTTTCAGACCCCAGAAGGACTTCTTTTTCCAGGTTTCATAGGTTCCGCCAGAGATCGCACTGCCATCAAAGGAAAAGTCCAGCCCGGCTCCGATCAGCTTTTTGGAGCTGAAACCTTTGATCAGGCTGACAACCGCAGTGACTGCCCCGACAATCGGCAAAGCCGCCGACACCGCCCCGGCGATCCCACTGATGGTGGACCCCAGAGACGACAGCGAGACTTTGGCCAGAGAACTGGTGATCCCTGACCACGCCCCCGACAGGCTGGAGCCAATCGAGGCAAACCCGCCACCGCTGAACGCATCTTTCAGGATCCCCGCAAAAGATTTCTGCGCGCCCGACATGTAGTCAGAGACCACACCCCGGATCCCGCCGCTGAGATCCCCGCGCGACAGGCTGTCTGCCAGCCCTTCCGCCAGATTGTCGAATGTTCGCGTCGAGATCTCGGCCAGTGTCTGCGCCAGCTCCTTCGCCACGGGAATGGCTTTGCCAAGCCCCGAGGCGATCTTGTCTCCGGCACGTCCACCGGAATTGCCAGAATCCTCCAGTTCCGTTTCGATCTGATCGATGGAACTGGCCACCGTATTGAGAGAGCCAGACAGGCTGTCTTCGGTCTGCTCTGCCACATCCTCGACCTTGTCGTTCAGACGCTCCATCGTGGTCAGCGGGGCCTTGGCCACCGAAATCAGCGCATCGGCAGCCAGCCGGGCATTCTCGGCAAGCGTCCGGGCGTTACGCGCCGAGTTCTCCAGCCCCGACGCCCAGCTGGCCGCCGACATGCTGTCCAGCCTCAAATCCGATCCGGCCTTTTCAGCCAGGGCATTGAAACCCGGCGCCACGACGGTCAGGAAATCGGACCATTTGCCAGCCAGATAGGCCATGGCATTGGCCCAGACCGCTTTCACATCTCCGACGATGGCCCCAAAACGCCCCTGAAAGCCCTCAAACAAAACCCCAAGCCGTCCGATCACCTCGGCAGTGAGATCGCGCACGAACAAAAAGGTTTCGCCAAACCCTCCGAGGGTGCGCACCAGCGAGACGGCTTTACGCCCAAGGTCAACCATCAGCACAATGGGAGCCGCCACCAGCGCGTTCATGCCCGAGAACAGGCCTTCAACCTTCGTCCAGCGCGCCACCATTTCATCCCAGTGAAAGGCAAGATAGGCCACACCGGCACTCAGGGCCGCAAAGCCCGCGACCACCAGTCCCACAGGCGAAATCAGCGCGCCGACTGCGGCCACCGCAATGCCCAGCCCAATAGTCACCGGACCGAGTGCTGCCGCCAGCGCTGCCCCCGTCACCATGGATTTTTGCAACTCCGGGTCCAGCGTCTGGAACTGGATCGCCAGTTCTTCGACAAAACCTGCAGCCTGCGCCACGACAGGCAATAGCACATCGCCGACCTTCTCCATGGCATCGCCAATGGCCATGGTGGCCGCCTCGATCTGACCCGATGGGAGATCACGCATTGCCTGCGCCTGCCCCGCATACTGGCGGCTCAGTTCATCCAGAATAAGGCTTTGCGCCCCTGCCACGTCCCCGGCCTGAGACATCGCCTTGATCTGGTCTTTTTGCTGTTCTGTGAACGACACGCCCACGCGAGTCAGCGCAGTGATACCCTTGGCCGGATCATTCAGTGCTTTGCCCAGCATGATTGTGGAACTCTGCAGATCCGTGCCCAGACGTGCCGAGAGATCGAGTGCCATGGCCTGAGTGCGGCTGAACACCTCGCCTGAGACATTGCCAAAGGTCAGAAGGTTCGCCGTCACCCGGCTCAGGATTTCTTCATCGCCATAAAGCGACGTGTTCTGAAGCCCGGAGGCCATGGTCTGCAGCTGCTCGGAGGTGAAGCCCGCCGCTGCCCCCATCGAGGCAAGCCCTGCTTCCATCGATGCGACAGCTTCCTGCTGTACCTCTGCCGCATGCATCGCGTTTTTGGCAAAGGCCACCAGCGGCAGGGTCATTGCCACCGTCATCATTCCACCGGAGGTCCGGATCTGGCCTCCGATGGAACGCATACCCTTTTGCAGGCGCTGCGCAGCTGAAAGCGCCTCTTTAGAGCCTTTTTGGAACTGCGCGCTGTTCATCCCGAGATCGACCCGCAGCGCCCCGATCAGTCCTTTGAACATTGCCCGCCTCCTGTGCAGCTCTCACGCCTTTCAGCGTGCGGAAATAGGCGTCAATCTGCGCCTCATTGGAAAAACGCGACCGGGCGCGACCCTCGATGAAGTCACGCCCGCGTGGAAGATGTTTTGGTGAATTGACGGCAATCGCGACAAGCGAGGCCAAAGCGTGGATGTCTGCCCGCCGGGTTTTGGCCGACCACTCAAGCCCCACGACATAGGCCTCCAACACGAGGGCAATCTCCGCCGGGGTCAGCCGCCAGAACAAGCCCCAGGGCTGGCCCGCCTCAAGCCAGATCCTCAGGAGGCGCTGGCGGACGCTTCGGGCGGTTTCGCTCCGGTCGTTGCTTTGCGTTTGGGGGTTGATTTGGCTGCGGCCTCGCCCTTTCCCTTAGTGGTATCCGCATCGCCCTCCCCGACACCGAAGGCCTGAGAGACCGCGTGCAACAGCGCGGTGAATGCGGCCACGTATCCGGCGCGGTCCATGATTTCACCCGCCTGTTTCATGGACACCTTCGTCCCCCCGCCATTCAACGCCGCCCAGAGAAGGGCGCGCGTCGTGCGCACAGAAAGAAGCTGCGGCAGGCTGCCTTCAGCGTGTTTTTGCGTACCGGCTTTCATGAAGAATGTCAGCACCGACGAGAAGTCGCAGCTCATTTCATCCTCATAGGCAATCTGCGCCTCAGTCGTGAACGCCAGCCCGTAGGTTTCATCCCCCGCACGCAGCTGCACGATGTTCTTCGTATCCGTCATTGTCATGTTCTCCCTTTGACTGACGCGTGAACCACCGCTTACGCGGCAGCGGTAAATTCGGGCAGACCAGAGACCGCCCCTTTTATGGTAAATTCCAGGTCGTCATCGACCTCGCCCGGCGCGGGCGGCGTCACTGTCGGAAAGGCTTCGAATTCCCAGGCTTTGCCCGTGGCAAACGCGATCCGGTAAAAAGTCGAAGCCCCGGACAACGTGCGATCCTGATCGGCATAGGCGGCATCGATGTCGCCTTCATCGTCATAGATCACAATCTCGAACTCACCCGGATCGGCCCAGCCGACGCGCTTGCGCACCGTACGATCCGGCGAATCCAGAGATTTGCGGGTTTTCATGTCAAACGACAGCTCGGGCACCTTCACGCCCTTGACGCCCCGGATTTCCGTAAAGGTCACGCCATCGGGCGACCGGCTCACAGCGCCGCCCCAAAATTCCTTATCTCCAGACATTCTTGCCTCCTTTTCTGTTAAGACGTTTTTCTGGCCGCGCGCTCCGCCTTGCGGCGCGCGCGTTCCGTGGTTTTCCGGATGTCTTCGGACATGTCCGCTTCGATCAAACGCAGCATCGGCAGCCCCGTTTCGTCAAAAGCCGGACGCGCATGCGGCTGCGCGCGATGGCGAATGTTGCCAAATTCTTGTTGCACCCCCGCCGGGTCCGCCGTGCCTGCATACATGTAGACATCAGCACGCCCGGCCCGCTTGGCCTCCTTGCGGTTGCGCTTGTTGAGCGTTGTCGCCACGCCATAGGATCCCGCCAGATGCGGCGTACCGCCACCGCGCGGAGCCAGAGCATTGGCGCGATCTGCGAAGAGCTGACCGGCACGCTTCAGCATACGCCGTGCCACCGCCTTGCGTTGCGCGCGCGACAGTTGGGCCAGCGCCTGTTCCAGATCTTTGCCTCCGTGGAACTCAAATTTCATCATGCAGACCTCCAGCTGAACACGAAATCCCCGCTGCATCCGGTGAGCCGCGCGGTTTCGTTCAGGCGTTCACTCAGACCCCGCACACCTTCCAGACGCACCATGGACAGCACGACAGCGCCAACGGGGCCAGAGTATCCCGACAGCAGATTTTCGACGGCACGCCAGATGGTAAGCGCCTCCGCCGTGCGGTCTGCCCAGACATCCACCTGCACCCGAACGCTGCACCAGCGAGAGGGGCCATCGAGGCTGTAGCGCCGGGACCCGCTCACAAGTTGCAAATTGATATAAGCGGTCGCGGTCTCGCCCGGTGGCTGCACACCCCATTGAATGCGACGACCGACACGCTCCGACAGCACAGGATCGGCAAGCAACAGCGCCAGAAATGCTTCATCCATCGTGAACCTCACGCAGTGCGGCAATCTCCAGAAATCCCCGCCGGGTGCCCGCTCTGGCCTGCAGAGCTTTCACACTGTAAAACAGCCCGTCCAGTTCGATCAGATCTGTTGAGCGCAGCCCCCGCAGCACAGTGCTGCGGCGTATCACCAGCCCCACGGCCTCCAGATCCCCCGACAGCCCCAACGCCTCATAGCGTTCGCGCGACAGCGGCACTTCACCACACCACCCCGAGGCAATCTGCTGCAGTTCGAGGATCGGCTCGTTGAGAGCATCGCGCCCGGTCTCAACCGGGCGCATCACCCGGAATTTTCGGTCCAGCTGCATCACATCCCCCAGACCTTCGGGCGCTTGTAGCGGTTCTGCCGCAAAAGCGTTCGCGCCCCGAAAGACAGACGTGGCGCAGCAGGCGGATCATCAACAGCAATCCCAGCCTCGAACCATTCCTTGGCAATCAGAAAAATCGCCTGCAGCAAAGCCATACGCAGCGATCCGCCCGCCGCTCCCACAGAGGCCTGAACGCGCAAAAGCGCGCCGGACTGCACCGGCAAGACCCCATGCGCAAATACCATACGCGGTTCATCGTGCCCCGCTTCCAGCTGCATCTGGTCGAGATCCAGCGTCGAGGTAACGCCCTCAGACATCACCTCGACGGCTTGCAGCTGTACCACCGGAGCGACCGGGAAATACCACCGCCGCGCCCCCGGTTCGATCATTGCCGTGAACAGGACATCGCGGATACCCAGAGGACGTCCCGATGCGGTTTCCACGGTCTCGCGCGCCGCCTGCAACAGCACTGCGAGCTGAAGATCATCGCCCGCCTCGCCGCCAGAGAAATGCGTCGCCCGTTTGAAGTCCTCGACCGTCACAACCTCGGGCAATGCCTCTGAGATCACTTGCATATCGCTTGCTCCTTACGTCGCCGCCCGTCCCTGTTTCGGAGGCGTCCCGGCCTGTTTTTTGGCACCCTCTGCTGGAGTGTCAGATTCGACAGCGGTTTCGCTGGCGGTCTGTTTTCCCGCCTCCAATTCGGCCAGCTTCACGGAAAGCGCGTCACGCTCTTGGCGCATCAGCAACAGCTCCTTTTCCATCGTCGCCAGCCGGGCCAGCAGCTCAACATCCGCGTCTTCGCGCGGCTCTTCGGGTTTCGTCCGACGCGCGCCGATCTCAGCCTCACTGAGAAAACGCACGGCTCCAATGGCGCGCAATTCCTCGGCTTTCTTAGGTAAAAAGGCTGCAATATCGCCCTTGGCGTATGCCCCGCGCACAGCCAAAAACTTAACGGGTGTTTTTCCCATGATGTGGTGTCCTTCTGGTCAGAGGTCAGTGTCTTGAAAGGTGACGCGCGAAATATGCCCGCGCGTCATGACGCCCTCAGGCGTGATCAGACAAGCGTCCAGCCTTGAGCGTTGAACCCGGCAAAGGCCTCGGAATGGTCGGGCGCAAAGTCATTGGCCGTCACCGCCAAGATCAGCGTTTTGCCCTGCTGGAAAGCAGATTGCATGTTGCCGTTGCTGTCGCGGTAAGCCGCCTCGCGCGATTGAGAAATCACGATGCGGTCGTCTTCACCGATCATCAGCTCCGACCAGTCACCAAAGGTGATTTCGGTTTCATCGCCGCCTACACCCAAATCCTTGGGGATCTGAGATGTGGTGTAGATCGGATACCCCTTGAGCATGCCTTTTTCATCAATTGTCGGGTAATAGGGCTTGCCGTATTGATCCTTGAGCGAGGCCAGAAAGTTCTTGGCACTGGCGCGCATCACCCAACCGGGTTTCAGCATGGGCACGTCCGCATCCTCGACCCGGTCAACCACCGCCCGCAGCGCCATATCGATCGCGGCCACGCCCGAGGCATCGACGGAGGCCAGCCAGTTCTCTGGCTCGATCCAGTGCCGCACACCTTTGGGCAACAGCCCGGTCCCGTCATAGCGCAGGCCCGCAATGTCACGTTTCAGCGCCATGGCGCTCAACATGTCGTCCAGGACCATCTGCGCCACAGCCACTTCGGTGCGCTCCAGCAAACGGTTGGACACCGGTACAAGGGATTTCAGATCCTTGAGCGTGGTCGACGCCGGTTCATAGGTCGGGTTGCTCTCTGCCGCCTCGCCGATTTCATCGGTATAGGCAGCGCTGGCGCGCCCGGTTTGCTTGGCATTGCGCAGCTCACCTGCCGACACAGGAACCGGACGTGCACCGCAGCGGTCCAGAACTGTCTTAGCCCGCAGCATGGGGATCACCTTCGACACCTGTGCACGGGGGATCAACACCCCGCCCGACGCTTCGTCAGCCCCAACCAAGGTGGCAGCAACCGCACCAAAGCCCGAGGTTTCCAGTCGTTTGACGGCCCCTTCTTTATGGCCACCCGTGGCCGCCAGTGCATGCACCATGAGCGCCGTTTCCGCCTGCGCATCCTCAGGATTGCGCGCAGCAGCGGGCACCGTCGCCGGAGCTGCCGTATCCCCAGCAGAGGCTGAGGCCGCCTGTGCCGCTTCTGCGACTTCGGCCCGTTGAACTGCGCGGTTGGTGGCCTCGAAGCGCGCCTGAGCTGCGTCGAACTCAGCCTGCGCCGTTTCGACTGCCTGCGCGTCCGGTGTCTCGGCGCTTTCCAGATCTGAGATCTGCCCCGCCAGCTGTTGCATGCTGTCCGCAGCCGCTTTGCGGTCACGGCGCAGATCATCGATGTTCTTTGCCATCGGTTTCCCCTTTCATTTTGGAACCTCACGCCGCCAAGGCGGCAATAAAAAACCCCGCCGACTGGCGGGGTTCAGACAAAAGCGCCAGGCGCGTTCTGTTTCAGATTGTGGAGACGGCCTGCGCTGCCTGAGCGCGGGCGATGGCCGCACGCCCTGCCCGGCCACGTTTAGGCGCTTCAGTGCGCGGGCCAAGAATACGCGCATAAAATGCGGCCCGTGTTTCCGTGCGATCCGCCAGACCACGCTTGATAGCCGCCTCTGGGCCAAAGACGGCACCGCCATCGCGCGGATCCTCTGTCACCGACAGACGCTGGGTCAGCTCGCCTATCGGAATACCGCGTGCGGTCGCGACCGCCACATGGAACTCCGCTTCGGTTTCGTCCAGTGAGCGCAGGATTTCTGCGCGCCCTTCCTCGGTGGTCGGGTCCGGCCATTTCGCCCGCGCATGCGTGGACGTGAACTCAAAAAACTGCCCGCCCGAGGATCCCGGCTGCACATAGGCGACACTGCCCATACCCACGCCGATAGACCCGACCACCGCACCCTTTGTCATCGAGATCTCGCTGGCCTGACTGGCCAGCCAATAGGCCGCCGAGGCCGCCACAGGATCGACCAGAGCCTGTACCGTTTTTACCGCAGCCAAAGCCGACAAAGCCGCCGCCGCGCCACGCAAACCAACCACCATGCCGCCACCGCTGTTCACGTCGAGAACAACCGTTTTGACCGTCTCGTCCTCCGCAAGCGTCGCGCAGGTTTCTTCAAGGCCCCGATAGGTCGTCCAGCCCAGCCATTTTTCCAAAAGAAGCGAATTGGGCGTCAGGACGCCCCGGATCGGCACCACGGCCACGCCGCGCTCAATGTGGAACCGTTCCGGTGCGACCGCCGCCAGTTGATCATCGGCTGCTGCCTGCGTGCCCTCCTGTGAGACCTCAGGCCAGTTCTGCGCCAGCAGATCCTGAGAAAGGGCATGATCCAAAGCCAGCATCCCGCTGCGGCTCAATACGCTTGCAACCGTCTGTGTCATTCGCCGTCATCCTCTTCTGTCTTGTCTTCGCGCGTCATGTTCGACGGCGGATAAGGCCGTTCGCCCTCGGGCAGTTCTGGCAGGTCTTCGATGTCGCGCGCCTCTTGCCAGGTCATGAACGGACCACCGACAGCTTTGGTCAGCGCGTCATAGCGTTCTTTCGTTGTCGCCGAGAGCAAGGCGTCATAGTTGTGGCGCAGGTACAGCCCGGCCCTGCGTTCACCTTCGCTCAAGATCCCCAGCGTCAGCCCGCTTTCAACAAAGCCGCCCCAATGCGTCAGGCAATCCGATTTGTAGTCAATCGCCTGCTGTTCGCCATTAGCCTTCACACCGTTTTCAAGCATCTGCATCTTCGAAGGCGGCACGCGGTAGAGGGCGATGATCTGTTCCCGGTCGAACTTGCGGCTTTCCAGCAGCTGCAGATCCGCTGCCGACACGCCGAGAGATTTGAAGTCATCACCGCTGCCGACAATCAACACGCCGCTGTCGCGATCCCGGCGCATGTGATCCTTGAGACGCGCCCGTGCGCGTTCATAGGCTTCGTCGTCTTCCTCGAAAGCCGCGATCTTCGCGATCTGCTTGAAGGACTCGCCACTGGCCTGACGCGCCGCCGCCTCCTGACCCGCCAGAGCGATGCCAAGACTTTCTGCGGCCACCTCGATGGGCGAGCGCCCGGTCCAGCCGTCCTCGGCCATATAGCGCAGGTGCACCATGACCCGCCCCGACACCCGGCGGCGCTCCCCGGCACCATCCTCAAATTCATAAAACCGACTGCGACCGGCGCGCAGCACAGTCACAAAGTCCGGGCGAATGGCCTCGATAAGTTCCAGTTCACCACCCGCATCGCGCGGCGCAAAAGCAAAACCGCGTCCGCGCAGGCAATAGGAGTAGCTCAACCCAAAGCGTGCAAAATTCGCGGGCACTCCTGCCGAACTTTCCGTGTTCAGCAGGTATTCCGCCGGATGATCGTGCACCCGGCGGGCTTTCCCATCCTTGCCCCGCTGGAACACCTGCAACGGCAGTTTGGCCAGATCCCCCGCGATCACCGCACAGGCCCCGGTCACCGTCGCATGTTTTTGCGCCAGCTCCGGCGACACACGCGGCAAGGTCGCCACCCGGCTGCGCCCACCGCCAAAACCGATGCCCTCAAAGGCCACCGCCGTGGAGGGGTGCGACACAGACCCGGCGACCGCACCACCCGTGACGGAGGCACGCACGCCATGGCGCGGCACCGATGGGATCGGGCTGGCGCATTCGACAACCTTCGTCTCCCCGGCCTGTCCACCGAACAAAGACAACAGCTTCATACCGTCTCAAATCCCCTCGATTTCTTGCGGCGATGCCCGGCTTCCGCCCGACCGACCGCCATGATGGTGGCCACTGCCGCGTCAATACGACCCGTGGACCGTTTCTTATTCGGCTTGACGTTCTCCGCCGGATCTTCATCGCGGTGCACATTGCCGATCTGCCAGGACAACACAGGGTTGCCGCCATGTCGCAGCCGGTTTTGCGCTACCAATTCTTCCACACGCTTCATCGGGTTCGACATCGAGGCAAAGCCCTGCCGGTGCTCGACCAGCGGAAAGCCCTTCTTATCCAGACGGTCCGCCAGATAGCGCATACCCCAAGGGTCATAGGCCACTTCCTGAACGTCGAATTTGGCCTTGATCCAGTCGAGCCGCGCCTCGATCAGCTCTTCATCAATGACACCGCCATGATGCACCTCCAGCCAGCCTTCATCGCGCCAGCCGACATATTCACGCTTCTCTTTCTGGGCGCGTGCCACAAACCCGTCCGGCCCCGAAGGCAGGAAGGTAAAGCACACGAGATAGATCAGCCCATCGACCGGAACCGCCACGACAATCGCCGTGGTGTCCACCTTGTTTGACAGATCCAGCCCCACCCAGGCTTCCCGCCCAAACAGCTGCTCGACGTCAAACGGCTTGTCTGCATCGCCCTTGTTCCAGACCTCCCCGGCAATCCAGGTCTGCGCCCCTTCAGTCCAGAGGTTCAGGTGGAACCGTTTGAAGTTCGGCATTTCCGCCTGAATGATCAGCGCGCGTTTGCCTGCCGCCTCCATCGCAGAGAGCGGCTTGGAGATACCAAGGTTGGGGTTGCCCATCTTCCAGGCCACCGGATCCATTGGATCGCAGTCCTTCTCCGGCTCCGCCACAAAGGCAAAGAACCCATCATCGACCACCTGCCCGGTCAGCACCGCCTCGGCATAGCCGCGCAGATCGCCACACAGCGACTGCCTGTCATGGCCTGCCGTGGTGATCACCCAGTCAATCGGCTGCGCCCGCGCGATCATCGACTGCACGATGGTTTCCGCCAACTCCCGGTCGGTCCAGCGATGCATTTCGTCGCGCGCCACGAAAGAGGGGTTGATCCCATCCGCGCTGTTGCCGTCCCTCGACAGACAGGAAATCAACCCGTCGACCTGCGGGGTCTCGATCACCGACACCCCCGGCACCATGAGTTTGCGCAGGAGCGGGTTGCGCTTGATGATCCGCTTAACCTCTTTGAAGAGGATCCCGGCCTGATCGCGGGTGGTCGCCGCAATGTAAGCCTGAGGCGCCGCCTCGCCATCGAGAATCTGCGAGTAAAGCAAGGGCACCGAGGTGTCCGTGGTTTTGCCGTTCTTCTTGCCCACCTGGTGATAGGTAGACCGGAACCGGCGCAGGCCCGTATCCTCGTATTTCCACCCGAAAATCGAGCCATGGCGAAACACTTGCCACGGCTCCAGATGCAGCGGAGAACCCGCTTTGGGTCCAACCGTATGCTGCAGTACACCTGCAAAGTTCACTATGGCGCTGGCCGCTTCGCAGTCAAAGATCAACCCGCGTTCATGGCCCTGTTCCAGATCACGCAAATGACGTTCGCACTGGAGCCGCACCAGCGCTCCGGCGACCTCATGGCCTTCCACGACAGAAATTGCATATTGCGTGACCGGATGGTCAAGCGGGTCCACCGCGCACCGCCCGCGTCAGCTCATCCAGCAGGTTTCCCTGCCCGCCATCGGACAGCCGCTGTTCATCGACCGGCGACATCCCGAACAACGCCCCGATCTGGCGCAGGTTGGAAATCGCCTCCTGGCGCTGCCCCCAGGCCGCCGCCTTCTTTTCTTGCTGACCGTTGCGCGTCTCTGAGGTGTAGTTGTAGCGCCCATCGACCAGCTGAATGGTGAACCGCATAAGATCTGCCGCCGCCTCGCAATAGGCACCAAAGAGATCCAGATAATGCGATTCAAGTCGCCCCAGTTTGACCATCTCGGGAGCCAGACGCGTCCAGACCTCTTTGCCTTCATCCGAGAGAAAGGCCAGCGGTTCTGGGATCGGCGTCGTCGCGCCTCCCTTCATCGGGATAACGTTATGTGCTTTTGGCTTTGCACCTTTCATTCCTGCCCCCTTACACCCTCAAACCAGTGGGCTTTTTTCCTCAATTCCAGAGCCACAAAAAAAGCTCTCCCTTCTCCGGTCAGGCTCTCCGGTGTGAGATTTTGAACCCACCCCCCCTATGTCATGACCATCCGTGAAAGATCTCGCGTGCCGTCTTTCGACTGTGGCAGCGCTTGCACAGCCCTTGCAGATTACGCGGGTTCAGAAACACAGACAGCTTGCCCTTGTGGCGTTCGATGTGATCGACCTCGACCGCAGGTTCCGCCACGCCCAGCTCTGCGCAATCGGCACAGAGCGGATGACGTGCTAAGAAATCCCGCCGCAACCGTTGCCAGCGTGGATCGCTATAGAGTTTACGCCAGGCCGCAGCTTGCGTGCCCATCTGTGCCCGCGCCTTGCTTTCTGCTACCCTTCGCGCCTGCGCCTCGGCATGCCGCGCACAGCGATTGCCACCCAGCTCCGCCAGTTCCTCGCACCCGCGTTCCACACAGATCAGACGCCGCGCCATCTGAGTAAGATCTCCCAACAAAAAACGCCCAACCGTTTCCGGAGGGCGCAATTCCTGATGATGGAGTCACCTATACAAGCGGCCAACCACGCGTGCGAAGTCCCAGAATGAAACTCTTTCCAGAAACATGGCCAAAGGGGTGCTGTTGGAGAGTTTGGGCACGGCAAGAGTGTGGTTTTGCCGTGCCCTAGTCCAGCTTATGGGGGGAGCTGAACTATCCGTCTTGCCAACACACAAAGTTGAGGGTCCACCCCATAAGAGAGCTTCATTACAAGAATGCGACCGCGACGCATGAGGGCATACGTCGCGGCCTAAACCCGGCCCCTTCCTTTGGGGGTGAGAGGCGACCGAGTTTACCAGGACATACGGAAGCCAACCTCAACCGAGGCGCCCCAGTTGTCATCCCCCTGATCGAAGGCACGGCGGTAACTGCCCTCTGTGTAGACGACCTTGTTTTCGTCCCAGGTCATTGAGCCACCGAGGCCAATCTCACCCCAGGTATCCTGACCCGAAGCGGCAAGATCCGCACCGCCGACGCTCACAGAGCTGTCATCCGAGAAGTCATGCAGAATGTTGGCAATCGCATAGACCTTCTCGCGCTGGTGCTGCGGGCCAGCCGCCGCCCGGTCGCCAAAGAGCCAGCCTTCGCTATACTCATACTCATAGGCCAGACCCAGACGCCCGATCAGGCTGTCGTTCGTACCCAGATCCACCTCGGTGCCCTGGTTGTCGGTGAACTCGCCACCCCAGATCCGCGCGTAGCTCAGCTGCGCTTGCGGCACGAGGGCTGTGTGTTCGCTCACCGCCATGCGGTGGCCAACTTCGGCAGAGAATGCTAGAGCGGTCGCGTCCTGATCATTGGCAAGCTCACCCGCCACAGCGCTGCTGTAGTCGGCGCGGGTCAGCGACACCAACGACTGCAGGTCGACATAGGTGCCCGAGTTGCCATACCAGGTGCCGGTGATCCCGAGACCAAAGCCGGTGCCGTCGATCTTGGCGCTGGAGGTCTCCGTGGTCAAATCCGAGGAGATCGTCCCCGCCTGCACAAAGCCGCCCAGAACCCAGCGACCTGTGTCGCTTTCGCTCAGCATCGCGTCCCAACCGGCCTGCAACAGCCATTTGGTGGTCTCAAGCTCGGCACCCGAGGTGCTGTCCGCCATGGTGTGCGACTGGCTGGCATTCATGCGGATCCACGCGCCTTCAGCGGGCTGCAGCGGACCGCGGGCCTCGCTGTCGCGACCCCACCACTGGCGCTGACCGACACGCTGCTCAAGCGTCGAGAGTTCCGAGAAGGCCAGGAGCACGCCCGGCGCGCTTTCAAAGGCCGCACCGCCACCGCTGGTGCCGGTGGAGCGCAGATACCAGTTCTGACTCGCACTGTCGTCGGGGTTGCTGTATTCCAGCCCATAGGTGAAGGCACCCGCCTCCAGCTCATTGGCCAGCGAGAAAGCATCCGCCGCAGAGGTGCCGGACACTTCGACCAGCAGGATCCCCAGATCGGTCTCGGCACCCTCGCCGCCCACGACATTCACATAGATCGAGGAGGTCCCGGTCACATCGCCTGCAACCTTCAGCGTATCAGCCGCCGAACTGTCGTCGCCAAGCTCCGCATCCAGCTCAATCGTGCCGCCGTCACCGGTGTAGCTGCCCGACACAGCAATCTGATCCCCAGCCGTGTCATCCATGGCGGTCAGAAGTGCACCGTTGGTCAGGCTGCCCGTCAGATCGAAGCCACCGGAGACGTCCAGAGTCGTCCCGGAGTTCAGGAAAAGGCCGTAACCGTCTTCTTCGCCCGTGGTCAGCGCACCATCGGAAAAAGAAACCTCGGAGGCATCAAGTTCAACCGTTTCCCAGTTGAGGACATTGGCGCCGCTCAGCGTTGCGGTCTCATTCCACAGCGTCAGCGTGTCGATGAAACCGTCTGCCGTCGCAACGTCATCGCCGCCATCCAGAATCGTGATCGTGCTGAGATCGCTGCCACCGAATTCGGCGGTATTGACCTCCAGGCTGTCGGAACCGTCACCCATCTGGATCTCAGAGAGGTCTGTGCCCGTCCATTCTGCGATATCATCTCCTTCACCGGCATTCACCAGACCTTCGACAACACCGCCGCTCAATGTGAGTGTGTCGTTGCCTGTACCGCCGATGACGTCCCCGGCTACTGTGCCGCCTGCAATGATTGAAATCTCATCGTCGCCGATACCACCATCGAGATCGCCGAGACGACCAGCGCCCCCGATCAGCTTCCCACCAGAAAGCTCCAAAACATCATTTCCGGCACCACCGTCAGCATAGTACGCCTCCCCCCCGCCAATGATAACGTAATCATCGCCTGCATCAGACAAAATAGCCCCGACGGAACCATTCAAAACAGTAATGGCATCCTCACCATCTCCACCACGGACATGGCCTGCCCTACCCCCGTAAATGGTGATGATATCATTGCCCGCATCACCCCGTGTGGCAGGGAACACACGGCCACTATAGATTTCGATCAGATCGTCACCCTCGCCAGCGTTTATACCGCCAATGATGGCACCGTACAAAATGATTGTATCATTCCCGCTCCCAGCCATAATCGCACCACCAGTATAGCTGGAAGCGGTTGAACTCCCACCAGACACAAATTTGAGCGTGTCATCTCCGCCTCCGGCATAGAGGTTTTTTGTAAAGTCGCCGCCATCTACGATCAGGGTATCATTTCCATCGGTCGCAGCCTCTACACCACCATCTTCATCCAGATAGATGCCACCTGACTGACCGGCACTGAAGTGAACGGTATCATCGCCAGCCAGCGTAACGATATCACTCCCCGCAGGATCGTTGGTTGCGTCGCAGGTGAGCGTGTCATTCCCTGCGGTACCAGTATTCGAGGGAGTGCAATCCGCAAAAGCGCCCCCGCCAACAACTGCAAACACCATTGCTGGCGCAACACTGGCCACACGGCCTTTCCATTTCGTCAGACGCCCACCGCGCCCAAAAATTTTCTTTTCCATAATAGCTCCCCCTAAGGATTAAATGCGATTTCGCAAAACACATGTGCGAAATTCATCCTCCAGAGAGTAACCATTTGTTAACTCCTTTTAAGGGGACCAAAAGAAAATCGTTCCCATCTTCAAAAATGCAGATGACTCCCCATTTTTAGCGAGTAGACAAATGTAAAACGCACAGCCAATAAACCTATGGATGCGTGTTCATCATGTACTTGTGTTAATTTTGATACTCAGCACAGATTCAATCTGATTCTAAAATCAAAGCCCCAGCTCTTCGCGCGCCCAGACCTATCCCCCTTACCGCGCCATGCGGTCCAGACAGTCGGCCAGCGCCGCGCGGCAGCGGGCGAGGTGACGGGTGGAGGCGGACCAGCCGAGGTCGCGCAGCACCTGTGTGGGCGTGTGCTGCGCAAGGCAGACCCGGTCCAGCAGGTCCAGCGCCATGACCCGGCGCCCCGTGCCATCCTTACGCGCCAGCACCACGGCAGAAGCGCCGGTGACCGGATCGGTGCCCGCCAGTCGCCGCAACCGGTCGATCTCGCGCCCCTCCTGCAGGTAGCTGTCCATGAAGGTCCCCTGCCCGCCGCTGCCACCCGAGCCGCCGTGGGCGCTTTCCATCGAGCTGCATTTCATCGCCCCTTTGGAGTGACGTTCCACCAGAGCGGCATAGCGCCGCGCCGTGGCGATCTGCGCCCGCGTGAACTGTGTGCGGCGCGCGCGCACCGCCATCAGATCGAAGACATCGCAGATCTGCGCCGCCTTGCGCCCCTCATAGCCCAGATCATGACGCTCGACCCTGTTGCCGCCCTCAGGTTTCTGTGGATCCTCGGGCGTGCTCACCACCCGGCGGGCCACCGGCGTGACCAGACGGATCGCCCCGCGCGCCGGGGCCTCGACCATCTCAGACCCGCAGGCGCGCGGCACCTGCCCCTGTGCCTTCACCCGCGCCACCGCCTGCGCCTCGGCTCTGGCCCGCGCCTGACGGTCCGCCACGCTGACAAATCTCACCTTCATGATGTCGCCCCCTGCTCCCGTTCCCTCTTGCCTTCCAGCACCAGCGCTTCGGCCTCCGCCCGCAGCCGGTGATAGCCCTCCAGCCAGTCCCGGTCTGTCGCGGGCGCCACGTTGCGCTTGATCTGATCCGCGATCACCCGCGCCCGGTCGCGGTTGCGTGCCGCGCGGTCTTTCAGCTGCAGCACCTGATGGCGCGAGGGCGGCGGGCCGAGCCTGCGCGCCTCCGCGTAAAGCTCCAGCACATAGCCCCCTTCCAGCGCCGCCTCCCCGGCCCGCGACTTCATCAGGCTGATCAGATAGGCGTTGTCGCGCGGCGGCGGGGTTTCCATCGACCAGGCCGTGCGCAGGATCAGGTTCTCGACCGGCCAGATCTGCCCCTCGCCCGCCATCCGCACCAGATACATCGCCAGCCCCTGCAGCCCGCGATCCGACATGTAGCCCAGCTTGTCCGCCAGCCGGGTCAGCATCTTCTCGTGATCCGCCACGCTCCTGCCCCGCTTGCGCTGCATGCCCCCCGCCTCCAGCGGTGTGATCAAAAGCCTGCGCACCCTGCCACGCCCGCTCTCTGGCTGCTGCTCTTTGCCCGCCTCTGCCATCTCTGCCCCCTTTCTCTGCAAAATCCCGACTTATCCACAGCCTGCCCCGCCAGACCGTCCGGCGAGTGCCAATGTCTTTTTCAATGTCTCTGTCTATGTCCCTGTCGTGCCGGACAGTCTGAGACTGTCCAAGACTGTCTTGAACTGTCTTCAGGACACTTCGGGACATTTACTCTTTGCGGCGAAACCCAAGGCCGAGACGATGATCCGCCCAGGCCCGAATGCCCTTCTCGATCCAGCTCGACGCCCGATAATTGACGCTCTGGTTCAGAAGCCATTCATCGATCCAGCGCACGGCGGCGTCGTTCTCCGCCAGTTTGGCATCATAGCCCGCCAGCGAGATCCGCAGCCGCTGAATGCGCTTCGCGGCATTGGCCGCCTCATTCTTCGCGCGATTGTCTTCGCGCCGCGCCATGGCCTCAGTCAGGGTCCGCAGCACCATCGGGTGGAACAGCCGCACCTCTCCGCCGTCGCACTCACAGCGCGTCCAGTTGTGCAATGGGCCATACGGCAGGCGGCACAGCGTCTCGAAACGCTCGCGCTCCACCATCAGCATCTTGGCCAGCAAAACGACATCATCGGGTAAGGTGCCGATCGGCGACTGATCATAGGAGATCCAGATCAGATCGAGATAATGCGCCCGGCACTCCGCATCGCCGCGCAACCGCATGTCCGAGTTGAGCCAGCGCCTGCGCTCCCATGGAACGAAGTGATGGCTGTCCAGCCGATCCTCGATCCCATAGGGGTAGCGCGGCAGACCCGCGCCTGCGTCACTTCCTGCCACAACAGTCAGTCCTGTCATCCCCAGACCTCCACTTCAAAGCGCAGCCCGGCGGCGCGCAGAGTTTCGACTTCGGCCAGCACGATGGCGGGATCGATGCCCACCAGATCGCAGATGATGTCGAAGTCCTCAGAGCCGAGCCACAGTTCGGCGGACTTCTGGGACAGGTCCGCGCGTTTGCTGAACACCTGACTGCTGCGCGCGCCAAAGCCGAGCGCGACGTTGACGTTCTCGACCAGCACCGCCAGCCAGAGCCGCTGCATCCGGCCCGGGTCATAGAGCGCCCGGATCTGGTCCGTCTCTCCCGAGCCGTCGCGCAGCCTGTCCGGCCTGTCCGGCGCGGTTTGGGTTTGCTCTGTGTGATCAGGGTGGATCTCGTGACCGGCGGCATTGCTCCCGGCGGCCCCTCCCACAGGGGCGGCACCGCGCGTCCCCAGCGCGGTGCCGCCCGGCGGAGCGCAACGGCCCGTATGCGCTCGACGCCCCTCAAACTCTGTGTCCATCCGCGTCATCCCCGCCCCTCCAGGCGCTCCAGCAGCCCTGCGCGCAGCCGGGCCGTCGCCTTGGAGAGGCGCGACAGGCTTTCGATCATCTGGCGGGTTTCCGCTTCGGTGTAGCCCGTGGGGTCCGGCGAGGCCTCGGAATGGGCGAAAGCATGGTCGCGCAGCACCTCGGCGAACTCGGCGGTCAGGTCGTGTATCGCCACGCTCTCCATCCCGCTCAGATCGACCGGCTGGAAGAACCCGCCCGCCAGCGTCGAGAAATGCTGCGCCATCGGCAGCGCCGCCGCCCGGTGCATCCGCCCCAGTCGGTCCAGATAGTTGACCCCCAGCCCGCCTGGGCGCGCCTCGTCCACTGCCGTACCGTAAGACAGCGTCGACACAGACACCCCCAGATCCACCGAGGCGCATTCAAGCCCCCCGATCCCCGTAAACACAGACCGCACCGCGCTCTGTATCGACCCCGCCCGAACACCGCGCATGTTAAAAACCCCCTGTTGTGTTGACGTGACAGAACACCCCGCATGCCGGAACATCGGGGGGATCAGTGAGAAATCCGGAGAAATGGAAGTGCTCGAAATCCCAGCTCATGCGGCATCGTCCTTACGACTGGCCAATGGCAAAAAGGAGAATGACGCGCGGTTCGGCTCCTTCTGCCCGACCTCACGCGCCAAATCGCACAATGCGTCATACCATGCCGCCGGAAGAACTCCCGCCTGCATGTGCGTGTGAACCGTGGTGGGTTTCTTGCCGAGCCGAAGAGCTACGAAGCGATACCCGCCGAGATCAGAAATGAGTGATTTGACGCCACTTGACATAAAACCCCACTAATCCGATTTTTGCGGATTATCAATATCCAACAGTTAGGAAATTCAAATTTTTCGGAAAACCGCTATCCAATAAGCATGAACATTGACAACAAAGAAAAGCTCGCCCGCACAGGAGACGTATCGCCGGACGCCATCCGCGACCGCCTCCTCGCCGCACGCAAATCTATAGGCATGCAGCAAAAAGACGTCGCTGCGGAGGCCGGCGTCAAAGTCACCACCTTCAATTCACAAGAGACGCGGGGCGCACCCAGCATCCAAACAATGCGATACTATTACCGCCAGCACAGAATTGATTTTAATTTCATTCTGCACGGTGATTTCGCGCAACTCCCACTCGACGTTCAGGATCGCCTCTTCTCCGCACTTTATGCAAAATAGTCCAGAAGGGGTCGAACGCCCAATTCAGATTCAGCCCCAAAACCCGCAACACCTTCGCCAGCCCACCGTAATAAGACAATTCGATTCCCTACCGTTCTCTCTATGTTCTACAGCTAGAGGGTGCGGGCACAAATATCAAATCAGGATTTATCCGATTTTTTCGTATTAGTATGTTGACCGATCCAATATTTTTGGATTATCTGCCTCCCATCACACAGGAGGCATCACGATGCAGATTTCCCGACTTGCAACCACGCCTGAAGGTGCGCGGCAGATTGCCCTCAGCGGGCAGAGCTATTCCCAGACCCTCCGCGCCCTCGCCTGGCGCACGCTTAAGGCCGAGCGCGGCCAGACCATGAACTCCGCCCGCATGCTGGTGCTCAGCATGGCGACGAGCCACGGGGGGACTGTGGCATGAGTTCGTTTTTCCTGTTCTTTGGCTTTGGCTTTGCCGCTCTTGGCACGGTCATGCTGATCCGGCTCAACGGTGAGCTGGACGGCGTGAAGAAACGGGGGCGCAAATGATCGCGCTCCTGTCCCATCTCGCCGCCCTGCCCCTTGCCGAGCGCAAGGCCGAGCTGCGCGTGCTGGCCGGGCTGCGTGGTCCCGAGTTCGCCCGTTATGTCCGCAACCGTCTCTGGGCGCGGATCTGGGGGCTGGAGGCCGAGCTGCGCCGCTCCCGCGCCATTCATCGCCGCCGCGCGCTCCTGCGCCGGCGCAACCGCAATGTGCAGCGGGCGCAACCCTCGGACATGCAACGGACCGACTTGCTGGCAGAACTGCAGGCTGAATGCCCCTGGCCTCACGAGGTCGCGCAATGACAGCTGACATCGAAAACCGCCTGCGCCGCTTTCGCGACCGGCTGGTGGAACTGGACTGGGGAGAGCGCTTTGACGCGGTCCAGAATGAGGTGATCGAGAACGGCGGCACCTATGCCCGGTCTCGTGACCCGTGGCCTGCGCCCTGTCTGTACGAGCTGACGCTGCATGGCATCACCGCCCATGGCGCGGGCGAACTGGACGCGATCAGCAACTGGATCAAGGGCGCCGACAGTCTGCTGGGGGTGGCCTCTCAGACCGAGGGGGCAGATCAACCCAAGGGGGACGTGGCATGAGCAAACAGCCGTTCGACACCCTGCCCCTGCCGCAGCAGGCCGGGATCATGTGCAACGATCCCCGCTTTCAGGCCTTTGCCGCAACGCGGTCGGGCATGCCGGGCCAGAGCTTCACCACCAGTGAGGCCGCCGCCTATCTGCGCGAGGTCTGCCAAATCCCCAGTCGCCGCGACCTCACCACCAGTGAGACCGCCCGGACCAAATTCGCCGCCCTGCGCACCGACTTCGACGCATGGACCGGCAAGATCGCAAAACACCGCTGAGGCCAGACATGATGACTTATCCCCCAGCACACACACCGACCCCCACCCTGAGCATGGCCGAGATGGCCCGGCGCGAAAACGAGGCGATGCGCCGCCGCTGCGGCATCACCGCGCCAATGACCTGTTCGATGTTCAACCCGAATGCGCACGCCCAGACACAGGCGCCCCCCTCTCAGAAAGCGGACTGGCCGCGCCTCAAAAAGGCCGTGCTGCAGCACCTGTCACAGCAAGGCCGACGTACCACCAGCGAAATCGCAGAGGCGATTGGCTACCCGCTGCACGGCACGCCGTCCCTGCTGCGTTCGATGGTCTCGGAAGGCACCATTCAGAAGGCTGGCACAATGCGACTGCCAAAGCGTCGCCCGGTGACCGTCTGGGAGCGCGTGCAATGAGCCACGCGCACGACACACCGCAGCTGGAGACCGAGGCCGGGCACGAGCGGCTGACGCTGCATCTGAACCAGGATCCTCACGCCCTCCCGGCCCTGCGCGCCTATGCCGACGCCTGCCGGGTTCGGCGCCCTGATCTGGCAGGCGAGCTGCAGGCCACAGTCGCGCGGTTGGAAGAACGTCAACGTTGTCTGCGGATCATCGACGCCGCCACGCCCAACGCCCACGGCCACCCGCTCATGGGCGCCGACGAGCAAGTCGCCAGCGCAATGGACAAGCTCAGGATCGAAATTTTGACAGGAGGGAAATGACATATGGACCACGACACGCAACGCTTGGACCCTATCGCCGCCCTGCCGCCGCTCTGCACGATTGGCAAGGCAGCGATTGCCATGGGTGTTCCAAAGGCCTCGCTGCGCCATGCCGCTGAACGCCACGGACACATTGTACGCATGGGCCGCGTCATCCTACTCGAACGTGATTTACTTCTAGATTTGGTGAAAAAATGCCGAGACCAGCCAAAGGTGCCAGACTCCACAAATTCAAACATCGCCCGAACTGGTACATCCGCGACACAGGACGCCCAGACCGCAGCACGGGCTGCACAAGCCGCGCAGAAGCTGAAAAGGCCCTCGCGGCGTACATAGCCACAAAAGGCAGAGTCGATGCAGCCAATGAACCGCAAAATGTGACCTGCAGCGAAATCCTTGCGATCTACGCGGAAGAATATGCACCAACAGTCGCAGCCCCCCAGCGCATTGGATACGCCGTCGAGGCTCTCATTCCATTCTGGGCAAACCTGAAGGTTTCTCATGTCAAAGGTGAAACCTGTCGGCGCTATGCGAAATTCCGCAAAAAGGTTGTGAAGCGGAATGAAGAAGGGGAACCCATAGAATGGGCACCCGTTTCCCCCGGAACCATCCGCAGGGAGCTGGGCACGCTCCAGGCTGCACTCAACTATTGCCACAGAGAAGGCATCATCACCAACGCGCCACTCGTGACACTGCCCAGGAAACCTGAACCAAAAGAGCGCTGGCTGACACGAGACGAAGCGGCGCTGCTCATTTGGACCGCATACCGCGGCCAGAAAGCCAAGCACATTGCCCGCTTCATCCTGATCGCCCTCTACACCGGAACGCGTAAGGATGCGATCATTCGAATGGGATTCCGGAAAAACACAATTGGCGGCTGGTTCGATCTGGAGCGCGGAATAATGTACCGCATGGCAGAAACAGAGCGCTCGACAAAGAAGCGCCGGACCCCGGCGCCGATTCCGCGTCAACTTCTTGCACACCTGCGGCGATGGAAAGCGCAGGGGTGCGAATGGGCTGTCGAATACAACGGGGGACTGATCGCGGATCCAAAACGAGGCTTTGCCATGGCCGCAAAGCAAGCTGGCCTCACAGACGTAACGCCACACACACTAAAGCACACGGCCATCACCTGGGCGCTGCAAAACGGCGTGAGCATCTGGGAGGCTGCCGGTTACTTCGCGACAAGCCCGGAGACCATTGAAAAGGTCTACGGGCACCATGCTCCGGACTTCATGCAGAGCGCAAAGGAAGCTATCGAGCGACGCAGAAAATAGGCATATCTGCGACATGTAACTGATACCGGGAAGGCAGGAGTTTCAGCAAACTACTGATTTTATTGGCGCACCCATCAGGATTCGAACCTGAGGCCTCTGCCTTCGGAGGGCAGCGCTCTATCCAGCTGAGCTATGGGTGCGCGTGGGCCTGTCTATAGGGGATGGGAAAAGAGCGCGCAATCGGTTTTCGCGCCCCTGCCCCAAATTCGTCCTAAGCGAAAAATTCGCGGCACAGCTCCAGAGCCTCGACCAGCCGATCGACCTCTTCGGGGGTGTTGTACATCGCAAAGGACGCCCGGCAGCTGGCGGTGATCCCGAGGTGCTCCATCAAAGGCATGGCGCAATGCGACCCGGCCCGGACAGCCACGCCCCTTTTATCCAGCACAGTGGACAGATCATGGGCATGTGCCCCTTCCATGGTGAAGGAAAAGATCGCGCCTTTCCCTGGTGCTGTCCCCTGCACGTTCAGCCAGTTCAGCCCCTGCAGGCGCGAGGCGGCATAGTCAGCCAGCCCGCTTTCATAGGCGGCGATGTTTTCCATGCCAATGTCCATGAGATAGTTGAGCGCAACCCCAAGCCCGATGGTCTGCACGATGCCCGGCGTCCCCGCCTCAAAGCGCAGTGGCGGTTTGGCATAGGTGACGGCCTCCTTGGTCACCGTGTCGATCATGTCTCCGCCGCCAAGGAAGGGGCGCATTTCGGCCTGCCGCTCGGCCCGAATGTAAATCGCGCCGGATCCGGAGGGACCGTAGAGCTTGTGGCCAGTGATCGGATAGAAATCACAGCCCAGATCCTGAACATCGACCGGCCCATGCACTGCAGCCTGCGAGCCATCGACAAGCGTGGCGACGCCACGCGCGCGCGCTGCCTCGCAGATGGCTTTCACATCGACGCGCGTGCCGGTGACATTAGACATCTGAGTGAGCGCGAGCAGTTTCGTGCGCGGTCCGATCGCGTCGATCACGGCCTGCGGATCAAGGCTGCCGTCCGGGCCGCAATCCACCCATTTGAGAACCACTCCCTGCCGTTCGCGCAGGAAATGCCAGGGCACCACATTGGCGTGATGTTCCAGAACCGACAAAACGATTTCATCGCCCGCTTGCAGACGCGGCGCAGCCCAGGCGTAGGAGACCAGATTGATCCCTTCCGTGGTCCCCGAGGTGAAGATGATCTCATCCTCATGGGCGGCATTCAGGAACCGGCGGACGGTTTCGCGCACGGATTCATAGTGATCGGTCGCAAGGTTCGACAGGTAATGCAGGCCCCGATGCACATTGGCATATTCCTGCGAATAGGCTTTGTTGATCGCATCAATCACCACCTGCGGCTTTTGCGCCGAAGCGCCATTGTCCAAATAGGTCAGTGGCTGCCCGTTCACCTGACGGGACAGGATCGGAAAATCGGCGCGGATCGCCTCAACATCAAACATGGTCTGCCTCATTCGGGAATGCGGCCTCAGCCAGACCCATTCCCCAGAAATAAATCAGCGCACAGAGCGCCAGAATGCCCACCAGATTGGCGGCAGCCCCTGGCCCGATAAAGCCGACGGTCAGCCCCCAAAAAAGCCACATGGGCGCGGCACAGAGCAGCCCCCAAAACAACGCCAGACGGATGGAAAAGCCGCTCGCCTGACTGCCGAAGAGCCTGAGCACCACAGCGATCAGCGCCGCGAGGATGTAGAACACCAGCGGCATGATGAACAGCCAGCTCAGCAGGGTCGCCCCCATCAGCATCTGCATCTCCTGCCCGCTTTCAAAGGCCAGACGCGACAGACGCGGCCATTGGGCGACGAAGATCAGACCACAGGCCAGCATCAGCGTCACAAGGGCGCTGCCCTCGTTTTCGCCACCCGCCAGTCGATGGCGCAGCACCGCACGCGGGGCGCGGTAACTGCGGGCGATATCGGACACGACCCCCATGGCTCAGCGACGACGCCGGGCCAGCCAGCCTTCGAGACGGGCGTGGATGTCGGCGGCGATGGCCTCGTCCTCGATCTCCTCGATGGCTTCTGCCAGAAAGGCCAGCGTCAGCAGGTCGGTGGCATCATGGGTCGGCACCCCGCGCGAGCGCAGGTAGAACAGAGCCTCTTCGTCGATCGCCCCAACCGTCGACCCGTGGGAACAGGCGACATCATCGGCATAGATTTCAAGCTCCGGCTTGGCCAGAAACTGACTGTCATCGTCCAGCAAAAGACCCTGCGAGATCTGATAACCGTCGGTTTTCTGCGCCGGATTTTGGACCAGGATTTTGCCCTGGAACACGCCTTTTGCCCCGTTGCGCAGCACCTTCTTGAAGACCTGACGCGATTCACAGCCTTCGGCGCCGTGGGTGATGAACACCGTGTCGTCGTGATGGAAATCGCCATCGCCCATGGCCGCGCCGGCGACATGGGCCACCGAATCTGCACCGGTTATGTCGATGAAGACCTCATTGCGGGTCAGCACACCATTGGCCGTCATGGTAAAGGACTTGAAGGTGGCTTCAGATCCGACGCTGGCAAACAGATGCGTCGCTGCGCGACGTTCGTGATCGCGCCCCTGTGCACGCACATGGTGGAATTTGGCGCGGTCTGCGACCTCAACCTCCATCAGCTTGTTGAAACGGGCAGCAGCCGGACCGTTTTCCAGAACGGTGAGGTCGGCCCCCTCTTCGACGCGGATCACATGGTGCAGGATCGCTTCAGAATGCGTATCGTGGTGCAGATAACACAGATGCACCGGCTTCGACACGACACCGGTCGCGCGGATCACCACACCATCGGTGGCAAAAGCCGTGTTCAGCGTGGCCAGCGGGCGCTCGACCGGATCCTGCGCGCGTTTTTCCAGCGCACCATAGGCGTCCTTAACCCAGTGAATGTCCGTCGACAGGGCATCCGACAAGCGCATGATTTCAAGGTTCTCACCGCGCAGATCGTCAGAGGCCTCGGCATCGAACACACCGTCGACAAAGACCAGCGACAGCCGGTCGAATCCGGAAAACACCGGTGCATCGTCGGCTTCGAACACCCCGGCAGGTGTCACCTCTTGCGCGGTCAGCGTGTCCGGACGTGTCCAGCGCCAGTATTCGTCCCGCCCGGACGGCAGCCCGGCAGACAACAAACGGTTCAGCGCATCTTCACGCAGCGCATTGGCCCAAGGCGCGCCCTGCGGCATCGGCATTCCGGCAACGCGTGCGGCCGTCGTGTCGAGTTTGCGTTGTTTCAGCTCGGCCCGTTTCATTCTGCAGTCTCCGCCAGCAGATCAGCATAGCCGTTATGCTCGACCTCAAGTGCCAGCTCAGGGCCACCGGATTTGATGATCTTGCCGTCCGACATGATGTGCACGACATCGGGTTTGATATGGTCCAGAAGGCGCTGGTAGTGAGTGATGACCACGAAGGAGCGTTTGCCATCGCGCAGCGCGTTCACGCCGTCCGACACCAGTTTCATCGCATCGACGTCAAGACCGGAGTCGGTTTCGTCGAGGATGCAGAGCTTCGGCTCCAGCATCGCCATCTGCAGGATTTCGTTACGCTTCTTTTCACCGCCGGAGAACCCGACGTTCACCGGACGTTTGAGCATCTCGGCGTCGATCTTGAGCGATTTGGCCTTTTCGCGCACCAGCTTGAGGAACGCCGTCGCATCCAGTTCCTCTTCACCGCGCGCCTTACGTTGCGCGTTCACAGCGGTCCGCAGGAAAGTCATGTTACCCACACCGGGAATTTCCACCGGATACTGAAAGGCTAGGAACAGGCCCGCGGCGGCGCGCTCTTCCGGCTCCAGCGCCAAAAGATCTTCCCCTTCCAGCAGCACTTCGCCTTCGGTCACCTCATAGCCGTCACGACCCGACATCACATAGGAGGTCGTGGATTTTCCCGACCCGTTCGGCCCCATGATCGCATGGACTTCGCCTGCGCCAACCTTCAGGTCGACGCCTTTGAGAATCTGCTTATCTTCTTCTTCAAGTTTGACGTGGAGATTTTTGATTTCCAACATTTTATTGTCCTCTTTATCAGGATCGGACCAGCACGGTTTGCCGCGGATCCATGTGCGTTCTTGTCTTTCGGGTCAGGTCGCCGACCCGTTCATTCATCTCATCCGGCCATCAGCCGTCGTACATCACCATGCGGATCAGGATCATCGCCCCGAAAGCCAGCATCGAAGCGAGAAAGGACGTGGCAAAAACCGATCCCTTGTAGAGCCCCTTGGTGCCAGCAGATTTCTTGCGGACCGACAGGCCGATCACAGCCCCGATGAAAATCCCCACGGCAACGCCGAGGCTCTTCATTGCGAAATAGGGCAAAAGTTCAGGATGCATGGTCAGTCCTTATGTCCAAGCGTCACGGCCGTGCCAGAGGCCGACACCATGAGCATGTTGTTGATCACTTCATAATCGAGATCGACGCCGACAATCGCGTCGCCGCCAAGAGCGGCTGCACGCTCTTGCATTTCTGCCATCGCGGTTTCACGGGCGCGCCCCAGTTCCTGTTCATAGGCCGCCGAGCGACCGCCCACGATGTCACGAATGCCCGCAAAGAGGTCCCGAAACACATTCGCCCCGAGGATCGCCTCTCCGGTGACAATGCCGCGATAGTCGGTAATGGCACGGCCTTCGATACTGTTCGTCGTGGTAACAATCATTCGGTTTGCTCCTGCTGCAGGCTGCGCTTTGTCCCAAGGGTTCATCATTCAGCCTCTTGCGTCACCTTCGTCACGGGCCGCCTGCAGAAGTGAAATCAGACGCATCACCACCACGCTCCAGGCTGCGAAAAGACCGGCACAGAGCAGAAGCTCCCAGACCTCTGCCCGTGCCGCCGGCAACCAGCCGACCTGCACGAATTCGGCAATGATTTCATCATGGGCCACGGTCAGTGCAAAGATCGCGAACAGCAACAGAAGCAGCAAAGACACCTGACGGGTTTCCCCCGCCACGCGGTTTGCATGCCCCAGCCGCAGACGCTCTGACGATGGTTTTCTCTCGACATCCAGCATGGCCAGTTACCCCACAGAGCCTTCCAGCGAGATCGCCACCAGTTGCTGTGCTTCCATTGCGAATTCCATCGGCAGCGCCTGCAGCACCTCTTTGGCGAAACCGTTGACGATCAGGGCCACGGCCTCTTCTTCGTCCATGCCCCGCTGGCGGCAATAGAACATCTGTTCGTCATCCACCTTCGAGGTCGTCGCCTCATGCTCGACGCGTGAGGAATTGTTTTTGACCTCAATATAAGGCACCGTGTGGGCCCCGCATTTGTCGCCGATCAGCAGGCTGTCGCATTGGGTGTAGTTGCGCGAATGTTTTGCCTTCGGGTGCATGGAGACCTGACCACGATAGGTGTTTTGCGCCACGCCCGCAGAAATCCCTTTGGAAACAATGCGTGAGCGGGTGTTCTTACCAAGATGGATCATCTTCGTGCCGGTATCGGCCTGTTGATGATTGTTGGTGATCGCGATGGAATAGAACTCGCCCTGACTGTCGTCGCCGCGCAGAATGCAGGACGGGTATTTCCAGGTCACCGAGGATCCGGTTTCAACCTGCGTCCACATCACCTTGGACCGATCGCCCCGGCAATCTGCACGTTTGGTCACAAAGTTGTAGATGCCGCCTTTGCCCTCTTCGTCCCCCGGGAACCAGTTTTGCACCGTGGAATATTTCACCTCGGCGTCCTCTTCGACGATGATCTCGACAACCGCCGCATGCAGCTGTGCGGTATCGCGCTGCGGAGCGGTGCAGCCTTCGAGATAGGACACGTAGCTGCCCTTGTCGGCAATGATCAGGGTGCGTTCGAACTGACCGGTATTTTCCGCATTGATGCGGAAATAGGTGGATAGCTCCATCGGGCAGCGCGTGTTCGGCGGGATGTACACGAACGACCCGTCCGAAAACACCGCAGAGTTCAGCGTCGCATAGTAATTGTCCGAGATCGGCACCACGGAAGCGAGGTATTTCTTGACCAGCTCCGGATGCTCTTTGATGGCCTCGGAAATCGAACAGAAAATTACCCCAGCCTTTTCCAGCTCTTTCTTGAAGGTCGTGCCGACGGACACAGAATCGAACACCGCATCCACCGCAACCTTGCGGTCGGAATTGGCACCATCCGCAGGCACCTCTTCAGCGCCTTCCACCCCAGCGAGAATCATTTGCTCTTTCAGAGAAATGCCCAGCTTGTTGTACGTTTCCAGAAGCTTGGGGTCGACCTCATCAAGCGACTTGGGCTTTTCTTTCATACTTTTGGGACGGGCATAGTAATACTGATCCTGAAAGTCGATTTCCGGATAGTCGATCATCGCCCAATCGGGTTCTTCCAAGGTCACCCAGCGGCGATAGGCCTCAAGCCGCCATTCGGTCATCCACTCGGGTTCTTCGTTCTTGGCAGAAATCAGGCGCACGATATCCTCGGAAAGGCCCTTGGGGGCGTAATCCATCTCGATATCGGTTTCCCAGCCGTATTTATACTTCCCGGCGAGTGCCTGAACGGCCGCAACCGTCTCCTCCTCGACCCCTTCTTTAACCTGAACGTCATCCATCATCGGATCACTCCTTATGTGCGTCTTCTGCTGGCCTTTTGGCCTTTTTCTGTCTCATGCGGCGCGTTTGCGCCAGCGTCCATAGGCGGAGAGCCATGCGCTGGCGAACCGCTCCAAGTCATCTTTCGTCACCTCAGGCCCGATCGACACCCGAAGGGCACTTGCCGCCTCTTCGTCGCTGTATCCCATCGCCGTGAGCACCTTGGAGGCGCGCACCTTGCCCGAGGAACAGGCCGAGCCTGCGGACACCGCAAACCCCGCCAGATCCATCTGCATCACCTGCGTCTCACCCTTCCAGCCGGGCGTGATCAGGTTCATCGTGTTGGGCAGACGCTTTTCGCCCTTGCCCACAAACAGCGGCGTCTCCAGTGCGTCGGTCAGCAGGTCCTCAAGGTAGTCCCGTTTCTCGGCCACCTCATCCCAGGCCCCATCGGCCAACTGCTTCGCCGCGCGTTCCGCTGCCGCACCAAACCCCGCGATGCAGATCAGGTTTTCCGTGCCGCTTCGGCGGCCCATTTCCTGACCACCGCCCTTGATTGCCGCCTCAATATCCAGCCCCTGCTTCAAAACCACTGCTCCGATGCCCTTGGGCCCACCCAGTTTGTGGGCCGAAAGAAGCGCCATATCACAGCCCAGCCAGTTGAACGCCAGCGGAATCTTCCCGAACCCCTGTGTCGCATCGCAAACAGCCAGCCCGTCGGGCAGCGCCTGCAGAATACCTGTTTCCGAATTGGCAATCTGCAAGCTGCTCTGAGACGGCGCCGCCACGCTGACGCGCCCGCTATTGTCGACCGGCAGATCCGCCTCACACCAGGACGTCACCGCCTCATGTTCAATCGCGGCACAATGATAGCCCTTGCCCGCCAGCGCCAGCGCTGCCGACTCGGTCGCGCCAGAGGTGAAAACGATGTCCGCCCCCTGCGCGCCAAAGGCTTCAGCCAGTTGACCACGCGCACGCTCCATGAGCCCTTTTGCCAGCCGTCCTTCGCCATGGACAGACGACGGGTTCCCGACAATATCCATAGCGTCGATCATCGCGGCACGCGCCGCGTCGCAGAGCGGCGCCGTGGCGTTCCAGTCGAGATATGTGCGGGTCTGTTTCATCGTCATCCTTTGCTGGGCAAATACTCAAAAAGGACCTCAGTCCTCATCCACCACGGCAAACAAGCCCGGCACCGCCGGACAGGGACGCAATTCGTTGCGCACCACATCAGAGAGGCGGGTCTGATGCAGGAAAACGTAGACATGCGCCGAAAGGCCTTCCCAAAGACGGTTGGTCATCGACTGGGCGCGCGATCCGGAAATCCCGCCCGAGGCCCCGGCGCCGGTGTGCATCGCAGAGACGGTTTCATCGACCGCGCCCAGAATATCGGCGACGCGAATTTCAGCCGCCGGTTTGGCCAGCTTGTAGCCGCCACCGGGACCGCGCACCGATACGACCAGTTCCGCGCGGCGCAGCTTCACGAAGAGCTGTTCGAGATAGGGCAAGGAAATGTCCTGACGTTTGGAAATCTCTGCCAGCGACAGCAGGCTTCCTTCCGGTTGTAGAGCCAGATCTGCAAGCGCCACCATTGCGTAGCGCCCTTTGGTTGACAGTTTCATACCAATCCCCTTCAACACGCCGCGCGACGCGCCCCAAACGGGCCGGATCGAACGGCAATTCCGAACTCTGTGACACCGCCGAGGACCGGTGACCGGACCACAACGAACGATTCCCGCCCCGTTACGTGTAAAAGGGACGCAAAAACATTGACGTGCGCAGCGCGGAGCCTTACCTCCATACCACTCCCGTGCGGTCGCTGCGACGAATTTAGAATGTTTCTAAATTTTCTGAGCGATTTCGTCAACAATAAAGGCATTCGCCCGGGAACACGAGATCAAAAGCGACTGCCCATTTGGGCAAGTCCCGTTTGGCAGCGTTAACAGCGGGCATTTTGCCCATGACAAATCGACGCGCCCGGGACGGCAAAGGAGACAGGGACCAGAATGCCCGAAGTGATTTTTCCCGGCCCCGAGGGTCGGCTCGAAGGCCGCTATCACCCGCAACGCGCCAAAGACGCCCCCATTGCGATCATCCTGCATCCGCACCCGCAATTTGGCGGTACGATGAACAACCGCGTGGTCTATAATCTGCATTACGCGTTTCACAACATGGGCTTTACGGTGCTGCGGTTCAATTTCCGTGGCGTCGGCCGCTCGCAGGGCGAATATGATCAGGGCGTGGGCGAGCTATCTGATGCCGCCTCTGCGCTCGACTACCTGCAGTCGATGAATCCCAATGCCAAGCATTGCTGGGTCGCCGGTTTCAGCTTTGGCGCCTGGATCGGGATGCAACTTCTGATGCGCCGCCCCGAGATCACCGGCTTCATCTCTGTGGCACCGCCGGCCAATATGTATGACTTTTCCTTCCTCGCCCCCTGCCCCTCGTCGGGCCTGATCATCAACGGCACCGCCGACCGGGTTGCCCCGCCGAAGGATACGCAAACGCTCGTGTCCAAGCTGCATGAACAGAAGGGCATCACCATCACCCACGAGGAAGTCGAGGGTGCGGGCCACTTCTTTGAAGATCCGCATATGGAAGAAATGATCGGCAGCGTCGACAGCTATGTGCGCCGCCGCCTGACTGAAAATACACGCTAAACTCCGAAAGGATGGCCTGTCATGGGCGTGATGGAAGACCTGGCCGATGCCTTGGCCAAAGACACGATTGAGGCGATCGATCTGATCGGTTCGGAAGATCTGATTCAGGACGTCGGCCGCGTGATCGGCGCGTCTTCCATCACCACCCAAGAGGCCTTTCTGACCGCCGCGCGCGTGCGTCTCGCCGAAAAGCGCGCGCGTGAGTATCTGATGACGCGGATCGCCGAGGCCCGAAAGGGCCTCGCGGCCTCCGCGCCGCCCCCCGGCGCAGAGGATGACATTGACTATTAAGACCCCGGCCCAAGCGCAGCCGACCACATGCGCAGATACCGCCCGACTGGATTCACAATATGCCTTCCTTATGGAGGCCGACCGTCTGAAGACCGTCGAGCGCGCAAACCAGCTGATGAACCGGACACGGTTCGAAAACTCCGCCGAACATTCCTGGCATGCCTGCCTTCTGGCCCTGCTCTGCGCCCCTCTGGCGGGTCCAGACGTGGACATTGACCGGGTGCTCGAAATGCTGATCCTGCATGACATCGTGGAAGTCGATGCCGGCGATCATCCGATCCACATTCTCTATGACAAAGCCGACATCGCCGCACGTGAACGTCTGGCTGCCAACAGGATTTATGGCCTTCTGCCCGCCGATCTCGCCACCCGCTTTCGCGCCACATGGGAAGAGTTCGAGGCCATGGACAGCGCAACCGCGCGTTTTGCCAAAGCCATCGATTTCCTCGCCCCCGCCTTACAAAGTATCGGCGCCCCCGAACAGCTTGAGGACGAGCGGGATATCGTCGGCGGCAATCTGCGCCGCGGCCGGGCGGTGAAAGCGAAAGACATCCTGCCCACGCTGTTCGACTTCACCCGCGCCACCTTTCAAGGTGGGGTAACCGATCCCGTTCTGGCGCAGCGCTTTGCGTTTTGGTGCGAAGCCGACAAGCTGAAATCCGTCTACCGCGCCACCCCGATCGCGGATGGGTCACGCAAGGAAAACACCGGCGAACACAGCTGGCACATCATGCTCTACGCGCTGACGCTCGCCGATCATGCGCAACAGGGCGTCGATATCGCCCTAGCGCTCAAAATGCTGTTGCTTCACGACATCGTCGAAGTCGACGCAGGCGACACGCCGATCCACGGCGCGGTCACCGCCGAGGCGCAACACGCCCAGGAAGAGGCCGAACAGCGTGCCGCCGACCGGTTGTTCGGCCTGCTGCCCGACGATCAGGGCACGACGTTTCGCGCCATCTGGGAAGAGTTCGAAGCAGCCGAAACACCAACGGCGATCTATGCCAAAAGCATCGACCGGATTCAGCCGGTGCTGCACAATCTTGCCGACGATGGTGGTTCATGGCGGACCTATGACGTGAAACTGCATCAGCTCGACAGCCGCGTCGGCGTCAAAATCTCCCGCGGCTGCCCCAACCTCTGGCCCTATATCCGCCGCCAGTGTGAACCCTGGTTCGTGGCCCGCGGGGCGTTGTAAACGAAGTTGGCTCAGACAGCCTCCGCCGGCGGGATAGCATAGGTCATGGAGGCCTGTGCCAGAACTTCGGGAACACCGGGGTTCCGGATTGCCACCTGCCCCACGGCCAGCCGTTTGCCCAGTTTCAGCAGACGGGCTTCGCCCAAAAGCGGCACACCGGCGGCAGGTTTGCGCATGAAATCCATATGCGCATTCGTGGTCACGGCCAAAGCCACAGGCCCTGCTTTCGACAGGATCGCAAAATACAGCGCGACATCTGCCAGCAGGAACATCGCAGGGCCCGACACGGTGTTGCCGGGCCGGATGTGATTGGCGTTGGGCAGCATACGTAGTGTGACTGCATCGGAGGTAACGCTTTCAATGCTGAGCACATCTGAGACTTCGGAGAAATCCTTGCGCAGAAAGGCCTCAAGGGCGGGTTTGTCGAGTTTGATCGTCATGAAATTCCGTAAATATCAGAAAATTTATCTTCAAGATATGCCATGAGAGGCGCCTCATCCGGCTCTGCGCCGCCAAGAGCGTGACGAATGGTGTTGCGCGGTTCGCGCAGCCCGCCGTGGCGTTGCAGCTTCTCGGCCAGCCAGCCCGTCGCCGAGGCGGTATTGCCCGTCGCCAACTCCGCATCAAGCACCGGCAGATCGGCCCGCAGCGCGGCATGCAGACAGCCCGCATAGACATTGCCCAGGCTGTAGGTCGGGAAATAGCCGAACAGGCCGATGGGCCAGTGCACATCCTGCAGGCAGCCGTTAGACACCTTATCGACCTTGACGCCGAAATCGGCCTCGAACCGCGCATCCCATGCGGCAGGCAGATCGGCGACATCCAGAGTGCCCGCGATGATATCGCGTTCCAGATCGAAGCGCAGCAACACATGCAGGTTATATTGCACCTCGTCGCTTTCGGTGCGGATATAGCCCGGTGTGACACGGTTCACTGTGGCGTAGAATGCCTCTGGCGTGTCGATGCCGAAATCTCCAAAAAGCTCCCGCATCTGACCAAAGAGATATTCGGTGAAGGCGCGCGACCGGCCCAGCTGGTTTTCAAAGATCCGCGACTGGCTTTCATGCACCCCCATCGAGACGCCCTGCCCCAGCGGGGTCAGCAGATATTCGCGGGAGATATTCTGTTCATAGCAGGCATGGCCGGTCTCGTGGATCGTGGAATAGACCGAATTCAGCGGATCTTCGGGATTGGTGCGCGTGGTGATGCGCACATCCAGACCAGAGCCCGACGAGAATGGATGCACCGCCTTGTCGATCCGCCCCATGGAGAAATCATACCCAAACCGTGCCGCCAGCGCCTCGGTCAGCGCCATTTGCTTGTCCTCGTCAAAGGTGCCGCTCAGTGCTTTCGGTGCCGTCGCCCCCATGATCTTGTCCCGCAGCGCGACCAGACGCGGACGCATTGCGCCGAACATGGCATCAAGCTGCGCGCCCGAGGACCCCGGTTCATAATCCTGATGGATCGTATCCCAAAGGCCCAGATCCGTGCCCTCGGCCAGGGCGGCAGCCTCTTCACGTTTCAGGCGGACAACTTCGGCAAAAGTCGGCGCGAAATGCGCGAAATCGTCGCGCGCACGCGCCTCCGCCCAGACGCCCTGTGCCATCGAGGTGACCTTGGCGATTTCAGCCGCCAGACGTCCGGGGATCTTGACACTGCGCTCATAGGCCCGACGGATATGCCGTAGCTGCGCGGCAGAAACCGCATCGAGCGCGCCCGCATCGATCTGAGCGAGCCACTCTCCGACACGCGGGTCGGTCTTGCGCGCATGCAGCACGTTTTCAAGCGCGGCAAACTCTTCGCCCCGCTGTTCAGCGGCACCACGCGGCATCACTGTTTCCTGATCCCAGCTCAACCGCCCCATGATCGCGCCAAGCGCCTCAGTTTCGCGGGTAAAGGCCAACAAGTCGTCAAATGCGGACATGGATCAAAGGCCCTCCCGGACCGATTGAAGTTTCGGATATTGCGACAGGAAACGGGCGCGAGAAATCAGGACAAAAAGGATCACCGCACCAACCTGATGCGAAATCCCCATATCCAGCGGCGCACCGCGCAGCACCGTGATGATGCCCAGAACCACCTGCAAGAACAACATGGCGACCATCAGATTGAAGGCACCCACCGTGGCGCGGTTCGCCGATTTGCGGCCCTTGAGCCAGACCACAACCCCGAAAACAAAGACCAGATAGCCCATCATGCGGTGAATAAACTGCACCGTTGCGGCATTCTCAAAGAAATTACGCCACAGCGGCTCGATATAGAACGGATCCGGCGGCAGGAACTGCCCGCCCATCAGCGGCCAGTCGGTATAGCCGCGTCCGGCATCGATCCCGGCGACCAGTGCCCCCAGCAGGATCTGCACGAACGCCAGATGCAGCAGACCTGTGGACATTCCGTAAAGCTTGGCATCGCGCGACCGGCGCGCCTGCATCAATTCCGGCTCGCTGCGTCCCAGCAAAAAGACATACCAAGCGATGAACCCAAGGATGATAAAGGCCAGTCCCAGATGCACAGCCAGCCGGTAGGAAGCGACACTCACCCGATCCCCGACCAGGCCAGAGGCCACCATCCACCAGCCGATCGCCCCCTGCAAACCGCCCAGAACCCCGATCCAGATCAGACGCTTGTGCCAGCCCACCGGCACCTTGCGCGCCAGCGCAAAGCCGAGATAGCCAAGTGCCCAGACCAGACCGATGGCCCGCCCCATCTGGCGATGGCCCCATTCCCACCAGAACAGGGATTTGAAGGCGCTCAGGCTCATGCCTTCGTTCATCAACTCGTATTGTGGGGTTTGCTTGTATTTGTCGAATTCGACCTGCCAGTCGGCGGCATTCATCGGCGGCAGCGCCCCCGACACCGGATCCCATTCGGTGATCGAAAGGCCGGAATCGGTCAGCCGGGTCAGACCTCCGATGGCGATCATGATCATGACCATGGCAAACAAAACCATCAGCCAGATGCGAATCCCCCTGCGCGCGCCGCTGCGGCCCTTGTCGATCAACCCGCCCTTGGGAGTGTCCTTCGGCTTCTCTGCCGTGCCGACTTCCTCGAAAATGCTGCGTTTTTGCGCCATGGGCCGCCCCTTCGTTGCTGTCGGGGAAACCTATGCAGAGCGCGGCGGAAGGGCAAGCGCTCTTGGTGCGGAAATCCGCCTTAACCGCGCTCTTTCCAACGCCGCATCTGACGCATCATACCATGAAACATCTGCACATCGGCCCGTGTCATCGGCATACGAGACCACAGGTTGCGCAGGTTGAGCTTCATGCCTTCGGCCTTGGTCTCCGGGAAAAAGAACCCGGCTTCGTCCAACACCTCTTCGTAGTGATCGCCGAGCTTTTCGACCTCGAGATGCCCGGCCCATTCGGTCTTGGCCATCTCAACCACCTCCGGCGCGGTATGCGTCGACTGGCGACCCCATTCATAGGCATTGAGCAACACGGCCTGCGCAAGGTTCAACGACGGGAACTCCGGATTGACCGGAACAGTGATGATCGCATTGGCCTCGACCACATCTTCGTTTTCCAGCCCCGCACGTTCGGGGCCGAACAGCACGCCGACCTTACCCCCCTCTGCGCTGATCGCGCGGGCATGTTCCATCGCCCGTTCGGGTGTCATCACCGGTTTGGTGATGCCCCGCATCCGCGCCGTGGTGGCAAAGACATAGTCACAATCGGCAACCGCCGCGCGCACGCTCTCGAAATGCCCGGCTTCGTCCAGAAGCCGCCCCGCCCCCGAGGCCATCGCCACGGCCTTCTGGTTCGGCCAGCCGTCGCGGGGCGCAACCACGCGCATCCGGTCGAGACCGAAATTCCACATGGCCCGGGCCGCGCCTCCGATGTTTTCCCCCATCTGCGGGCGCACCAGAATAAAGGCCGGGGTCGGACCGTTGGTGACGCCGGTGGCGGTTTCTGAGGGGGCGGACATGAGCGGGCAACCTTTCGCAGAGACGTTTCGGCGCGTGATAGGCCGAATTGCCCTCTCTCGCAAGGCTTCCGCCCGCGCAATTCCTGCGCTATAGGGGGCGAAATCAATTCCGGAGCTGCACATGTCCGAGCCGCAACAAGACCTGCCACAAATCTATCTTCTGACCCCGACCGCCTTCGATGTGGAAAGCTTCCCGGCGCAACTGTCCGCCGTGCTGGAGGCCCATCCCATCGCCTGTGTGCGCCTCGCGCTGGCCTCAAAAGACGAATACGAGCTGGGCAAAGCCGCAGATGCCTGCCGCGAAGTCTGCCACGCCCGTGACGTTGCCATCGTGATCGAAAGCCATGTGGCTCTGGCCGAACGTCATGGTCTTGATGGCGTACATCTTACTGATGGGTCGCGTTCCATCCGTAAGGTGCGCAAGACTCTGGGCGACGATGCGATCGTGGGCACCTTCTGCGGCGCCTCGCGCCATGATGGTATGACCGCGGGCGAAAGCGGCGCGGATTACATCGCGTTCGGCCCCGCAGGCGACACCGATCTGGGCGATGGCACCCGTGCCGAATTCGCCCTCTTTGAGTGGTGGTCACAGATGATTGAGGTTCCCGTCGTGGCCGAAGGCGCCTTGACCGCAGACATCGTGCGCAGCCTCGCCCCGGTCACCGACTTTTTCGCCATCGGCGATGAAATCTGGTCCAGCGAAGACCCTGTGAAGGCTCTGGGCGATCTGATCTCCGCGATGGGGTGAACGGTTTGTCTCCGGCAACAGGCGTTCAGGGATCAGACGTCGATATAGGCCTCTGGAACCGGTGGCAAACCTGAACGCACAGCCGTTTCGCACAGCCGCGCCATTTCTTTGCGGTCTTTCACCTCTCTCACCGCAATCGGGGTGTGAAACACCACCTCGACCCGGCCCTGATGTCTGACCTTGAGAACCTGCATCAGCGACGGCCCAAAGCCCATATCGCCCCACCAGCCATAGAACCTGTCATCTTCGCCCGGGGGGGCGATATAATGGGCCGTGACCGGCTGAATCCAGATGTCGTCGCTCAGCTCAGGGGTGAAAAACGCCGCAAAGAGCGTGGGTTTGAAAGGCAACACCCGCAGGCTATCGCTTGACGTACCTTCGGGAAAGAACAGAAGTTTGTGCCCCATTTGAAGCCGCTCTTCGAAGAGGCGCTTTTGCACGGCGGCGTCCTTGCGGTCGCGGCGGATGAACACCGTCCCGGTCGCCTTGGCCATCGTACCAATGCCCGGCCAGTTGGCGACTTCGGCCTTGGACACAAAGAAAATCCGCTGAACCGCATTCAGCACGAAAATGTCGAGCCATGTGGAGTGGTTGGCGACCACCGCCCCGTGGTGGCGCATTGGCGTCCCGCGCACGGTCAACCTGACCCCCAAGAAGCGCAGCGCATTGCGCGACACGAAACGGGGGAAGACCGACGACCATGGACGACGTGGCCCGACAAGCACCCGCTCCACCGCGCGGGTGAGCAACATCAGTACCATGCAGATCAGAATCATCAGCACAACGGGCACCCCGCGTCTGAGCGCCCGCAGACTGCCCCAAGGGGCGGGATTGGGCGGCGTTGGCGGAATGCGGCTTTCCCAGAGCGGCCCACTCATCCGGGCAATCCCCGCGTGTACATCTCGCGCTGGCGCGGCGAGATCTTGTCGATGTCGAGGATCAGCAGCACATCCACGGTGTTGAAGGCGCGATCCACATAGGCGCCCTCCCCCACAGCACCGCCAAGCCGCAGATAGGCTTTGATCAACGGCGGTATCGCCAGCATGGCGCGCCTGCGATCAATGGCATCCTCCGCCATCAGATTCATCGACTGGAAATGTTCGGGCAGAACCCGCGCCCGCAATGCCTCCGGTGCCAGATGGCGGTGATGGAGCAGCGAAAGCGCCTCAGCATACTGGGACGGATCGGCCCCAAAGAACGAGGCAGTCCCGAACAGGACGTCATAACCCTCCTCGATCACATGTTTCGCCAGCCCGGCCCACATCTGAAACAGCGCGGTGCCACCGCGGTAATCTTTGGCGACACAGGACCGCCCCAGTTCCAGCAGACGTTTACCCGAAGATTTGAGCGCGGTCAGATCGTATTCGGCTTCACTGTAATACCCGCCGAGCTTTTCGGCCTTCTCCCCCGACAACAGACGATAGACGCCCACACATTGTTCCAAAGGGTCGTCAGATCGACCCCGATCGATCAACATCAGATGTTCATAGTCCGGATCGAAACTGTCCGCTTCGAGCCGCGCCGCGTGATCGACCATATCCCCATCCGATCCGAGCTCTTCGACAAAGACGTGATAGCGCAAACGCTGGGCAGCGCGCAGATCGACCTCATCACGGGCAAAACGAAGCTCTAGGGGCGTGTCCAAAGCACTCATACGTGGGGCATTCCTGACTGACGGTGGCAAGGTCTTAAGGTTTTGTTCATCTCAATGCAACAGAACGACAAGGCGCAGCGCCGCAAGGGAGTTCAACTTTGAAAAAAGGAAGATTTATTTCAAACGGCCTCTCGGCTACACTGCCGCTCATAGTCCAGTCATCCCATTGCGCGACAGCTTTACGTTCACAGTCATTCAAACACCGGCAAAAGCCCGACACGGCGGCTGTCGATCACCACTTTTCCTGCATGCTGAAACATCACCGTCAGTTTTCCACCGATATTCGACTGCACCTGTCCCAGACCCCAATCCGGCTGCTGCGGATGCCGCACCATTTGTCCCGGCTCAAGCATCGCATTGAGATCATTCATACCCGGCCTGCCTTTCCAAGTCTGCTTTAAGGAAGAAACGATATGCCAAGACCCTTTGCCCGCGACATCGCTTCAAAAGTCGGCTCCCGCATTTGTCATGATCTAATCAGCCCGATTGGCGCAATTGCCAATGGGTTCGAACTGCTCAGCCTGACGCAACCTGTCGAGAGCCCCGAATTCAGCCTTATCTCCAAAAGCGTAGAGAATGCAAATGCCCGTCTGCGTTTCTTTCGCATCGCGTTCGGCGCGACTTCGACCGGACAGAGTATTGGGGCCCCGGAGATGGCGGACATTCTGACACACCTGTCGACCCCGCGTCTGCAGTATCAGTGGCGGCTGGAGAGCGACTGCCTGCGCGAAGAGGCCAAACTGGCCTGTCTGATGCTGCTCTGCCTTGAAACCGCGCTTCCCAAAACCGGCGAAATCCAGATCGGCTATCGCAACGAACAATGGCAACTGCACGCCCGTGGGGATACGTTGGCGCCAGATACTGCGCTTTGGGCAAGGCTCAATCGCCCCGACGTCGACGCCGAAGACCTGAGCCCAGGGCAGATCCAGTTTCTGCTGGCTCCCTTGCAGGCAGACCTCCTCGGACGCCGCATCCACAGCATGGCGGGCGGCGACACGCTGACCCTGACCGCCTGACCCTGCCATATGAAAAACGCGCACCGACGTCCGATGCGCGTTCTGTCTTTCAGAGCGAGGACAGCGATCAGCCGCGCACGGCCCCTGCGGAGGTCACAAGATATTTGAAGCTGGTCAATTGCTCAGCCCCCACCGGTCCGCGCGCGTGCATCTTGCCCGTCGCGATCCCGATCTCGGCCCCCATACCGAATTCGCCACCATCAGCGAATTGCGTCGAGGAATTGTGCATCAGGATCGCGCTGTCGATCTCGGCAAAGAACCGGTCCACATGGGATTGCGTTTCCGACAGGATGCAATCGGTGTGATGGGACGAATAGGTCTGGATATGGGCAATCGCCGCGTCGAGATCCTCGACAACCTTGGCGGCGATGATGCTGTCGAGATATTCACAGCCCCAATCCGCCTCTGTCGCCGGGGTCACGCCGGCGACCAGCGCCTGAACCGCCGCATCACCGCGCACCTCAACCCCTTTTTGGACCAGAGCGGCCACCAGATCGCGGCCCAGCGTCTCTGCGATGTCTTTGTGGATCAGCAGGCATTCGGCCGCGCCACAGATGCCTGTGCGCCGCGTCTTGGCGTTCAGCACGACTTTGAGCGCTTTTTCCGGATCTGCGGACGCATCAACGAAAATATGCACGATGCCCTCAAGATGGGCAAAGACTGGCACCCGGGCTTCACGTTGCACCAGTCCGACCAGCCCCTTGCCACCACGTGGCACGATCACGTCGATGTAATCGGTCATATGCAGCATCTCGGTCACCGCCGCACGATCGCGGGTAGGCACACGCAGGATCGCATCCTCGGGCAGGCCCGCAGCTTTCAACCCGGCCACCAGACAGGCATGGATTGCCCCCGAACTGTGAAAGCTTTCCGACCCCCCGCGCAGGATGACTGAATTGCCCGCCTTCAGACAAAGCGCCCCGGCATCCGCCGTCACATTCGGGCGGCTTTCATAGATCACGCCGATCACCCCCAAGGGCGTGCGCACGCGCTGAATGTGCAGCCCGTTGGGCCGGTCCCATTCCGCCATGACATCGCCGACCGGGTCCTTTTGCGCCGCCACCGCGCGCAACCCGTCCATGATGCCCTGCAGCCGGGCCTCATCCAGCTTGAGCCGATCCATCATGGCATCGGTCAGCCCCTTTTCACGGCCAAAGGCCATGTCTTTTTCGTTTGCGGCCAGGATCTCCGCCCGCTGCGCCCAGATCGCATCGGCGGCCGCGTTCAGCGCCTGTTCCTTGCGCGCCGCCGAAGCTGTGGCCAATTGCGCAGCCGCCGCTTTGGCCCGGCGTCCGAGATCTTGCATCACCTGTTTTACGTCTGTGGTATCGCTCATAGCACCATATCATCCCTGTGGATCAAAGCAGCCCGGCCCGCATAGCCAAGGATTGCCTGTATGTCTTCTGAATGCGCGCCCTTGATCGCTTCGGCCTCATCCGAGGTGTAGCGAGACAGCCCCAGCCCGATGCGCGCGCCATCAGGCCCAAGCACCAGAACTGGTTCGCCCCGGCCAAAATGGCCAACAACCTCCTCGACGCCGACGGGCAACAGTGACTTCCCTTTCGCCAGCGCTCCAACAGCCCCGGCATCGACATAGATTTCGCCCTTGGGCTTCATTGCACCGATCCAGCGTTTGCGCGCGTGATCGGGATCTTCATGGGCGAGGAACCATGTTGCCCGCGCCCCGGCTTCAAGCGCAGCCAGCGGGCGATGTTTGAAACCTTCGGTGATCACCATGGCGCAGCCACCAGAGATCGCCGTTTTGGCGGCCATGATCTTGGTCCTCATACCGCCTTTTGAGACGCCCGAAACTGGGTCTCCAGCCATGGCTTCGATCTCGGCGGTGATGTCTTCCACCACCGGCAAATGCACTGCGTCGGGGTCCACCGAAGGGTTCGCCGTATAAAGCCCGTCCACATCGGACAGCAGCACCAGACGGTCCGCCCCCACCGTCACTGCGATCTGCGCGGCCAGACGGTCGTTGTCGCCATAGCGGATTTCATCTGTGGCCACGGTGTCGTTTTCGTTGACGATGGGCACAGTGCCAAGCGACAGCAACGCGTCCAGCGTGGCGCGCGAGTTCAGATACCGACGCCTATCCGCGCTGTCTTCAAGCGTCAGAAGGATTTGTGCCGTGGTGATGCCATGGGGTTCAAGCGCCTCCTGATAGGCCCGCGCCAGACGGATCTGCCCGACCGAGGCCGCCGCCTGCGACTGTTCCAGCGGCAACTCCCCGGGTGCAAGCCCCAGAATACCACGCCCCAAGGCAATCGAGCCAGAAGACACAAGGATCACCGACATGCCCCGGGATTTGAGCATCGCCACATCTTCGGCCAGACCCGTCAACCAGTCGGCCCGCAAATGGCCGTCCTCGACCAACAGGGCCGAGCCGATCTTGATCACGACCAGTTTTGCATCCGTCAGGGTTGCCACGACGTGTTTTCCTCATCGTCACCGTCTTCGGATTTCTTCATCCGCAGACGATCCATGGAGATTTCGGCCTTTAGCGCGCGCAACACGGTATCAACCCCCTGTTTCGACACGCCCGACATCGCATAGATGCGCCCGCCTGACGCCTCTTCCAGCGCGGCTTTCTTCTCTGCCACCTCTTCGTCAAGCAGGCTGTCCACCTTGTTGAGCACCGTCACACGCGGCTTGTCGCCCAGAATGTGGGAATAGGCCTCGATTTCATGGATGATGGTTTCATAGTCGCCCACCACATCCTCTGAGGTGCCGTCGATCAGATGCAGCAGCACCGCACAGCGCTCCACATGGCCAAGGAACAAATCACCCAAACCGCGCCCCTCGGAGGCCCCTTCGATCAGACCAGGAATATCGGCCACAACGAATTCCGCACCGTCCACGCCCACGACGCCCAAATTCGGGTGCAGCGTGGTGAACGGGTAATCCGCGATCTTGGGGCGCGCATTCGAGGTCACCGACAGGAAGGTCGACTTCCCAGCATTCGGCAACCCCAAAAGGCCCGCGTCGGCGATCAGCTTCAGACGCAGCCAGATGGTGCGCTCAATGCCCTGTTGCCCCGGATTGGCGCGCGCTGGCGCCTGGTTGGTCGAGGTCTTGAACCGGGTATTGCCCCAGCCGCCATTGCCGCCCTTGGCCAACACGACGCGGTCGCCCACCTCGGTCAGGTCGGCAATCACAGTCTCTTCGTCCTCGTCCAGAATTTCGGTGCCTGCGGGCACGCGTAACAGGATGTCATCACCATCGTGACCGGTGCGATTGTTGCCCATCCCGGCCTGTCCGTTCTGGGCAAAGAAATGCTGTTGGTAACGGAAGTCGATCAGCGTGTTCAACCCGTCGACCGCCTCGATTATCACAGAGCCCCCGCGCCCGCCGTCCCCGCCATTCGGGCCGCCGTATTCAATGAATTTCTCGCGACGGAACGACACACAACCGTTCCCCCCGGAACCGGAGCGGATGTAGACCTTTGCAAGATCGAGGAATTTCATTGTCTTATCCTTTACTGCCCGCACGACCGGATGTCGGTAAGGGCTTTCGGGCAGATGTATCTTGCCCGCATGTTAAACTCAATTGCCGTTTCGCGCTTCAAACGCCTGACGGGTGAGGATCATGTCGATCCGTTCCACCGGGCCCTGACGCGCCAGAGAGGCTGACGTCGACTGTCCTGTCTCGACGAATCCCATTTTGTGCAGAACGCTGGCCGAACGAGCATTTTCCGCAAAATACCCGGATTCGATCCGATCATAACCCGCAGCGAAATAGGCCGTCAGCACGGCTTCTGCGGCCTCCGGCATCAACCCGCGCCCCCAATAGGCGCGACCGAGCCAATAGCCAAACTCCCTTTCGCAGCCGATGGTGCCCACGATCCGGCCCTCAAATTCCACACCGAAGACAAACCGTTCTCGGGCGATATGGGCCGCGAACCAGTTCGCATCATGCACGGAATAGGGATAGGGTACCCGGGTCAGCCATTTGCTGACCTCTATATCGTTCAGGGCCCGAACAATGTCAGGGCCATCAGATTGCCGCAGCGGGCGAAGGATCAAACGGGCAGTGGTCAGGGTCTGGGCGGTCATTGGGGTCTTCCGATATGGCGACCCCGAAGGGTCCTTAAAGTTTGCGCAGGTAGGTCCACGTTGGGACTCGACCGCCCCGGGCAACGCTGTAGGTTTCCGCATCCCCGATGTAATCGAACCCCGCGGCCGTGACGACACGTGCCGAGGCCTGATTGTCCTGAAAAATCTCGGCAAACATCGTGGTCGCCCCCAATGGGTTCGCCTCGACCATGGCTTTCAGCGCAGTCCGGGCCAGCCCTGTTCCCCAAAAGGACGGTGCCACCCAGAAGGCCACTTCGGCCTGATCGCGGTCCAGTGGTTTTAGCGAGATGACGCCCAGAACCTCGGACAGCCCATGTGCCGCACCATCCAGAACCCAGACCTTTTCCACGGCATCGGGTTTCAGCGCCCGTGCAATAAAGGCTTCGGTCGCGCCCGGAGGCAAGGGATGGGGCAAGGATCTGCTGTTGCGGGCCACACGTTCGTCGCCTGCATACATCGCCAACAATCCCGCGTCAGAGCGGCGCGGCGGGCGCAGTACAAAGCGGTCCGTTTCGATCGCCGCCTGGCTTTCGACCCTGTCCTGCTGTTTTTCCTGCAACGTCTCCATCCCGATACTTCCCTCCCCGATATCTGGTCTCGTCTTCGCCTTAGATCTGGCTTTCGCCGGGTTCGATCTGTGTCAGAGCAGCAAGAGACCTTTCTTGCCTTATGTAAGTCGCCATCTGCCCTGCCCCTATTTACATCACGAAAATCTGACGGCGCCTTGACGCCGCCCTGTCCGCAAGGTCGGGGCAGAAATACACACCCGCATAAAGCAAAGGGACCGGCTTGCGCCGATCCCCTGATTTTTTCAAACCTTGTGAGGTCGGCTTATTCAGCGGCCTCTGCCACCGGCAGCACGTCCACGAAGGTGCGGTTCTTGAGACCTTTGCGGAAGTTAACCTTGCCGTCCGTGGTCGCAAAAATGGTGTGGTCTTTGCCAAGACCCACGCCCTCACCCGGGTAGAACTTCGTGCCGCGCTGACGCACGATGATGTTGCCGGAAATGGCTTCTTGGCCACCGTAGAGTTTCACGCCGAGACGACGACCCGCAGAGTCGCGACCGTTCCGGGATGAACCGCCTGCTTTTTTATGTGCCATGGTGTTCTCTCCTTATGTCGCTTACTTCGCCAGTTCTTTGGCTTGTTCAATCCACTCGGCTTTCACTTTGACGGCGTCAAAAGTGTCGGCGTCAACAGCGGCGAGCTGAGCGTAGGTGGTGATGCCTGCGTCCGCCAGTTTCTTGGCGGCAGCCGGACCCACACCGGTGATGGCGGTCAGATCGTCAGATGCAGCAGCCGGAGCTTCTGCCTTGGCAGCTGCTTTCTTCGGAGCTGCCTTGGCTTTCGGAGCCGCCGGAGCGGAAGCAACAGAGCCAGCACCCACAGCCGCTTTGACACCGGTCGCATCGGCGCCGGTTTCGAGGATGTCGGTGATTTTCAGCAGGGTCAGCTGTTGACGATGACCTTTTTTACGCTGCGAAGAGTGCTTACGACGACGCTTGACGTAGTGGATGAGTTTCTCACCCTTGATCTGGTCGATGACTTCGGCTTGCACGGCCGCGCCTTCCACGACGGGGGCGCCGATGGTGGAGCCGACCATCAGAATCTCGTTGAACTGGACTTTTTCGCCAGCATCAGCCGCAAGTTTCTCAACGCGCAGAACGTCACCGCTTTGCACTTTGTATTGCTTGCCGCCAGTTTTCAAAACCGCAAACATGCAGTCTTCCTTTCAAATTACCCGCGTTCTGTGGTCCCGGAGCCTTCCGGCGTTCATACCTCGAACAGCGCGCCCCTTTCCGGGGACGAGATTGTCATTTCGTGCCTTCTCACCGCGCCCAAAACAAGGCTGCCAAACAAGGCAGACGGTCAAAAAGACACACCCGGTCGCACCGCAAGGTCCGCCGGGTGGCCGCTGTATCGGGAATCATGGGTGAAAAGTCAAGCCTTTTACCGCTATCACAGGGCGACGCCGACACGGACATCGCATGAGCGCACAACAGGCTTTGGTTACAACTGCTGCCCGTCAAAGACGTTCATCAAAGACGCGGTCCCTGCCCCAAGCCCACGTGACAGCTGTTCATAGACGCCATCAAAGGCTGCGAAAAGAGCATAGTTGAGCTTCTGCCCGGCATCGGATTTTGAGAACGCGACGTATTGGGCCAGTTCCTCATCGCTCAGAGAATCGTAGGCCAGGGTCGAAAACCCGTAAACCCATTCAGAAACACTGGCGCGCACCTCAGCCTCGGACGACCAGATTTCGCGCATCAGATCGCTATCACTCATGGCCTCATCCGAAGCGCTGCTCTGCCAAAGCCCCTGATAATAGGCGACATCGCTGTTGAGCGCACCGACCACATTCATTTCCACCAGATCGTTGGCACTGACATATTGTTCGATCAGCTCGGCCCGCCGCGCTGCGGGATCAAGCGCGGCCCAGGCGTCGCTTGCAGCCGTTTTGGCTGTCTCATCGGACAACATCTTGCGGGTGTCCAGTTCGAGCCGCGCGATACGCTGCCCAAGATCGCTTTCATAAAACGCCACCATCGAGCTCAGATCCGCCCCCTCCAGCGCTTCGGCCAGCTCCGCACGAAAAGCACGGGTCATCACAGCCGGATCATAGAGCTTGGTGATCATTTCTTTCCAGGCCCGCTTGGGAATGCCGTAACCCGCCTCGGCATAATCATCGACCATATCGCGGCCCTCGTCCGAGAGAACCTGCACCACCTCGGTGAACAACAACCCCTTCATCAACGCATCCAGCTGCGCCTCGCGCGTCGTGTCTCCGGCAGCGGCAGGCCGCGTCAGGCTCAGCGCCAGAACCAGAGCCATCAGCCCCGACAGCAAGAGTTTCAGCCAGCTCAGACGCGAGGACGGCAGGCGGTCGGAACGCACATCGGTCATAGGGGATCATGCTCCTCAATCGAAAAGTTTCGCCTCAGTGAAGGCGCGAATGGGCCAGACAAACAAGCCCTTTCGCACATCTGAGCCACATTTCGCGCAGTTTTGCTCAAAAGAATGTCGACAAAAGGGGTTGCACCCCACCGCGCAGGCAGATAAATCACCGCTCCACAGACCCTTCGCGGAGAGGTGCCGGAGTGGTCGAACGGGGCGGTCTCGAAAACCGTTGTGGGTGCAAGCCCACCCAGGGTTCGAATCCCTGTCTCTCCGCCACTTGCCTTTGATTTCATTGCGAAATTCGGCAAGTTGTCAAATCTACTAACAATCTACTACTCTTTTTTTGGCCGGTGCTTTGCGGCATTTGCACGGTCGGCCAAGCGCAAAGGTGGGTTCTTGATGCGCGCCGCCTTCATCGCTTCAAGCACGCTATTAACCTTGAATGAACGCGTTAGACCAACCACGTAATAGATAGGAGGTTGTTCATGGGCACTAGACTTGCTGCGACAGATGCAAAAATTGCACAACTTGAGCTACTTCAAACGCGTTTGATCGCGCACGGGAGCAGGCTTTGGCAATTGCCTTTTTCATATGCCGGTATCGTCGCGGTCAGCACGAGCCTCTATGAAACAACATCTACTAGTTTGCACGGCGATTATGTATTTTACGCATTGGGCGTGGCTGGGTTTATCGTCCTCTATTGTATGTATGGCGCATACGAAGGCTACGCTCGCACCGCCGATTTCATGCGGAACTTAGAGCAAGAACTTGGGCTGATCCCTTCAACAACGGTGAAGTTGGGCAGCCATGTATTTCCTTACTTCCTCTTGGGGTTCGCCGCGACCGTGGCAACATTCTTGCTCGGAATGCTCTTAGTCTAGCACCAAAAGAAACCCCGGTTGCGACGGTGAACGCGAACCGGGGTCAGTTGCCCTTGGCACTTAGGGAAAGCTTGTCAGGGGTGTTCGCACAGGGCCGCAACGGTGGGCCGGTCGGCAACGGGTAGTGCCCACAGAGACACCGCCAAGACCGCCACGCCGGCATGTCAAGGTCGCCTAGCCCTTTCTCCCTTACAGGACGTCCATGACGCTTTGTGAGGGCAACGACAGGGCATCGTCAGCACGTCGGGCAGACAGCGCCCGGTGGTTCTGGCCATCATCTAGGAAGACTTATCCGCGCGACGCTGGGACACCTGTCAAAACATCTGTCCAAAACTACGCCAGAGGCGCCGAAGTGACGCTCTGAAACGGGAAACTTTGCCGCTATTGTCAGACTTTGGGAAACATGCTGCGAATTTCGGGAAACCCGAAAACGCGAAATCCGCTGACCTGACTGGAAAATGGTGGGTGATAAGAGATTTGAACTCCTGACATCTTCGATGTGAACGAAGCGACATCAAGCCAACCTATTGTTTTTTCTCTCACGGAACTGTTTTTAAACAGGATGTTTTTCACATCTCGCCAAACAAATTCAGGTTCACGAGGTTCAGCGAACCAAAGCGCACTTCGTATGAACTTTGGGATAAATCACTTGACCGCCTCTTTCACCGCCCCGAGTTTAGCATTGGCACACAGCCGTCCGGCCTGTTCAGCTGCCGCCGCCCGAGCGAATTGCGACTCGGAGACAGGCCTGCCGCCCTACCAGCCGTCGCACGGACTAAGATCAAGCAGTGCAAGCGCGGGGTCACGGCCACAGTTGGGCGGACTCTACACAAAGCTGGAGGAGATTCAGGTGAGCAGGTCAAACGCTCGATGAGCCGTCGGGGCAACTGTCATGAGAATGCGGTAGCCGAGAGCTTCTTTCATCTGCTGAAACGGGAGAAAATCAGGCGGCGGGCCTACCGAACCCGCGAAGACGCTCGGCGCGATGTCTTTGAATACATCGAGCTGTTCTATAACCCGAAACGCAAGCACACGAAAAACGGCATGCTGTCGCCCGTTGACTTCGAAAACAGACAGCTCAAACTGGAAAAGGCAGGTGTCTAGGAAACTAGGAGCACCTCAGAAAACATACGTTTCAGTCACGTCAAGGTGGCCATCCCAACTGCCGGAGACTATTGTTGCGCCCATTCAAAGGGGAAGATTATGGCGAGTTGGCACAATGACGAAATCGAAGACCTGCTCGGCCTAGATGAACTTGATGCAAGGATATCAGGCGAGAAAAGGGAGGACGTCCGAAATGCACGCGTTCTCGCATTTCTTTTGCGGCGTAGGCTAACCCGCGCGGTCCCGCAATTCGCTTCCAAAGAAGAGAAAAAGGCTATTCTCGCCGAGAAGCGCTTTGCCAACAGGCTAGCACGTAAACTTATCGTATCCGCCAAGCGCGGAAAAGACGTAGAATACGACACAAAGGCGCTCAAGAACGCGCTGATTGCTCGCTACAAACCGTCACTTTTACTCGATAGCCTTGTGTCGAACCGAGAACGTCGCTGGGTCTCAATGGGGAAACGCCTCAGATCAAGAGAACGCTCGTCAATCGAAGTTGAAGATTTTTCATTCCTCGCCCACCCCAACAAAACACTCAAACTCTTGCGCGAGATTGCTGAACAAGAGGCAAGCCTCCTATCCTCACAGATACATTTTCTTGACAGAGAATGCATGGACATCGGTTCGTGGCTTATCCTAGCCGCAATGCGCCAAGATATGGCTCCCATTTTCACGGGCGGAGCGATTTCAAGTGAGTTAATCAAGGTCCTGACAGCACTTGAGATGACCTCAGCCCTGAGAATGAAGCTGCCGACACCCGAAGAGGATGAAATCAATGAGGCGGAAGAAGTTTGGGCATTTCCATTGCGAGCTCGCCGACCTGCTGGTTCGAGTACTTCGGCCACCCAATTTCTCGACCCACAAGATGCCGAAGAAGTTGCGACTGATTTATGTGAAGCAATCAATTCGTGGTTAGCGGAATGCGCGGGACAAAGCTTGAACCTTGATGGTCGTCGTAATGTCATGCAATTAGTCACCGAAACACTCGACAATGCCGAAAGGCACTCGCGTCCAGAGTATGAAAACGACGGTGATTGGATGATGACCGGTTTTATGGCGGTGTCTGGCCCCGAATCAGAACGCAGGTTCCGTTGCCAGCTCGCACTGTTGAGTGTTGGTTCACCAATTTCTGAGACAGTGCAGCAGTGTGACATTGCAACGAGTCAAAAAATGGAGAGCTACGTAAAAACACATAGATCAAAATTTTCGAAGCTGCGGCACCGAGATCAGCACTTGCGTACTATCTACGCTCTACAAGATTTTGTGAGTCGTGACAGAAACGCCTACGAAAACGAGCGTGGGGGGACCGGTTTTAGCGACATCATAAGGGTCTTCACAGACCTTTCAGGACACGAAAATCCGGAAGTATTCGCACGACTGGCGGTTGTTTCCGGGCACACCTGCCTCCATCTAAGTTGGGAGGATTGTGACCGAGCAATGACGCAAAGCCTAGGAAAACCCTTCAATATATGGTTGAATGATGAACACAGTGATGTCATTCCTCCTCGCGCAGATTCAATCGTAGAGTTGGAAACGGAATTGAGAGGCACCTTGATAACTATGTGCTTCGAGTTCGACACTGACTACTTAGAGAGAACACATGATGGTACAAATTGATCTAAGCCAGCTTACATCGGCGCACTCAAGAGTTCTTGCAGGGCACCGTCGAGGTGTGGAAGCCCGTACGCTGTATCATCTCGATGAAATCGAAAAGGACCCATCGGATCGAATTGTCATTATCGCTCCGGGCCAACTTGAGACGATTTCTCCCTCTTTCATCCAAGGCTTTCTGGGTGAAACACTCAAGAAGATTGGACCCAATGCAATGAGGTCCATACTAGATTTCTCTGAGTTGAAACCTTTCCTGAGAGATGACTTCGAAATCGGTATTAAACGGTTAACGCTCCGTACTCATGTGGAGCAATAGGGATCGTTTCTGACGCTACAAATTCAGGAACGGACTGGGCCGCAGTGATTTCTGCGGCATCAGCTTTTCTTGCTTTGGCGTTCTCGTTCCTGCAATGGCGACATTCCGAGAAGAGGTCCGAAGTTCGAGACCGACGCGACCACTTTCTTGAAACAGTAAAGGCACCTCTGACCAAACACATTGAAAACTTACACGAGCTCCAACTTGATATTTTCCGTTGGGCGAGCGGCGATAGCGAAACTGACTTTTCCATCTTGTTTGAGCGCACAGCTCATTACATTCAGGACCTAAACAGAGAACTCAACCACCTAGAAGGTGGCGATTTTGGCGACATGTGGGACTGGCTGTCGATCAACACTGACGATATTCTTGAAGTGGTTGATGAAGTAAGGTGGGAGACTAGAAACCTGCACTTGCGCACGTTCTCCAACAACCTTCGTCGCCTTATAAACGAACTCGATAGCGCAATTATAGCGAGCCGCCCCAAAGCTGCATCGAGCAAAAAGAACTCCGGCAGGGGCAGATAATATAGAGGGCTTCTCTATTTTAGCCGGACGAGATTTTACCAGAAAAATTCGAGATCCCGTTTCGATATTCGCGGAAACGCAACTTCCCCCGCACCCCTCCCGCAGAGCTCGCGCACAGGACGGGCCACATAAGATTCCGGCAAGAAGTGGGGTCTTTCACCAAGAATCCGAACCACCTCCACCATTTCAAGAACTATGCCGGGTGCTCCTTGCCCCGCCTCTCCACTGTCTCACTGACCAAAGGCCAATCATGCACTAACAATCAAACTGGACCACTCAGGTGGGGCTGATCAATCCCCCGGCGCTGCAAAAGCCTCAACCGTCCAAAATGCCGCAATGAGCAGAACGCAAAGGGTTCGGATTAAATAGCGGAGGAGGTGCATAATTGATTCAAATTATGGGCTTCAGATTTTAGAATTTGTCAAATAGTCTCGAAGGCAAAATATTACTGCATCATTCAATGTTTCCGCATCTCGGCGAACAGATTTTGCGGGATCACCCACTACTGCGATTGCACAAGTGAATACATTGCTCTGACGTTCTGCATCTGAACGGATCATGAGTGAACATCCATTGCTCTCCAGCTCCGAAAACAATTGAACCAAATCATTCAACGAGAAGCTCTCTGCTTCAGCAATATATTTAGCGGTTTTCATCGGTTACCTCAGTGCGTTTGCTATATCCGAAACGTCGACTAAATCGCCACGCTCGACTCTCAAAGTTAGACCAAACATTTGACTATCGGTAAGATTTACAGGCAGCCCAGTTCTTTCTGCAAAGTTCTTATATGCTGCAATAGCTGTACGCTTGTTTCCGTTCTCAAAGGTATGGTTCTTTACGATTGAACGAAAAATTGCAGCGCCTTGCTCAGCCGGCGTATCGTAGTACGAAGCGCTCTGCAAAATTGAATGCAAGTCGCCACTGAACAAGTTTCCCCCGCCATCAGTAGTGCGGTTGAAATCCATAATTTCGTCCACAAAGCCATCAGCATCATTGGCGAAGTCGAATCCCCCCTTTGGGGCATTCACCCTCGCGGTACCGAGCGGCCCCTTTATGGCGAGCACACCACCGACACCGATGTCGAGAACGCCGACCAATAGCTGCGCATTGCCCAGATAGCGTGCTGCATCTTCGGCGGAGTACCCGGCCCGGATCAGGGCATCCTCAATGGCCGTGCGCTCATTTTGTCCCGAGAGCCACTGCGCCACGCCCTCGGACGCCTCGTTCGCGCCCAACACGACGTTTGGCGTGGTCACTATTGCCCCGTTCAAAAGCAAGCAGGAGAGGCCCCCCGTGCTCGGGCAGGCGCCAAGGGCTGCAATGCCACCGACAATCTGAACCCCGCCGACCAAAATGGTCATGTTGGATTCGTGATTGAGAACGCTGCTTTCAATGGCCTGCGCCGCTTCGGCATAGGTCATTTCGCCATTCTCGGCGCGGGTAAAATAGCGAACAGCCACTTCGTCGATATCGACCATGCCGCCATAGCCAAGCTGGCCGTCCGCCCTGACGTAGAAGTTTTCAGGGCCTGGCGCGTAGCCCCCGGCCATCAAGGCAAGGCCGTGGTTGGTCGCTTCGGTGAACGTACGGGCGTCGGCCAGCATCTGCGTGCAAGTGGACGCACCAGCAGAGCAGGCTTCGATCAGCCTGGCAGTGTTGGCCGCCGATAGTGCGCGGTAGGACTGGACGATGTTTTCAAGCCGAGTACGTTCTTGCGCAGAGCACCGCCAGAAAAAGACCTTACACTGCGCCAGTTGCTTGTCCGCTTCCAGGGCAATCAACAACTGGTCATGGGTCAGGTAGTTGTTGGCAACCGCCGACGTGCCAACTGATGCCCCGACCGAGACGTTTTCAGCCTTGCCACCGGAGAAGATGTAACCCGCAGCGAGGCTGACAAGCTGTGCGCGCTCCATGACGTCGCTGCGCCAGTTGTCATAAGCAGCGCGATAGGCGTCTAGGTCGTTTCCGTAGTCATCAATCTCCGGCGCTTTCTGCATGCCGGAGTATATGGCCCCCGCAATCCCGCCCGCGGCCCCTGCGGCACAGTCTGCGCCCTGAGCTTCGGCGGCGGCGCAACCAGCGAGACCGTGGAGAAGTACGTGGCCAAGTGAGCCTTCCCCACCGTTCGCACCATTTTCAAACAGCTCACCGATCTCGAACTGCACATCCGCAAGCGTCAGATTGACGACAGTCTGCAACACAGATGCAGACAGACCGTCCATAAAGTCCGTGCCATAGATTGCGGAATTCACTCCCGAGGAAATCGCTCCGTCCAATGCGCCCTGCATGATTTTTGCAAACGTCAGCTCACCATGCCCGAAGCCGAGAAGTGCTTCATCGGGCAGGCTGGAAATGAAGTCTGACAAATAGCCTTCCGTGAGGATCGGATTGCCATTTGCATCCAGCAACGGGTTTCCGTCCGGGCCGAGTTGCTGCATGCCGCCAAACAGCTCGTTGGAAATCCCTGCCGACAGGCCTGCGGACACACCGGAGAAGACAGCGCCTTCCAGGATCTGTCCAAGATCGAAATCGCCGGACACGATGCCATCAAGGCTTTCGAGAATGAAGGTGGAGGCAAAGGCATTTGCGCCGGTGCCCAGTGCGGTCACGCTCCCGGCAGCTGTGGTGGTCGCGATCCCCATGTTGTTCAGCAGGCCCGCACCAAGGTTGGGCGCGTAGAGCGAAAGTGCCACGCTGACGAGCGCCTTAAAGGCCGGGCTCAGGCTGGTTTGCTTGTCGTAGAAATACTCATTCGCAAGATCCTGCGTCAGCAGTTCCAACCCTGCGAGGGCCAGCAGCTCGTCAGGATAAAGATCTTCCGGCGCGGGCGCATCCACCCCGGCCTGATCATAAAGCGTGAGCTCCGCCTGCCCGCCAATCCCGAGGTTCAGCGCCTGCGCCGCCAGCAGCTGGGTCAGAACTGCCGTCTCGACATAGCTGCTTTCCTGAATCGTGGTCATGGTGACCAGACCCGCGTTTTGCGAGAAGAATTCAGATCTCTGGCTGTCGATGGCGGCCTGTACCGAAAAGTCGCCCCCTGTTTCGATGTTCAGAGTTTGCCCTGCCGAAAGCAGTGCACCGACCAAGGTGGTGTCCTCACCAGACACCAGGCTCAGATCAAGGGACGCGAGCGCATCGGTGCCGGTGTTGATTTGATCCACCGAGCTGCTTTGGCTGGATGAGCTGATCAGGCCCCAGAACATGCCGCTGGACTTCGATGTCTTTTGCTCGAACACATCGGTGTAGGTCCCGGCGTAGATATCGCCCTCAACAGCCGTGAGATTGATGTCGCCCGAATTCGAGACAAACTCCGCCCCTGCCGTCGTCAGATCGCCAGCTTCGGCCACCACATCCACATCGCCAGCCGCAGCAATGCGCGCGCCCTGATTGGTCACACGCGTGATCGATTTCGAGGAGGATTTCTTCTTGAAACCGAACATGCTGCTGCTCGATTTGCGGCGTTCATAGAGATAGATGTCCTGCGCTGCCGCCAGAACGACATCTTCGGCTGCGGCCAGCTCAACCTGCCCGCCCGCGTCGATCTGCGTTCCCACCAGAACGGCCTGACCACCCGCCGTGGCCACCAGATCGCCACCGATGTCGAGCGCAGTTACATGGCTGGTGACCGACTGAATATCAGTGCCGTTCTTTTTGCCGCCGGAATGGAATTCCGCCGTGGACTGCACCGCCGTCAGCAACAGGTCTCCCTCAGCCGAAAGAGAGGCGTCGCCCCCGATGTCACCTTGCAATCCGGCCAGCACCAGATCCCCCGAGGTGATGATCGAGAGATCGCCCCCCACGCTCAACGACGAGGTCACCTGCTCAGTCGCAGTCAGCTTGCTGCCGGATTTCTTGCCAAAGAAACTTGACAGCCTGTCTGAGCCACGCGTGAGTTCATATTCGTTCTCCAGCGCTGTCAGCGTCACGCCCGCCACGGCATAGATCGACGCATCTGTCTCGGAAGAAATCGCGACGCCTTTGCCGGTAAAATCCTGCCCGGCAATAATATCGATCATCGCCCCGTCGATGGTCGTGTCTTCAAAGGAAATGCTGCCCAATGCGGTCAGCGCGACTTCACCGGCATCTGCCGTGATGCTGCCGCCGTTCCCCGTGATGGAGCCTGCTGTCATAGACACGTTTTCAGTGGCATGCACCGCACCTGAGTTGTCGATCTCAGATCCGCTCACAACCACATTTGTCCCGCTGATCAGCGCCCCGGTGCCATCAAGCTCCAGCGCCGCAACCGAGGGATACACCGTGATGCTGCCCGATCCATCCCGGGCCGGAACGGAAACCGGCTGATCGAGATAGCCGAGGTCGCCCACATCGGCAGCCACGTCCGCCTTGTTCAGTGCCGCCAGAATGGTTTCCGAGGTGTTGTTGATCAGCTCATCGCGATATTGCAGGCGGTCAACATCCATCATGTAGTTGGAGGTGATGAAGTTGCCGTATTCGGTGAATTCCGGATCGGTCTCAGCGATAGTGTTGAGCCCGGCAGCCAGCAACGCGTCCAGTGGCGCGGTGGGTGCGAGATCCGGTGTGATCGTCAGAGCGACCTCGACGTCGGTCTGATTGCCGGTGTCGACCGGAATGACAACACGGTCCGCGTCATCGAGATTTTCGACCGGTGCCGTGAAATCATCGTCACGTTTTTCTTCGAGATGGAAGTTCTTGAGAGACACATCCGGCACGCCCGCCATCAGCGGGTCGCTGGCCTCACGTTGCGCCTGGATATAGGCGTTCATCTCGTCCATGACGTCTTGCAACGACATGTCGGAAGAATTCAGCGTGACATTGGTAAGATTGCCCGCAATGGACACCGTCCCAAGCGCCTCGATCCGGCCACCAAAGGTGTCGTAGAAATCGACCTCGCCTTCGTGACAGGTGAAACAATCCGGCTTTTTGTGGACTTCCAACAGCACCTGACTGGCCCCGAGGGCCTGATTCAGAACGGTATTGGCCGCGATGAACAGATCGTCTCCGGCAGACATATTGCCAAAAACGTTGCGCACCTCATTCGCTTCAATATCCAGCGTGGCCCCGGCGACCATTTCAGCCAGTTGTCCGTCATCGTTAAACCGGTCCTGATAGAGGATATTGACGATGTCATAGGCCGCGCTGGACCCAATCGTCATGTCCTGCCAGAGATCGGTCACAGCCGCGACGAGCTGATTGGAATACTGCGTCGTCACTTCCCCCGTCACCGGATCTGTGGACGTGCTTTCCACCACCAGCGCAACCGGCGCCAGAATGGCTTTCACCGAATTGGGAACCTCTGTTTCTCCGGCGGCCAAAAGCGTCCAGAAGTCCGCATAGGCCTGCGCATATTGTGGCAAGACAGAGCCGTTCGGCGCAAAAATCGCCGGATCCACAAAGGAGGCAACATCAGCCGCAGGATCGGTGACGCCTGAGGCGTTGGCCTTGGCCGTCAAAGCTCCCCAGCGACCGGCCAGTTCGCTTTTCAAAGCGGTGCCGCTCGGCGACATCACATCATCGCGCAAAATGGACTGTGCTGCAGCTGACAGGGCCGCGCCACCGTTTACAAGATCCGCAAACAACGCCGTATACTGGGCGGAATAGGCAGGCAGGATGTTCCCCGAAGCATCAAGATAGGCCGGGTCGATCAACGCCGCGATTTCATCGAGCACCTGAAACGGTTCGCTGTTGCCCTCTGACAGCCAGCGGATGATCTCGCTGGCGCCGATTGTCGGAGCTGTGCCGAGGTTGGCAACCTCATCTGCCCGCACAGTCAGATCGCCCTGAAAGGCTTCAATCCGGCCATTGCTGTTCTGCACCAGGCTCGCGCGATCCAGCTCTGCATTGGCGGCGAGCGTGATGCTGTCATTGGCCCAGATCACACCGCCGTTGTTCAGAATCTGGTCTGCATATATCGCCAGATCATTGCCGGAAATCAGCGTGGCCGCATTGGTGAGCGCCGTTGCGGCCTCGACGGTCAGAGATTGGCCCGCGGAGACAATGCCAGTGTTTCCAATCGAGCTCTCAGATCTGAGTGTCACGTCACGGCCACTCAGGCTGCCGTTGTTGAGCAGCCCATCTGCCCCGGCAACCACATCAAAATCAGTCGTCGCCGTCAGAAGACCGTCCAGAGCAAGACCTTGCCCGCTCAAATCGATGCTCTGCCCAGAGATCTCGGCATGCGCGCCCGTGCGCAGCTCTGTTCCGGCAGACACGGTCAGGGCGCCTTCGGCGCTGGCCTTGCCATTCAGCGTGGCATCCGCCGCCGCCACAACCTCAAGCGTGTTTGCGGCAAGTTCGCTGGTCTCTCCCAGCGTCACGCCCCCGGTCTGTGAGGTAATCTGCAACGCTTGCGACGCTGAAACCGCTGCCGAGATGTTGACCAGCCCTGCCCCCTCAAGGGTTACTGCCCCGCCATCGGCCTGCCCCGTGAAGGTCAGGCTGCTCTCCGAACTGTGAATATCGATCAGATCGCCAGCCTCAGAAGTAATCGCCCCTTCCAACAGCATCGGCCCGCGGCTGCGCAGATGAACACGATCCTGCGCCTTGATCTGAGGCATATGACCGCCCGCAGGCGCACCAAGCGTCAGATGACCGTCCGAGCTCAACGCAATATTGGTGGCAGAGGCCATCTCACCATCGAGACGCACGCCAACACCGTCTTCGGTCGCCACCATTTGAATGGCATTGGCATACATACCGCCCAAAGCGGCCACATCCACAGCAAGCGCAGGGACAGATCCATTACCCGCCTGTTCCGTCACACCCGAAATCGTGCCGGTTTCGGGATCATAAGACCAGTTGTAGTCGACCAGATTGGACCCGGTCACGATGTTGAGGTTCTGCGCACGCATTGCGCCGTAGATCTCTGCTGCCCGTGCAATCACATCTACACGCGAGATATCCGCCAGAGAGACACGGCTTTCGGGGTTCATCCCCTCGCCTTCGATGCGCACCCTGCCCTGGGTCACATCGAACCCACTCAGTCCGCCATCGGCTGAGAATTGCGGCAGGCCCGTCGTCAGGGTGGCCCGGCCCGTATTCACAAAGCCACAGCCGTTACAGGTGATGCCGAATTCATTGGCCAGCACCACGTCCATGGTCTGGCCACCCACTTCGAGAATGCCGTTCAGCTGCGTCTGGCTGCCACCAACAACCTCGCCGATCCAAAGCTCGGCAGCCTGCCCGGGTGCCAGATTGGCGTTGCCCTCGATCCAGCCGCCCATCTGCGTATTCACATTGGTCGCTGAGTTGTTCAGGATCAGATCATCTGCCGCGAACTGCGAATAAATGTCGTGAGAAACGCCTGCATCATTAGGCGTCCCGATGTTGATCACCGTCGTGCCATTGGCCGATTGATCCACATGCGGACGCGGGCCGTTATCGGCACCAATGATCTGAATGTCTTGCGCATAGAGCAGCGTCGGCTGCACCGTCATCGCTGCAATGACCGCCCAGGACACAATCTTTTCAAAACGTTTACTCATACCGAAATCTCCTCGCCGGAGGCGCAAATCAAAGCTTTAAAATTCCATTCGCAGACCGATGTATCCCACGGTCCTGTCTGCCTCGAAGGCAGGCTGTGCATTGGGTGGGTTGTCTTCCGGGCGGCTCAACGCATGGGCCAACTGCAGGGTCAAAGTTGCGCGCTCACGGACTGTGATGTCTGCACCGAGACTCACCCCAACCAGATAGTTCTGTGACCAGCTGCGCAGGTCGGACGGGGCGACATAGCCAACATCCAGACCCGCATTCATTCGCACCGCGACATCCTTCCCGCGCAAGGCGTCCCACTCGACCGTATTACGCAGATAAACACCGCTGTCGCCGTACATGCTGTCATCATGAAAGCCCCGGACCGTCGACCAGCTGCCAATCGAAACCTGTTCGGTCCCCGGCAAAATATCGTCCGAATGCTGGGCGACGAGCGTCCCGCGATAGAGCGCGCCATTCTCCCCCAGAGGTTGCTCATAGCTCACCCGGGCGTTCAGCAGGCGAAACTCCGGGTTCACAATGCTTTTGTCGAGCACATTGGCACCAAAGGCATCAAGCCCAAAGGTGGCCCCGACGTCCCAGTCCAGTTTGCCACCCCGCGCCAGAGACCGGTCCCCGCGCAGTCCGAGCGAAGCGATGGTCAGCCGCCGCCGTTGGGTTTCGATTTCCTGCTCATCAATGAAGGTCCGCGTCCGGCTAAGCTTCAGTTCGCCATAGGCATAAACCTTGGACGTCTGACTGCGCCGCAAAAGCCGTTCGGCTGACGCGGTCACATAATGCGAACGCCCTTCTACGGGATAAGACTGGTTGATGCCCGGAAGAATGAAGAAATAGTCACTCATGCCCGCGTCGAGACCAAAGGACCACAGGCCAAGCGGCATACTCCAGCTCAGCGAATAGGCGTCGGAATACTTATTCCCTCGGCTGTCAAATGGGGTCGTCGTCAAACCAAGGCTTAACTGATCGTTCATCCCCATCAGGTTGTCGAAACCGACATTGGCCGTGGCTTTCACTTCACCGGTGTTCTCAAAGCCCGTGTTGTTGATGGTCACATCCGCATGCCAGGGGCGGCTGTCCTCGACATACACCTGAACAAATGAGCCCCCGGCCTGTTCGCCGGGAATAAGCTGGAAACGCCCTGAGGCGGATCGGGGGGTGTTGAGGTTGTCCAGCCCCTGTTCAAGCTCTCGCAGGTTCAGAAGCGCGCCGCGCTCAGAGGGAAAGGCGGTCCTGATGCGGGCATCCGCCTGCGCGCCATCGGAGTAGACATATCCTTCCAGCCGCCCTGGCACGACGGTGATGTCCAGGGCGCCATCCGAGAGGTCCTGCTCGGGCACATAGGCCCGTGTCGTGATATACCCCAGATCCTGATAGTGCTGATTGATACCGTTCAAGACAGCGGCGATATCAGCTGCTGTCGCGCAGTGCCCGACGAGGTCGCGATAGCCATCAGGCTCACGCTGAAAAGGTTCAAACCCTGTCAGGCGGATATCCCGAATATCAAAGCAAGGCCCGCCCGGCGCGGGGGCAAGCGGGTCAACAAAGCTGCCGGAAGGCACCGAACTTTCCCCAGCTCTCTGCCGTGCGGTCCGTCGGGCTTCCTCTGCCTGCCCCTGTGCAGCTTCCTGTTGCTGGATTCCAGCCTCTGCCGCGCGCAGGTCGGCTGCGGGAATGGACTGAGCGACGGCGGCCTCACCGGCCATAATGCCGATCAGAGCCAGCCCCAAACGCCCTGCTGTCATCTGTCCCGCCATACTCTAGTTCTCCCCCGCAGCACTCATTGCGACGAACCCACGGGCCTTCGCCTGCGCTGCCTCAATGTCGGTCAGCGACATGACGTCGGTCAGCGCCTGAAGCGCAGCAGGCGCGTTCGGATGCCCCCGCGCCGAGGCGAGATTGAGGTACATATGCGCCTCGATCTGCCGTGCCGGGTTCTCAGCGTCTTCGAGGCTCACGCGCGCCATCTCAAACAGACCGACCGCGTTGCCAAAGGCCGCGGACCGTTCAAAATAACGGTTTGACTGCGCACGATCCTCCGCGTTTTTGGCCCCTGCCCGATAGAGCGCCCCAAGCGTATTCAATGCCAGAATGTGATCCTGATCCGCCGCCTGCTTGAAATAGCTCATCGCCCGCTCTGGATCCTGCTCCACCCCTTCCCCTGCGAGGTACAGTTTTCCGAGATTGAAAAGCGCATTCCGATCCCCTTGTGCGGCAGCCAGATCAAACAGGCGGGCGGCTTCAGGATAGTCCTGAGCCACACCGCTTTCGCCGCGATAATACATCAAGGCCACACGGTTCAGGGCCTTGACCTCACCGCCCTGCGCAGCTTGTCGATACAGTCGAACCGCTGCAATCGCATCGGGTTCAACCCCCAGCCCAAGTTCCAGCATACGTGCCAGATAATATCCGGATGTCGCGTCTCCGGCCTCAACTCCGGCAGTAAACTCTGCAAAGGCGGCATCGTAATCAGCCGCGTCAAAGGCGGCGACACCTTCCTCCAGCGGGGTGGCAAACGCGCCCGAAGCCAAACAAACGACGAGGGCGACGGCGGGTGAAAGGGACGTCATGAAACGCTTCATCCGGAAATCTCCGCTTTGTAATATTGAAACCCTGCTGAAAATCCACGCAGGGAAACTGGAAAATCGACGGCTTTGTCCTGAGCTGTCCAAACACGCACCTTGGCGTCGAGCCCCTGACGAAACGCCTCCAGGACGGGTCCGGACAGCTTAAAACCGGCGTGACACCCCGAGGTGTCGCAAATCTCATAGAGAACCTTGAAAGGACGCCGACGGTCGATGTGTATTTCCACGCCCGGACGCAGATAGACACCGACAGGAACCGTCATGACGGCGTAGCTTTGCTGCAGGTCCGGGCCCGGCGAAATGCTCAACAAAAAGACCGAAGCGCTTTGCGCACCGGCACGCGCGCTTTGCAGCATCTGACATTCGGTCTGTGGCCCCGCAGCCTCGCAAATAACCTGCCAGTCTTCAAATTGCTTCGATTGCAGTTCTTGCCCAGCACCCTGTGCCCAGACACCCTGCCCGCAGAACACACCGATGGCGCAAAACCGCCATATACGCCCCAAACGACCCATGTGACGACTTATCCTGCTTGATCAATCGGGGTCGCTTTCCAGTCCCGGGCAAAAGCCTGCGCGGTTTGCAAGGCGTCAGCGTCGAGCCCGGACGCCAGAGTATCCCTGAGATCGCGCGCCTCCTGCAGGCCGCGCACCGCCGCCAGATTGGCATAGCCATAGGCCTTAATCGGATCACGCTCTGTACCTTGCCCCGAGGCATAGGCCTTGGCCATTTCAAGCAGTCCCATCGGATTGCCCGCTGCTGCCGTCATAGCAAAATGCTCGAACGCGGCTGTCGCATCCTGTGTCACACCGGTACCAGACTGATAGGCAAGGCCAAGATAATTGATCGCAGCGACATGATGGCTCTCTGCCGCCTGCTGCCAATAGCTGACAGCCCGGTCGGAATCCTGATCAACACCTTTGCCCTCTGAATACATCAGACCGCAATTGAACGCCCCGTTGGCATCCCCCTGATCGGCGGCAGCACAAAGCAACTCAGCAGCACGCCGATAGTCCTGCAGCACGGCCTCACCATTGAGATACATCAGCCCGAGTCGGTTTTGCGCCAGAGCGCTGTCTTTGGAAACGGCGGCTGCGTAGAGCTGAGCTGCGCGATACAGATCCTGATCCGTCCCAAGCCCAAGCTCGAACAGACGCCCGAGATAAAAGGCCCCATCGGCCTCTCCAGCCTCAAAAGCCGTTTGGAACTCCTGAACCGCCCCCTGAACATTGCCCGCTTCCAGCGCCTCAATGCCCGCGGTCACATCTGCGCAAGCTGCGCCCCCAATTCCAAAACCAAACACAACAACCAAACCAGAACGCAAAAAACGGATCATAAAAACATCCTAACCAGTACACCTGCATCACTCACAAAGATTTTAGAGCATGGTGAAATCCCCGTGATCAAGGGGAAAAACATATGAAAAACAACATGACGTGGGGACAGCCTGCCAGAGATCAAGCCTACGGCGACAGGATGGCAGCGGCTCATGACAGTGGTTTCGGGATCGGCTCAACCGTGACACCCAGTGCAGGGGCGCTGTAATTTCTCTGGGTTTCCCGGCCCACGACTTGATCAGGCTGATCGGCTTTGTGACGCGGCAGGAGCTTCACGGAGTGGTTGACCTCTTCTCTCGAAGTATCGTGATGACACCGCTCATAATAATGATACCGGCACCGAAAAATGTCATTATGTCCGGTCTCTCCTGCCAAATGAGCCAACCAAGGAGCGTGGCCCAAAGCAAGCCCGTGTAGTCCATTGGCGCCACGATGACCGCAGGGGCGAGGCGAAAAGCCTGCGTCATCATCGTCATCCCCGCTGTGCCGAACATGGAAATTGCAGCAAACAGCCAGAGGTCTTCACGACGAACTGGAACCCAGACGAAAGGGACGATCAGAGCACTGAGCAGGACGCCCGCCCCGGTCAGATACAAAAGCAAGGTCCAGACGCTTTCACGCGTGTCGACCCATCGGGCGCTGAGCATCAGAAGGGCATAGACAAACGCCGTCCCGACGGGCAGCAGAGAGATCAGTTGAAAGGCCGCGCCACCCGGACGAATGATCACGAGAACTCCAAGGAAACCAGCCAGCACAGCCAACCAGCGTCGCCAGCCCACTTCCTCCCCCAGGAAAAGCGCAGAAATCAGGGTGATAAAAAAAGGAGCGACGAAGATGAGCGCCGTCGCCTCGGCCAGAGCAAGATAGATGAAGCTTGTGAAGAACATCATGGTGGCGCCAATCCAAAGCACGCCGCGGAGCAGATGGGCGAGAGGTCTTCTCGAATGCAAGGCGGATCGCCCCCCCATCAAAAGCGCAATAGCAACGGTGAACGGAAGCGCGATCACGTTTCGCAAAAACAGGATCTGAAGAGGCGAATATCCTGCGGTCAGTGTTTTCGCGATTGCATCATTGATGCTCAGGCATGCCACCCCCACACACATCAGGACAATGCCCTTCACATGGGAAACGCGCGCTCCGGACGTTGCTGTGTCCATCTTGATGCTCTCCAGTCCTCTCTTCTGTCCGGCTACAGGCCCGGCAAGGCTCATACCAGATTTGTGACCGGATGCTTGCTACAGATTTCGCAGACGGAAAGTCGATCTCCATGCCATTGGCTTTTCTCCCCCCCCTTTCCTGCCCCTACCCCAATTAAAACAAGTGGGCTTTTTTTCTCAATTCCAGCGCCACAAAAAACACGGTCCTCTCTCCGGTCGGGGTTTCCGGGCTGAGATTTTGAACCCACCCCCCTATGAGGGCGCGTTGGGAGGATGGATCTGTCTCGGTTTTGTGGAAGCGGGCGGGAAGCGGACCTTCTCCGCGGGCGCGAGATCGAAGCTCTTCGCCCAGGGAAGCAGACCTTGGGGCATATTGCAGTCCGAGCCCAGCGACCTTCGCTGCTGGGAGCACTGACGACTGCGTTGTAGCGCCTGACCTGACCCATGGTAATTCCCGAGTCGCTATGGTCATAGTTGCAGACGAATGCAACAATATCGGCAAGTTATCGTTATAAACTACTGAGGCGAAATATGAAGATCGAAGTTGCTTGCAGAGCAGATGATAGCACAAAGGCGAAGGGCGACCTACTTGAGAGCTTGGCAACCGATCTCCTCTCGGCTCAAAACTTCAAAGTTATCGAAGAAATTCGTGTTACCGGAGCTGAACTTGATCTTCTTTGTAAGCACGAGGTCAGCGGGAAAGAAATTTATGTGGAGTGCAAGGCGCAAGCTGGAAACATCGGCGCCCCAATACTTCGTCAACTGAATGGAACAGTTGACGCATATGAATACGCTGAAGGATGGCTTATTTCCACCGCTGAATTTGGAAAAGAAGCTAAGGGTTTCGCTGAGATGTGGAAAAGCAAGCCCGCGGATAAATCTTCTCGGCTGAGTTTTTACACTCCAGATCTTATCGTTAAAGCACTCAAAAAGGCATCCGTTATATGTGACCCCCCCATCTCATCGGCAACTGATTTCGCGGGGTCGAGTGAAACTATTGGGGAATGGACGCTTGTAGTCTCTCCGTTTGGACGTTTTTGGGCTGTTTACACCCTATTGGGGGGGGGCTCCTCATGGAGTTGTCTTCTTCAGCGCGAAGTCTGGGCAACGAATTTCTGACAGCGACACTCTAAATAACATAGCCACGTTGGAGAGCGTCCTGTGCGACTACGATGTTACAGTTGGCCTAGAGGTTCGGTCTGAAACGAAGGGCGTAGCTGAAAGTACACCGCCAAATGTTGTTGAGGTTCAAACAGGTGAATCGTGGGATGATTATCGCCCTGCTAGACCTCAAGACTTCATTGGTCGCGATGACGCACAAAAAAATATATTGAGTTTTTTGGAGAACGCTCGCACGACAGCAGATTCCACAAGGATATTCGCCATTACGGGGAATTCGGGTTTAGGGAAGAGCTCGCTAGTAGCTAAAGTTCGAGATCGAACCAGGAATAAGCACTACAAGAATAAATTATTTACTTTCGCGATAGACATGAGAGGCGCACGAAGCCCGGGCTACATTTCTGCGTCCTTGATCAAGTGCCTAGAGCAGGCGCAAAAGGCAGGTTTTGGGAAGAAGATAGACATTCAGCTAACCAATCCAAGCACGCCCTTATCTTCCTCAAGCATATCGGAGTACTTAGAGAGTGTAAGACAGGAAGGCAGGTTTGTTTGCCTGATTTTCGACCAGTTCGAGGAGCTTTACTCAAAGCCGGAATTGTTCAGTGTCTTTGCAGCAGCTAAAGACCTTATGATAGATGTAGCCTCCTACAAGGGAGCTCTTGGGTTGGGCTTTGCTTGGAAGACCGACAGTACAACGCAACAAGATCATCCCGCCTATCATATATGGCATGAATTGTCTGATCACAGGAGGGAGTTCAGACTGAGCGGCTTCAATAAAGGTGAAATTTCCAAGGCCATCACTGCATTTGAAAAGCAGGCCAACTTCAAGTTAACAGCAGAAATAAGGCATCAAATTTCTCACTCCTGCCAAGGCTTCCCATGGCTTCTGAAGAAGCTATGCATTCATCTCTACAATAACCAAAGTCAGCAAAGCGGAACAAATTCATCCCTCTTGGAATTGGATGTTAGGAACCTCTTTGAAAGTGACCTCCAGATACTAAATGCAGTAGAGGTTTCAAGTCTAAAGATAATAGCGGAGAAGGCCCCTGCAGATTGGAGTGAAATAATAGAAATTTCGGGTGTGGCGACCGTAAATAATCTTGTGGCCAAGCGATTGATTGTTCGGAGTGGTGATCGCTTGAATGTGTACTGGGATATCTTCCGGGACTACCTTCTTTCCGGAAACGTACCCGTTGTTCCATTCAACTACATCCCTTCGTCAGACATTAATGCCATGCTGAAAGTTGGTGAGGTTCTTGATAAGATTAAATTTAATACCTCAGAGCATATTGCGACGAAGACAAACCTGAAAGAACGAACTGTTTGGAATATTGGTGCTGACTTGGTGCTGTTCGGCGTAGCTGAAAGGCAGGGGACCTCGTTCAGACTGCATCGAGACATGGCCGATGGCACCGTTAGAGGCGTCCTGTCGAGAATCAGAAAAAAGGTCGACAAACACTCTCTTAAGATTGACCTTTATCGGAACCATGCGGGGCAAACGATTTCCAAATCGGAAATCACTAGCGCACTCAAGGCTTGCCTTTCAGAAGAAGATTTCACCGATAAGACTTGGGGGATCTACACCAACCGTTTCTCTAATATTCTTGTCCAGGTAGGGTTCCTGGCCCGCTCAGGTCCGAGGTACACTGTTCAAGATTCGGGGAGCGTCGCTTCGAAAGTATCAAGGCGCTCAAGGTCCAGTGAAGTATTTTCCGCCATGGCATCTCCAGCAAGTGTCTGTGATGCCTTCGCGTTGCTTAGGAAGAATGCAGACATCAATAACGCCAATAGAATGGGATACCGGAACTCGGTTTTTGTGTTGAAGAGATTCAACCTCGCTGAGGTCGAAGGTACTGACGCAAAGATTAATACCGAAGCCCTTGGGAAGTTTGGCGGAGATCGCGAGGCGGTTTGGAGCTCCGCAAAGAATGAAGTTGCGATTACCAAGTGCATAGAAGCATTGCGAAAGAATGGGGATATTTCCGGCTTAAGTCTGGGAGCCTTTATTTCCGATGAATTTAATTTGAACTGGACTGACGCCTCCAAGGCGCGGACGGGAAACGCGCTCAGGCAATGGGCGAATTGGATCATAGAAGGAAGTGAACAAGATCAAATCCCAGAGCCGCCAGGGAGAAAGAAGCGCTCTGATCCGCTGGGATGATTTGCAGATGGTTGCAGTAGCTAAGAGTCACTTCGAACTACTTTTAACCTGCCCCAAAAGTAGCCAAATAAATCCTCCAACTTTGAGAGCAGCATTGGGCCGGGCCGGGCTCCCCAGGGCGATTCAGCTACCCGGGGCAATGCTGCACGATGCCTTGAATGGCAGCTTTGGGGAAGCCGCCCTGCAGCTATGAACTGAGCGGCGGACGGCAGCTCAGGGCCGTCTCTGCCGTGCCGCCCCCTCACCTGGGCGGCCGGCACGCCGCTCCGCCGCAGGTCCGCTTCGAGCCCATTGCGGTCATAGCAAAGCTTGTGCGATGTACAGACCATGAGTGAAGTTCAGTTGCCACCATCAATTGCAGCTCTCAGCAAAAGCTGCGAGACCATTTGTGAGGCTGAATGCTGTGGGCTGGGAGCGTTTAGCTTTTCCCCGTTCAACGTCATCTATCACCTCACAAAGTGGCAGGCGGCAATTTGTGAAAGCGATGTTGCGACGATACGCGCGGAACTGGCTGATCTTTCGAAGATATTTCAGACCTCATCTGAGCGGCCTGAAACAATCATCTCAAGGGAATGGAACGCCATCCTGACAGAAGCACAGTTACTTTCCCTGATTGACGAAATTAGCTCCGCAGTTTCCGAGGCCTGCTCGATCTATGCCATTTACAAAGATCGAGTTGATGCGAGATACCAGAATTACTTGCGGATCATCAAATGACCGCTTCGTCCCGCACTGCCGACCTTGGCCTCCCGGCACATGCTGCACCAAGACACGGACGACCGCTTCGGGGTAGCTGCATGGCAGCGTTGATGGTCCCTTCCAAGGTCCGGTAAGGGCCGTCCGTGAAGACGGCCCATGCTCCTAAATTTCGATAGCTTCGGCGATCGCCAACGCATCTTCAAGCTCGACGCCGAGGTACCTGACAGTGCTGTCCATCTTGGTGTGACCCAAAAGAAGCTGGACTGCCCTGAGGTTGCCAGTCTTCTTGTAAATCTGCGTCACCTTCGTGCGCCGCATCGAGTGCGTGCCATAGGCGCTGGCCTCCAGACCGATGGATGTCACCCAGTCACGCACAATTCGCGCGTACTGGCGGGTCGAGATGTGAAGCCTTTCGTGAAAGCGCCCCGGCCAGAGGTATTCGGATCCAATCATTAGCGGCTCCCGCATCCACCGAGCCAACGATGCTCGAGTGCCTTCAGAAATCTCGAAACGCACAGGTTTCTGGGTCTTGCTTTGCAGAACTGACGCGCGTTCTTTGATTTGGCCTGACGCCATGATATCGACCACCTTCATCTTCACCAAGTCGCAGCCGCGTAACTTGCTGTCGATGGCAAGATTGAAGAGGGCCAGATCACGATGGTTTTCGGCTAGCTCCAGCCGCACTCTGATCGCCCAGACGTGCTTTGGCTTAAGCGGTCGTTTCTGGCCGACGATCCGGCCTTTGTTCCAGGCTGGGCGCAGCGCGCGGATGGCGGGTAAGTTTGGTGTTTCCATTACGGATCCTCCGATCCGCCGCGCCCTCCCACATCGACAACCCGACGTTGACAAGACATCATATCACATAATGCTGCGATGCATCCGAGGTCCGCAACGAGCCCATTTGAACTGATGCTGCGACGCTGATCGAGGTCTGAAATACTGCCTATAGCTGCCGTTTAAGAGCATCTTCTTGCGTCCGTCTGGTGATGGATCTTGGAGATTTATCTGAAATTTCAGACGCTTAAATAGTCCCGCGTGCAGTACTTGTTCATGTTTCGATCGCGTTGTTTCGTGCTATGTCGCGCTTGCTATGACAGGCTGGTTCATCCGCTGCCGGGCGACATTCTGCCTCGCTCGGCCCGAGATGGGATAGCAGCTGCGGTGAAGAAAAGGTGACCAAGGGCGACTCTGCGTCATGTCTATTCCGTTCACAGAATAGGAATCCACTACCGCCTATTTCTTCTTGTGCTCACCCAGATTGGTCAGGGCTTTACCCTTCGTGAAGTCGGCTATCGCAACGACCTTTTCCTTCACTTTCTTCGGCTTCTTCACTTCTCGGTTGCCACGTTGCTTGTCACCCTTGGACATTTTGAATCCTCCTGGTCCTGAGTTCATTTCTGATGAAGTGATCGGTGTTTGTTTCCATCAAAGCTGTGGATTGGTGTCCCGGGGCTGCTGCCCGCGGGACGCCGCCGTTCACATCATTCCGCCCATTCCGCCCATGTCGGGCATTTCGCTGCCGGCACCGGCCTTCTCGGGCTTTTGCGCGACCATCGCTTCGGTCGTGATCAATAGCCCGGCAATGGACGCGGCGTTTTCGAGAGCGATCCGAACGACTTTCGTCGGGTCGATGACGCCGGCCTTCAGCATGTCGCCGTATTCTTCGGCCTGTGCGTCGAAACCGAAGCTCGGGCTGTCGTTCTCGATCACCTTTCCGACGACAACCGATCCGTCGACCCCGGCATTTTCGGCGATCTGGCGCAGCGGTGCCTGGATCGCGCGGCGGACGATCTTGATGCCGGCATCCTGATCGCTGTTCTCACCCTTCAGCGCAGCCAGCACCTTGCTGGCATGAACGAGGGCCACGCCGCCACCGGGCACGACACCTTCCTGAACCGCCGCGCGGGTAGCATTGAGCGCATCGTCGACGCGGTCCTTGCGCTCCTTCACCTCGATCTCGGTTGCCCCTCCGACCCGGATCACGGCAATGCCGCTGGCAAGCTTGGCCAGACGTTCCTGCAGTTTCTCCTTGTCGTAGTCCGACGTGGTCTCCTCGATCTGCGCCCGGATCTGGGTGACGCGCGCCGCGATGGCGTCCTTATCGCCGGCACCGTCGATGATCGTCGTGTCATCCTTGGTGATCGCGACCTTCTTGGCGGACCCGAGCATGTCCATGGTGACATTCTCCAGCTTGGTGCCCATTTCCGCGGAAATCACCTGACCGCCCGTGAGCACGGCAATGTCTTCCATCATCGCCTTGCGGCGGTCTCCGAAGCCGGGTGCCTTGACGGCCGCGACCTTCAGCCCGCCGCGCAGCTTGTTGACGACCAGTGTCGCCAGCGCCTCGCCCTCTATATCCTCGGCCACGATCAGCAGTTGCTTGTCGGCCTGAATCACGGCCTCCAGTAGAGGAACCATAGATGCGAGAGAAGTCAGCTTCTTTTCGTGAAGCAGGATGACACATTCTTCCAGCTCGACGACCATCTTCTGAGCGTTCGTGATGAAATAGGGGCTCAGATAGCCGCGATCGAACTGCATGCCCTCGACCACTTCGGTTTCGGTCTCCAGTCCCTTGTTTTCCTCGACCGTGATCACGCCTTCATTGCCGACCTTGGCCATCGCATCGGCGATCTGACGACCGATCGCGACCTCTCCATTGGCCGAAATGGCGCCGACCTTCTCGATCTCGTCGCTGTCGCCGACGGGGCGGGACATGGTCTTGATCTCGGCGACGACCGCGGCGACGGCCTTGTCGATCCCGCGCTTGAGATCCATCGGGTTCATGCCGGCGGCGACCGACTTCATGCCCTCACGGACAATCGCATGGGCGAGAACGGTCGCGGTCGTGGTGCCGTCGCCCGCCTCGTCATTGGCGCGCTGCGCGACTTCCTTGACCATCTGCGCGCCCATGTTCTCGAAATGGTCCGAAAGCTCGATTTCCTTGGCGACGGTCACGCCGTCCTTGGTGATGCGCGGCGACCCCCAGGATTTGTCGATGATGACGTTTCGACCCTTGGGACCAAGGGTGATCTTCACGGCGTTGGCCAGCGTGTTGATGCCTTTCAGCATACGGTCGCGGGCATCGGTACTGAATCTGACGTCTTTGGCGGACATTTACTGGGTTCCTGAGTCTAAGCTTGTCGCCACGATGGGCACCGCCCGCCGTTGCGACAAGACGCTTGATTCCTCTGATTTTCCGAGCTTCCCGCCCCGTTCAGTGCGAGTGACCTTCGGTCTGGTTCCCCGGTGCCGCGAACAGGATCATCCGAACCTGCTCCGTTCCTGAGACATAGCCGTCGTGGCCGGGAGGGATTCCGAAGAAGTCGCCGGGTCCGATGGAGGTCTCTTTCCCGGTGTCGACCATCCGGACGACAAGTGTGCCCGCGATGCAATAGCCTGTATGGCGCATGGGGCAGGAGTCTGGTGAGCCGAGAAGCGGCTTTTCGTCCTTTTCCCAGATCCAACCCGGCTCGAACGTAGCGCGCATGCCGGTCGTCCCGTCGGCCATCGTCACGATGTCGATCCCGCCTTGCTCCTTCATGTCGAGGGCGCTGTCGGGACTTTCGAAACGTCTGACTTCGATTGAACTGTGCATTTCTCTTCCCTTCTGGTTCTGACATAGCGGCCCAAGCAGCCGCCCAATTAGACGCTCCGTACGGAGTTGCTGCCAGCAACGATCGCGTTGATCAGGGCCGCGACGGATCGGTGCGCCCGCATTTCCTCTTCCGTGCCGACGGCGTTCTCGTGGGTTGCCGCGGCGTCGCGAAGAACCCCAACGATCTCGAGCTCCGGCAGCAGTCCTCGATCGTTCATGGCAAGCAGCAGGGCCTCGCAGATCGACAGGGCGGCCTGACCTGCATGTTCGTTTGCGGTCGACATCCGGGTTTCCTTCCTTGGCATCATGAACCGGATGAAAGCGAGGTTCAGATGTAATCGTACTTATTGCATGAAGTGCTCTATGCTGGACTGATCCAGAGCAGTGTCCGAGCCGATTTCCGCTCTTGGGTCACGACATGCCTGGAGGCCCCATGACATCAGTTGAACACAGCCCCCTGACCCGCAAGCTCTCGGCCTTCGTCGCCCTGTCTGATGTCGAACTGGCCGTGCTTGATCGACTGCATCAGCGCCGCCGATCCTTCGCCGCGGGGCGCGATATGGTGCATCAGGGCCAGACGGCTCAGGTCGCCTATATCCTGTCCACGGGTTGGGTCTGTTCCTACAAGCTACAGGCCGACGGAACGCGGCAGATCGTGGATTTCCAGGTGCCAGGGGATTTTCTGGGGTTGCGGAGCGTTCTCTTGCGCACCTCGGACCACAGCTTCGAACCCATCGTCGATATCGAGGCTGCCGAAGTGATGACGAGCGACCTGCTGGACGCGTTCACCCAGACCCCTCGCCTGGCGACCGCCATACTTTGGGCGGCATCACGGGACGAGGCGATGGTCGTGGAGCACCTCGTCGGGATCGGTCGGCGTGATGCGGACGCCCGCATGGCGCATTTCCTGCTAGAGCTGGGGTCAAGGCTGGCGCTGGTGGGGATGGGCAGCAAGGAAGGCTACGACTGCCCTCTGACGCAGTACCACCTCGCCGATACGCTGGGGTTGAGCGCGGTCCATGTAAACCGCGTCCTGCGGCAGCTACGCGAGAGCGGACTGGTGACCTTCCGGGACGGCCATGTGGCGTTCAACGACTATGGCGGGCTGGTGGACCTTGCCGAGTTCGATCCGGCATATCTGGACCAGACCGGACCGCTCCTGAAATGAGAGGGCCGCCCTCCCGTGTTTGGCAGGCAGCCCCGGTGATCAGGTCAGACGCCGAAGGTCAGGCGAGGGCGTGCTTCGCGGCGTCGAGTTCCTTGTTGGTCTCGGCGTCGTTCTTTGCCGTGTGCGCCTTCTCGGCCGCCTGGTAATGCTTGAGAGCGGCGTCCTTCTTCGGACCAGCGGGCGCCTTGTCCCACGTGGCCTTGACGGATTTCATCTTGTCGGCAGTCTTGGTCTGTTCGGGAGTCATTGGGATTGTCCTTTCCTGGACGCTCCGAGAATAAGAAGCGCTCCGACATGCCGACCCTTTGGGGATCGACACGCCCACACGTTACTCAGGTACTCGGAAAAAATGCCCTACCAAATATTCGGCGGGCACATCACACCTAACCAATGTCGGCGCCCCGCCGCACTGACGAAGGTTAGTCCCGGCACCTGCGGCAGGTCGAATGACACTTCGGCACTCACGCCACCATGGTTTGCTGGTGGGAGATCCTCAGCCAGGTGTCGTCATCGTTGAGGTACGTTGAGGCGCAGAGTGCCTTGTAAATCGACACGTCGGCTTTCTCCGCCGAGACACGGTAGGTGAGAATGGCGATGTCATGGCACCGCATCACGCGACGTTCCGCCATGACGACGGAGCGCCAGCCGGTGCTCTGCTTTAGATGGGTCCAGATCTGATCACCCTGGAGGATGCCCGGCGGATAAGGGAAGATCATGATGGCGTTGTTTGCTGTCGTCGCGCGCGCGTTGTCCGCGCCACTGGTCCAGAAGTGTTCCTCCATGTCCCAGAGAACGCCCTGTTCACGCGGCGATAGCGTCCCGGTCTTGTGCGCAGAATGACCCATTGGCGTCGATGTCTGAGTGGAAACCGTCATTCGCCTGACCCCGACCCGCCAACCATGAACATCTGAAACAGTACAAAGATGATCGCGAGCACCGCCCAGATCGCTCCGCTTGTTCCCGGGCGGCCATCGGCCACCGTCGAGGCAGCGCGCTGCAAGGCACCTGATGTCGGTCCTTCGGGAAGCAGCTGGCTCAGGTCTCGTGCGACCCTGCAGTGATCGCTGGCGAGCGCAGGGACGTCCCGAAATCGGGCAAGCAGCGTTCCCAATCGTGTCCGCGCGGCGTCGCGCCCCAGCGTGACCAGATCAGCGGTTTCTTTCCATGGATCGAGGCCGAGACGCGCGAGCGTGGAGAGGACCGTCACGACATTTCCGTTTCGATCCTCGCCGACGGACGCATAAAGAAACCGATCAAACTCGGGTGGGTGCGGGTTGAGTACATTGGGGTGGGCCATTGTTATTCCATTCCTTGATTGCAGGAACGCAAATCGCCCCTGTTTCCCAAAGGATACGCGCGGGTCGGTCTCGCCGCCCTTACACAGGTCAGTGCTCTCGACTGTGCCCGGCGAGTTCGCAAAGGGTTTGATGCCAGGGACTAACATGCGTCAGCGCCAGTCGGACGATCCCGAGGTACAAGACACTAAATCGTTCGACTGGTCAGGCCCGGACTCCAAGGGGCCCTCAACAGTGGTGGACGACGGACCTGCCAACATTGCGGAGATCAGAGATGAACATGCGGTCGACCAAATCGACGGTGACGGTTTCGAACCCGTTCACCTTGCCGGGATACCCGGGCGATCTACCCACGGGCGACTACGAGGTTCTCGTCGAAGAGGAATTTCTTCAGGGGTTGAGTTTCGAGGCGTATCGCCGGACGGCGACCTACCTGACGGTGCTCGGAAGGGGCGGTCATGCGGGACGCACAGAGTTACGGGCGATTTCCGACAGCGACCTGAAAGAGGTGCTGAACCGAGATCGGGGCGCGACTGAGAAAAACAATCACAGCGAGGCGGCGCTTTCTCCGCAGGAGGACTTGAAATGAATGCTCCCGAATGGCTCAAGCCCGGCATCTATGGTGCCGTGATCGGCGCGGCTCTTGTCGGCTTGGTCGGTTTTACGTGGGGCGGCTGGGTGACCGGTGGAACCGCGAATGACAGGGCAATGGCGATGTCCCAAGAGGATGTCATCGCCTCCATGGTGCCGGTTTGCCTTGAGATGGCGCAGTCCGACCCAGCACGGACCGAAAAGCTTGAAACGATCCGGGCGGCCTCGAGCTATCAGCGGCGTGATGCCCTGATGGAGGCGGGCTGGGCGACGGTGCCCGGAACAGATGCTCCGAACCGCGATATCGCGCAGGCCTGCCTGGCAGCCCTTGATGTTGACTCGTTGCCGGAGCGCCCGGAAAGCGCGGTCGATGAAGGATGAACCGCGCCATGCCGATAGCATCCCCAGAAACCACTGACCTCGAACGGCGTGTGCTGGCTCATGAACGGATCCTGCAAGCTCTGATCGCCTACATGGCCCGCACGGAGCCGCGGTTCATCGATCATTTGAGAGCACGGTTCGTCGAGCCGATGAGTCTGGCCCGGCACGAACATGACCACCGCGAAACCGACGACTACGCGGAAGAATTCGTTCGCGCGGTGATTCTCCTCGGAGAAGTGCGCGCGCCCATCGCGAAGGAGCAGGACGTGTCCGACAAGCAGCCCGAGCCGCCGAGAAGCAAAGGAGCAAAGAAGTCCTCCATGAACAGGCCAACGCGGCGAGATGGGGTTCAGGTGCGCGAAAGAAACGGCATCTGGGAGGTGCAGGTGGATGGCAAGTTCCGCGGCGACTACCACCAGAAGGAACATGCCCTTGCGGCTGCGGCCTTGCACAAGTTGTCCCTCAGATGACCGGTAGCACCCTCCCGACCGTCCCGCAGGGCTTCGCGATCCAGGTGGCCGAGAACGAAGGCATGCCATCGAGACCGAACTCAAAGGCCTCCCTAACACCGGTCGCACGCACCCGGCGGCTGACCGCAACGCTCACGCTTGAGCTATCGAAGACACCCGCAGCAACTGGCGGAATCTGGTCCGCTAAGGAGCAAGCGGCGATGAGACATCCCCTCGCGAGGCTGATTGCGAGAACGGCAGCAATAGCTGGTGTGATCGCGTCCTTGGCCTTCCCAGTTCTTGCGCAGGATGGCACGGGTCCGATGCCCGAGAACGCTCAGCCGCGCAGCTATGGCAGCGGCTGGGTCTGCAATCTCGGTTACCGGGTGGAAGGCAACAAATGCCTCGCGCTTGATATCCCCGAGCATGCCTATCCAACCGGACGCTCCTACGGGACGGGGTGGGAGTGCGATCGTGGGTATGAGGAAGTGGGCGGAACGTCCTGCAATCCCATCCCGGTGCCCGCCAACGCCTTCCTCCGGTCTTACGGCGACGATTGGCAATGCGAACGCGGTTTCCGGCAAGAGCGCGATGGTTGCGTGTCAATCGTCCTGCCAGACAACGCCTATCTCACCGGCGACACCTCAGGCTCTGGTTGGACCTGCGAGCGTGGTTTCTCGGCCAGTTCCAACTCCTGCGAGCCGATTGCTGTGCCGACAAATGCATATCTGACCAACGCAGACTATGGCGCCGCCTGGGCGTGCGATCGAGGGTTCGTCAAGATCGACGACCGATGCGACGCCATCGTGGTGCCGACGAACGCGTTTCTTGACCAGGCATCCTATGGACCGGGCTGGCGCTGTCAGCGTGGATACGAGCCTCTGAGCGGCGCCTGCGTCGCTATCAATTTGCCGTTGAACGCCTATCTCGACCGATCCGGCAACCGGTGGAGCTGCAATCGAGGCTTCCGGCTCTCCGACGGGGCGTGCATTCTTGGACGGTGATCGTGACATTACAAGGCGCGGCCGCGCGTCTGGCATGCGGGTCAGCATAGGGTGTCGTCTGCGATACCGCTTCCCCCAACCGACGCCGCTGATCGCGCTGCTGAACGTTCACTATTCGCGCTTCTGCGACCTGGAGCGCGCGGACTATCTCGTGACCTCCCCCAGCATGCCGCTCGAAAGCTACCGGGATGGCTTCGGCAACTGGTGTACCCGCATGCTGGCCCCGGAGGGCGACTTTACCCTGTCGACAGACGGCATCTTCCGCGATACCGGCCAGCCCGATCCCGTCTTTCCTGATGCGCAGCAGCACGCGGTTCAGGATCTGCCGTTCGAGACTCTCGTGTTCCTGCAGGGGAGCCGATATTGCGATACCGATCTTCTCTCGGAGGAGGCCTGGCGACGTTTCGAGACCACGGAACCCGGTTGGTCCCGTGTCCAGGCGATCTGCGATTTCGTGCACGAACATGTCCGCTTCGACTACATGCAGGCGAAAGCGACGCGCACCGCATCGCAGACGATAGCTGAGTGGCAGGGCGTTTGCCGCGATTTTGCCCATCTCGCTATCGCCTTGTGTCGCTGCATGAATATTCCGGCACGTTACTGCACCGGATATTTGAGCGACATTGGTGAGCCTCTCCCGCATCCGCCTGGAGACTTCGCCGCATGGATGGAGGTCTTTCTCGCTGGTGAATGGCACATGTTCGACCCGCGCAACAACAAACCGAGGTTTGCGAGAATTCTGATTGCGCGCGGCCGCGATGCCGCCGATGTGCCGCTGACCCAGACATTCGGGGAAAACACTTTGACGGAATTCAAGGTCTGGACCGATGAATTGGCCTGACGGACTTTGGTTTTCTTCGAAGTGCGCCGTCGTAAGTTGAGTGTCTGGTCCCCATATATGTAGAACCGATGTCAAGCCTCCCAGTCCATCATGGACGACGAGTTTGCGCCGGCCAATCAAAGGATCGATGACATGTCCTTCAAGGACCTGACTGCCAGGGCTGCGGCCGCAATGAAGCCGAAGCCTGCGGAGACCGCGAAGACTCCTGCCAAAGCGAACAAACCCAAGGCCGCCGGCAAGGAAGCGCCAACGAAATCCAAGACATCTTGAGACGTGCAAAGGCCACGTGCCCCGTCCTCAAAGGGGGCGCGGGCCACCCGCAGCAGCAATATGGAGAACCACGCCGATGGAAGATCTGACGAGCAAGACCGTCGCGGTGTTCGCCCGACCGTTCACTGTACCCGGCTTCAACGAGACGCTCCCGGCGGGAGAGTACGAGATCGAAACGGAGTTGGTTTCGCCACCCGATCGAAAGGATCCCGCAGCCTGGAAGGCCTCCGTCCTGGTGAAGCTTCATCCCCGGATATCGCATCCCGGGCTTGCGCGGGCCCTGACAGTTTCCCTTGCCGACCTCGACCACGCACGCGCCAGGGACAAGCTGACGGGCAAGGCTTTGTCCGACCTCCTTCTCGAGGAAATGTTATCTGATCCGATGGTGCGTCTTGTGATGAAGGCTGACGGAGTCTCAGAGGCGCATTTGCGACATCTCTATTCTGAACGTGGGACGCCTGATCCCGAACTGAATGTGCCGGGGTCGGCAACGACCACCCAAAGAACGCAAGACGATGCGTCAATCCGGGACGCCGAAAACGAAGGAATGCCTTCAAGATCGGAAACGCTGTCGCGATCGCGCAGCCGCCACTTAACGGGACAGATTTGATGTCGGGCAGGGTCATGGCCGAAGGCGCAATGCCATACACCGTGACCGTAAGGGCTCGGCGCGACGTTCCGCAGGAACGCCAATGCCTGCGGGGCGAAACCCTGTTCTGGAGCGAAGGCTTCGGAGAGCGGATCTGCAGGCGCTGCAAGGGATTGAACGCCTGGCGAAACGCCGTGCCCGATAGCTCCGGGTCATCGCGCCGCCGCTGATCCGCATCGGCGTGCGTGCCGTCTTCCTCGAACCACACTGGACGCCCATTTTGGCCTGCCTCGACATCGTTCACACCACAACCTACCGGTACCGTCAGGCGGTCTCTCTCGGACCGCACAGGTTTATGCTACGTCCCCGCGAAACGCGGGAATTGCGTCTTTTCTCCCACGAGATCTCCATTGCCCCGACGGCGACCGTAACCTGGGTGCATGATGTGGCCGGCAACGCGATCGGCACCGCCATCTTTGACGGTCCGACAGATCATCTGGTGATCGAAAGCCGCGCCACCGTGGAACTGACCGCGCCAGCCTGGCCGGTCTTTGCCATCGCTGCCTCGGCCGCCCAGTACCCCTTTGTCTACGCCGCCGACGAATGGACGGACCTGGGTGCTCTGACGGTGCCGCAATACGATGACATCGATGGCCGCCTTGCCAGATGGATCGAGGGCTTTGTCATGGCACGCCCGACCGACACGCTGTCTCTGCTGAAGGACATCAGCAATGGTGTGTTCACGCAGATTTCCTACCAGAGCCGCGACGACGAAGGCACCCAGTCGCCGATCGAGACACTCGACAGGGGATGGGGTTCGTGCCGCGATTTCGCTGTCCTGCTTGCAGAGGCAGTCCGCCGTCTTGGCCTGGGGGCCCGCATCGTCTCCGGCTATCTGTCCGATCCCGAAATAGGCCTCGTCGGGTCGACGGGTTCAGGAACTACACATGCCTGGGTCGAAATATTTATCCCCGGTGCTGGTTGGATTGCATTCGATCCAACGAACCGGAGCGTCGGGTCCGGAAACTTGATACCGGTCGCAGTCGGTCGCGACATCCACCAGGTCGTACCTGTCTCGGGGAGTTTTTCGGGAGGTTCCGACGCCCTTGTTGACCTTTCAGTTCAGGTCTTGGTACGCAGCAGAACAAGGCAAAACACTTTGCCCGTGGAGGAATGGACAGACTTTCCCATTGGATCAAAGCCATAACCTCTCGAACTGTGCAACTCGTGCGCTATTGCTGATGAAAGTCCGCAATGCGCACGAAAGCAGCATCTTGTTCAAACGCAGCGAATTCACACCATGTCCCGCACTGCGGACCTCGGGGCCCTGGACGATGCTGCGCGGTGCCATGAAGGTCCGGTATGGGGAAGCCGCGCTGCGGCAACGGTGAGCCCGACCAAGGTCGGCTCAGGGCCGAAAGCACCGTGCAGCGCTGACCGGCAGGTCATGCGGCTTGCCGCAGCGCCGCAAGTCCGGTTTGAGCCCAAGGTGTTAAATGCTGCACCGAGTACGAAAGTCAGCTTCGGTGGCAACAATACGCAACCAGCTGCGTTGCCGCACGGCCTAAAAGGTGGCAGGGTTTCGCCTTAATGACACGAAAGAAAAGGGCATGAACAAGTCTGTCGAGGGGAAAAATACCATGCGCGACTTTGTCGTTTCCCAACTTCTGGAGAGCGCAGATGACCTCATAAGGCTCTGTCGGTCGGATGATTTCGGCGATAGTTTCCGATCTGCGCAATATAGATTTCTTTGGAGTGCTAGCCTCGCTGATCCCGAAGCGCTAGAAGCGGCGTATGACCGAATGGCTGAAGACGGTGCGTGCTATGATATGCCGATTGATAGCAACGCGGTGTTCGGACGGATCTTGATCATGGCAATTGCACCAGCCAATCCCACAAAAGCTGCTGAGGTGTTTGAAACGCTCATAAGTCTCTATGCGGACCCCGGTGAAGCTGATTACATCAAACGTCAGTTACTAGGAAAAACCTAGCCCCACACAGGTAAAGCTCTCTATTCGCCAAACCGGACATTAGCGCTTATGCAGCGAACGGCAACTAGGTCCCGCACTGCGGACCTTGGCCTGCCAGATCATACGGCACGATGTCGCCAGCGTCCGGTTTGACGAATCTCCGCTGCAGCGATGGCAAACCCACCCTCCATCACTCCAGCCGGACATCCGCAGCCACCCCCACGAATGCCGGCCCAGAGCTGAGGCCTGCCCCTCACCGCGCCATGCGGTCCAGACAGTCGGCCAGGGCCTTGCGGCAGCGGGCGAGGTGGCGGGTGGAGGCGGACCAGCCGAGGTCGCGCAGCACCTGTGTGGGCGTGTGCTGCGCAAGGCAGACCCGGTCCAGCAGGTCCAGCGCCATGACCCGGCGCCCCGTGCCATCCTTGCGCGCCAGCACCACGGCAGAAGCGCCGGTGACCGGATCGATCCCGGCCCGTCGCCGAAGCCGTTCGATCTCGCGCCCCTCCTGCAGGTAGCTGTCCATGAAGGTCCCCTGCCCGCCACTGCCACCTGAGCCACTGTGCGCGCTTTCCATCGAGCTGCATTTCATCGCCCCTTTGGAGTGACGTTCCACCAGACCGGCATAGCGCCGCGCCGTGGCAATCTGCGCCCGCGTGAACTGCGTGCGTCGCGCGCGCACCGCCATCAGATCGAAGACATCGCAGATCTGCGCCGCCTTGCGCCCCTCATAGCCCAGATCATGACGCTCGACCCTGTTGCCGCCCTCAGGCCTGTTTGCATTCCCGGGCTTCTGCCCATCCTCGGGCGTGTTAACCACCCGGCGGGCCACCGGCGTGACCAGACGGATCGCCCCGCGCGCCGGGGCCTCGGCCATCTCCGTCCCGCAGGCGCGCGGCACCTGCCCCTGTGCCTTCACCCGCGCCACCGCCTGCGCCTCGGCTCTGACCCGTGCCTGACGTTCTGCCACGCTGACAAATCTCACCTTCATGATGTCGCCCCCTGCTCCCGTTCCCTCTTGCCTTCCAGCACCAGCGCTTCGGCCTCCGCCCGCAGCCGGTGATAGCCCTCCAGCCAGTCCCGGTCTGTCGCGGGCGCCACGTTGCGCTTGATCTGATCCGCAATCACCCGCGCCCGGTCGCGGTTGCGCGCCGCGCGGTCTTTCAGCTGCAGCACCTGGTGGCGCGAGGGCGGCGGGCCGAGCCTGCGCGCCTCCGCGTAAAGCTCCAGCACATAGCCCCCTTCCAGTGCCGCCTCCCCGGCCCGCGACTTCATCAGGCTGATCAGATAGGCGTTGTCGCGCGGCGGAGGGGTTTCCATCGACCAGGCCGTGCGCAGGATCAGGTTCTCGACCGGCCAGATCTGCCCCTCGCCCGCCATCCGCACCAGATACATCGCCAGCCCCTGCAGCCCGCGATCCGACATGTAGCCCAGCTTGTCCGCCAGACGGGTCAGCATCTTCTCGTGGTCCGCCACGCTCCTGCCCCGCTTGCGCTGCATGCCCCCCGCCTCCAGCGGTGTGATCAAAAGCCTGCGCACACGCCCCCGCCCGCTCTCGGACTGCACCTGTCCTGCCTGCTGCCCCGCCTGCTGCTCTTTGCCTGCCTCTGCCATCTCTGCCCCCTTTCTCTGCAAAATCCCGACTTATCCACAGCGCGCCCCGCCAGACCGTCCGGCGAGTGCCAATGTCTTTTTCAATGTCTCTGTCTATGTCCCTGTCGTGCCGGACAGTCTGAGACTGTCTTGAACTGTCTTCAGGACACTTGGGGACATTTACTCTTTGCGGCGAAACCCAAGGCCGAGACGATGATCCGCCCAGGCCCGGATGCCCTTCTCGATCCAGCTCGACGCCCGATAATTGACGCTCTGGTTCAGAAGCCATTCATCGATCCAGCGCACGGCGGCGTCGTTCTCCGCCAGTTTGGCATCATAGCCCGCCAGCGAGATCCGCAGCCGCTGAATGCGCTTCGCGGCATTGGCCGCCTCATTCTTCGCGCGATTGTCTTCGCGCCGCGCCATGGCCTCAGTCAGGGTCCGCAGCACCATCGGGTGGAACAGCCGCACCTCTCCGCCGTCGCACTCACAGCGCGTCCAGTTGTGCAATGGGCCATACGGCAGGCGGCACAGCGTCTCGAAACGCTCGCGCTCCACCATCAGCATCTTGGCCAGCAAAACGACATCATCGGGCAAGGTGCCGATCGGCGACTGATCATAGGAGATCCAGATCAGATCGAGATAATGCGCCCGGCACTCCGCATCGCCGCGCAACCGCATGTCCGAGTTGAGCCAGCGCCTGCGCTCCCATGGCACGAAGTGATGGCTGTCCAGCCGATCTTCGATCCCATAGGGGTAGCGCGGCAGACCCGCGCCCGCGTCACTTCCTGCCACAACAGTCAGTCCTGTCATCCCCAGACCTCCACTTCAAAGCGCAGCCCGGCGCGCAGCCGGGCCGTCGCCTTGGAGAGGCGCGACAGGCTTTCGATCATCTGGCGGGTTTCCGCCTCGGTGTAGCCCGTGGGATCCGGCGAGGCCTCGGAATGGGCGAAGGCATGGTCGCGCAGCACCTCGGCGAACTCGGCGGTCAGGTCGTGGATCGCCACGCTCTCCATCCCGCTCAGGTCGACCGGCTGGAAGAACCCGCCCGCCAGCGTCGAGAAATGTTGCGCCATCGGCAGCGCCGCCGCCCGGTGCATCCGCCCCAGACGGTCCAGATAGTTGACCCCCAGCCCGCCGGGGCGCGCCTCGTCCACTGCCGTGCCGTAAGACAGCGTCGACACCGACACCCCCAGATCCACCGAAGCGCATTCCAGCCCCCCGATCCCCGAAAACACAGACCGCACCGCGCTCTGTATCGACCCCGCCCGAACACCACGCATGTTAAAAACCCCCTGTTGTGTTGACGTGACAGAACACCCCGCATGCCGGAACATCGGGGGGATCAGTGAGAAAGCTGGAGCAATGGAAATGCGCGAAACCCCGGATCATGCGGCACTCCGGTCAGAAGCAGCGGAGATATATGCGCGCACCCGGTCCGCAACATGCATGGTCGGGCTGGACCTGCCAGTCTTCCATGCCTGCCATGTGCCCCATTTTGCATTGATCGCAGACCGCAAAATGGACTGCGGAGAGCGACCGACACGGGACGCATAGGTTTCGATGTCTGAGATGAACTGCTCCATGAATCGCAAAATGGGGGAACTCTCCCTTCCATATTGCCTCCCATTACACAGGAGGCATCACGATGCAGATTTCCCGACTTGCAACCACGCCTGAAGGTGCGCGGCAGATTGCCCTCAGCGGGCAGAGCTACTCCCAGACCCTCCGCGCCCTCGCCTGGCGCACGCTTAAGGCCGAGCGCGGCCAGACCATGAACTCCGCCCGCATGCTGGTGCTCAGCATGGCGACGAGCCACGGGGGGACTGTGGCATGAGTTCGTTTTTCCTGTTCTTTGGCTTTGGCTTTGCCGCTCTTGGCACGGTCATGCTGATCCGGCTCAACGGTGAGCTGGACGGCGTGAAGAAACGGGGGCGCAAATGATCGCGCTCCTGTCCCATCTCGCCGCCCTGCCCCTTGCCGAGCGCAAGGCCGAGCTGCGCGTTCTGGCCGGACTGCGTGGTCCCGAGTTCGCCCGCTATGTCCGCAACCGTCTCTGGGCCCGGATCTGGGGGCTGGAGGCCGAGCTGCGCCGCTCCCGCGCCATTCATCGCCGCCGCGCGCTCCTGCGCCTGCGCAACCGCAATGCGCAGCGGGCTACACTGCGGCCTGAGCCACTGGAAATGAACCGCGCCGAGCTGCTGGAAGATCTGCACACCAAGCGCCCCCGGCGTCGCGAGGTGGTGCAATGACCGCCGACATCGAAAACCGCCTGCGCCGCTTTCGCGACCGGCTGGTGAAACTGGACTTGGGAGAGCGCTTTGACGCGGTCCAGAACGAGGTCATCGAGAACGGCGGCACCTATGCCCGGTCTCGTGAGCCGTGGCCTGCGCCCTGTCTGTACGAGCTGACGCTGCATGGCATCACCGCCCATGGCGCCGGCGAACTGGAGGCGATCAACAACTGGATCAAGGGCGCCGACCGTCTGCTGGGGGCGGTCTCTCAGACCGAGGGGGGCGCGGCATGACCAAACAGCCCTTCGACACCCTGCCCCTGCCGCAGCAGGCCGGGATCATGTGCAACGATCCCCGCTTTCAGGCCTTTGCCGCAACGCGGTCGGGCATGCCGGGCCAGAGCTTCACCACCAGTGAGGCCGCCGCCTATCTGCGCGAGGTCTGCCAGATCCCCAGTCGCCGCGATCTCACCACCAGTGAGACCGCCCGGACCAAATTCGCCGCCCTGCGCACCGACTTCGACGCATGGACCGGCAAGATCGCAAAACACCGCTGAGGCCAGATATGATGATGACCCAAACACCCGACATGGATCCGCTTTACACTCAGGCCGTGCACCTCGTGATCGGGGAGCAGCGCTGCTCGACCTCCCACATCCAGAACAGGCTCGCCATTGGCTACAACAAGGCCGCGCGCCTCGTGGAGCGCATGGAAGAGGACGGGATTGTCACCTCTGCCGATCATGTCGGGCGGCGCGATGTGGTGGCTGCAGAGCTGCCCGAGGCCTTTGCCCAGAAGATCGACAGTCGCCGCCTCTCGGGGTCCGGCCTGCCGATGAAGGAAACTGCAGCTGACCGCGACGTCACAAACACCGCCTTCCGCGTGGCTGCCGACGAGCTGCGCCAGTTCATCGAACGCTTTGAGCGGTTGGAGCTGGAAAAGAAAGAGAGCACCGATCAGCAGAAAGAGGTGATGGCCAGTGCCAAAGCCCGTGGCTACGACACAAAGGCCATGCGCCGGATCATCGCCCTGCGCAAGAAATCCTCCGACGAGATCGCCGAGGAAGAGGCCATTCTCGACATGTACAAAGACGCCCTCGGGATGCGCTGACCCATCGGTGCGGGCCGACAGCGCGCGGCCCCATCCCATGTGACAGACCGACCCTTCAAGGAATTACGCCCATGACATTTACCCCAGCCGAACAGAAAACCATTCCGCTCCTGACACAGCCCGAGAAGATCGCGGCGCAGCGCCTCGGCGTCAGCCTCTCGGCCCTGAAGTTCCACAAGGTCAACATCCTGCGCAAACTCGGCGTGCGCAATGCGCTCTCTGCCGTGGCCCTGCTCGCCCGGCGCGGCCACGCCTTCGAGATCATGGAGGCCTGAGACATGCCCCGCGTTCTGATCGGCTGCGAGACCTCCGGCATCGTGCGCAACGCCTTTCTGGCGGTGGGCTGTGATGCCTGGTCCTGCGACCTGCTGCCCTCAGACGACCGTTCGAACCGCCATATCACCGGCGACATTCGCGAGGTCATGCAGGGCCGCTGGGATCTGATGGCGGTCATGCATCCGCCCTGCACCCGGCTGTGCAATTCCGGCGTGCGCTGGCTGACGCGCCCCCCGCGCGGTCGCAGCCTCCCCGAGATGTGGCACGAGCTGGACGAAGGGGCCGCGCTGTTCTCGGCTCTCTGGAACGCCGCTCACATCCCCTGCCGCGCCATCGAGAACCCGGTGATGCACCGCCACGCCAAGGCGCGCATCACCAACTACCGCCCGCCCGCGCAGACGGTGCAGCCCTGGCAGTTCGGCACGGAGGACACCGGGCCGGACAATGAGCGCAAGCGCACCTGTTTCTGGCTGCACAACCTGCCGCCCCTGCGCCCAACGGGCACTCTGGATGGCCGCACCGCCCGCGCCAGCGTGCACCGCGCCTCCCCCGGACCCGAGCGCTGGAAACTGCGCTCCAAATTCTTCCCCGGCCTCGCCGCCGCCATGGCCGACCAATGGGGTCGCGCCGCACAGCAAAGGAGCGCAGCATGATGGCGTCCACACCGACACAGCCCCAGAAACAGCCGCAAACAGGCCCGCAGGCTCAGCCCCTGGGCATGGCCGAGATGGCCCGGCGCGAGAACGAAGCGATGCGCCGCCGCTGCGGCATCACCGCGCCGATGACCTGTTCGATGTTCAACCCGAATGCGCAGGCCGCACCGGGCGGCACCGCAGGGCAATCTCAGCAGAAAGAGGCCGTGCTGCGCTATCTGGCCGACGGCCAGCGCCGCATCACCAGCGAGATCGCGCAGGCCATCGCCTATCCACTTCACCGCACGCCCGCCCTGTTGAGCAAAATGGCAGCGGAGGGTCGCGTGGCAAAGGTGGGCCGCATGAGCCTCAAAGACCGCCGCCCGGTCTCCGTCTGGGAGCGCGTACAATGAGCCATGCACACGACACGAACGCCCCGCAGCTGGAGGGCGCACCCGGGCACGAGCGGCTGACGCTGCATCTGAGCCAGGATCCTCACGCGCTGGCCGCCCTGCGCGCTTATGCGCAGGCCTGCAGGGTCCGGCGTCCGGAGCTGGCAGGCAAGCTGCAGGCCACAATCGCGCGGTTGGAAGAACGTCAGCGCTGCCTGCGGATCATCGAAGCCGCCACGCCCAACGCCCACGGCCACCCGCTCATGGGCGCCGACGAGCAAATCGCCAGCGCCTTGGGAAAGCTGCGCAGCAAGATCCAAGCAGGAGAAGGCCGAGACGCAATCGTGCGCAATGAGATGGGAGGAGGGGATGGCTAACGAAGCGTTCCAGAGGCCATACACGCCTGATACACTCGCTGATCGGTGGGGGTGCTCAGCACAAACCGTCCGCAACCTGATTTCGCAAGGTGACTTGCAAGCTTTCCGCGTCGGGCGTCTATTCAGAATCAAACCGGAAGCTGTGGAGAAATATGAATGTCAGCAGAAATCAGCATCGGACGACTTCGCGGCGGTTTCTGCGTCTCATGGCGTGATCCGGAAACAGGAAAGAGAAAGCGCTATCAGCTTAAGGCACGCACGCGAAAGGAAGCTGAGCCGGAAGCAATAGAAGTCTATCGTCGGGAGGCGTTTAAAGCAAAGCCGGCAGGATCCCGCGTCAAAGACATCTGGGCCGCATACGTCGAAGACCTCGGCGACAAGCCAACGGCAAAGACGATGGGATACACCGGAAAGGCGATACTTCCGCACTTCGGAGACTATCTTCCCGAGGACATAGACAAGCAATTGTGCACAGCCTATCGCCGCGCAAGAGAGGCGGACGGAAAGTCTGTCGGGACGATTTGGACGGAACTGGGACACCTACAGTCTGCGCTTAATTTCGGTCGCACCGTGCGCATGTATAATGGTCTGGCACCGCACATTTGGCGACCCGCAAAGCCAGAAACCGACAAGCGCATCCTCAATGTCGGAGAAATCCGGGCTCTAATCGAAGCTGCACACGATCCCCATATCCGCCTAGCGCTAATCCTTTTATTTGGAACAGCAGCGCGCGTTGGGGCGGTCCTTGACCTGACATGGGACAGGGTGGACTTAGATCGTAAGGTTATAAACCTGCGCCTGCCCGACAGCATCACCCGAAAGGGCCGCGCCGTGGTCCCGATGAATGCCAGCGTCCACTCTGCCCTTGTTGCGGCGCGGGAAGCTGCTCTGAGCGACTATGTGATCGAATACGCAGGGAAGCCCGTGAAAAGCATCCGCAAGGGAGTTGGAAACTCAATCGCTCGATCAGGTATCGGACACCTCACGATCCACGAGATCCGGCACACTGCCGCCGTCCACTTGATCAGCGCGGGAATTCCAATTGAAAAGGTCGCCCAATTCCTCGGGCATTCCAACACCACCGTGACCTACCGTGTCTATGGTCGTTTCAGACCTCAGCACATGGAGGATGCGGCTCAGGTGCTGGATTTTATGAACTTGCGGAATCGTGCTTAGGGTTCAAAGAACTGCGGAACACTTCGCAAAAAAGCGCTAAGTCATTGAAAAATGGTGGGTGATAAGAGATTTGAACTCCTGACATCTTCGATGTGAACGAAGCGCTCTACCACTGAGCTAATCACCCGCCGTGGCGCGGTTCTTAGCCGTCCGACAAAAGGGATGCAAGGGGCTAAAAACAGATTTTTTCGATTTTAGCTGTCATGACCGTCATCTGCGTCCTCAGGCGCGATGTCGGCGCTGGCAGATGGGACGGCGCTGGCCATCATCGCTTTGGGACGGCGCAGCTTCGTAATCAGGATATGTGCCCCGGTCCCTTCGCGCTGACGGGTCACGGACAGCTTGCCCAGCGGCGGCAAGTTCAGCTCTTCACCGCTCTGCAGGACGTCGCCCAGTTCCTTCAGTGTCGCCTCGAGCACTTTCTTGGCATCGGATCGTTTGATGCCAGAGCTTTCCGCGACACGGGCGATCATCTCTTTTTTCTTCACCACCGGCACGAGTTGCGCCTCGGGAGCTGCGGTCGTTTCATCTGTGGATGTCTTGGGAGTATCTACCATGGGGACCTCTTATGGATGTCTGTCGCGACACTAAGACGAGCTCCGGGCACAATGCAAAAGGGAATTCCTGCAAAGCGCGCAGAAACTGCCACCCCCGACACATCGGCACGCAAAACAGCAAAAAACCGGCCCGTAGGCCGGTTTCGATGGTTCTGTGCAAATCATCAGTGCAGAACAGAGCTGCCCAGCAGGTCAGTGCGCGGTTGCGCCCTGCCCGTCACCAGAGCTGGAGATCTTGGCCAAACGTGCGGCCTCGTCGGCGGCTTCGTCCCATTCGACCGGCTCGGGCTGACGCACCAGCGCGTGTTTGAGCACTTCGGACACATGGGTGACCGGGATGATTTCCAGCCCCTCTTTCACATTCTCCGGAATATCCGCCAGATCCTTGACGTTTTCTTCCGGGATCAGCACCGTCTTGATGCCGCCACGCAGCGCTGCAAGCAACTTTTCCTTAAGCCCGCCAATGGCTGTGGCATTGCCGCGCAGGCTGACCTCGCCGGTCATGGCAATGTCCTTGCGCACCGGGATCTGGGTCAGCACCGACACGATGGTCGTCACCATGGCGAGACCGGCCGAAGGCCCGTCCTTGGGCGTCGCACCATCCGGCACGTGAACGTGAATGTCCATCGTGTCAAACAAGGGCGGTTTCACCCCAATCCGCGGCGCAATCGAGCGTACGTAAGAAGAGGCCGCATCAATCGACTCTTTCATCACATCGCCCAGCTTCCCGGTCGTTTTCATCCGACCTTTGCCCGGCAACTTGAGTGCCTCAATCTGCAACAGATCGCCCCCGACCGAGGTATAGGCCAGTCCGGTCACAACGCCGATCTGATCCTCTTTCTCAGCCAGACCATAACGGAACTTCTTCACGCCCAGAAACTCTTCAAGACTGTCAGAGGTCACGGTGACAGTATCCGTTTCCTTCTTGATGATCTTAGTTACGGACTTGCGCGCAATCTTGGCGAACTCGCGTTCCAGGTTCCGCACCCCCGCCTCGCGGGTGTAGTAGCGGATCACATCCATGATTGCCCCGTCAGAGACAGAAAATTCCTTGGCCTTCAGACCATGGTTCTTGATCTGCTTGGGGATCAGGTGCTGCTTGGCGATCTCGGATTTTTCTTCCTCGGTGTAGCCCGACAACGGGATGATCTCCATCCGGTCCAGAAGCGGTCCGGGCATGTTGTAGCTGTTCGAGGTCGTCAGGAACATCACGTTCGACAGATCGTATTCCACCTCAAGATAGTGGTCCACGAAGGTCGAGTTCTGTTCCGGATCGAGCACTTCGAGCATCGCCGAGGCCGGGTCGCCACGGAAGTCCTGACCCATCTTGTCGATTTCATCGAGCAGGATAAGCGGGTTCGTGGTCTTCGCCTTTTTCAGCGCTTGGATGATTTTGCCCGGCATGGAGCCGATATAGGTCCGGCGGTGACCGCGGATCTCGGATTCATCGCGCACGCCGCCCAAACTGATGCGAATAAATTCGCGCCCCGTTGCCTTGGCCACGGATTTCCCAAGCGAGGTTTTCCCCACACCCGGCGGGCCGACAAGGCACATGATCGGGCCTTTCAGCTTTTGGCTGCGCTGTTGCACGGCGAGATATTCGACGATGCGCTCTTTGACCTTTTCCAGACCGTAGTGATCGGTGTCGAGGATGTCCTCGGCCCGGCTCAGGTCCTTTTTCACGCGGGATTTGGTGCCCCACGGGATCGACAGCATCCAGTCCAGATAATTGCGCACGACCGTGGCCTCAGCGGACATCGGGCTCATATTCTTGAGCTTTTTGACCTCTGCATCGGCCTTTTCACGGGCCTCTTTCGACAGTTTGGTGGCGGCGATTTTCTCTTCGAGTTCGGCGATCTCATTGGCGCCGTCTTCGCCGTCTCCCAGCTCTTTCTGAATGGCCTTCATCTGCTCATTCAAATAGTATTCACGCTGAGTGCGCTCCATCTGGGATTTCACGCGCGTCTTGATCTTTTTCTCGACCTGCAGCACCGACATTTCGCCCTGCATCAGCCCGTACACGGCTTCCAGACGCTCATCGACCGACAGCGTTTCCAAAAGCTTCTGTTTTTGGTCGACCTCAACGCCCAGATGACCGGCCACAAGATCAGCGAGCTTCGCCGGATCGCGGGTTTCGGCCACGGCGGCGAGCGCCTCCTCGGGCACGTTTTTCTTCACCTTGGCGTAATGTTCGAATTCCTCGCGCACCGAGCGCAACAGCGCGGCAATGGCGGTCTGTTCGCCCGAGGTTTCTTCCAGCGGTTCGATCTGCGCCTCAAAGAACGCCTCATTGTCGTGGAATTCGGTCAGCCGCACGCGGGTTTCGCCCTCGACCAGCACCTTGACGGTGCCATCGGGCAGTTTCAGAAGCTGCAGCACATTGGCCAGCACGCCGACGCGAAAGATGCCATCGACGTCCGGATCGTCCACCGAAGGGTCCATCTGTGCGGCAAGCAGGATTTGCTTATCCTGAGCCATCACCTCTTCGAGCGCTTTGACCGATTTCTCCCGTCCCACGAAAAGCGGCACGACCATATGCGGGAAGACCACGATGTCGCGCAGGGGGAGAACCGGATAGGATTGGAGTTGCTCGTGCATATTCATTCCTTGTCTTGGCAAAGGGACAGAGCCCCGCTTTGGCGGCAACTGTACGTCCCTTCCTGTCTTGGTATCTATATCTGGGGGCCGCACCCCATGATTTCAACCAAGTCGGGTTTGTACGTTGAAAGACAGTGTGCCCCCATGCCCGCGCGCTCGCAAGTGCAGAATTGACGGGTGGCGTGGCGTTTTGGAACAGGAAGCATGCCGCCTGCCCCAAAGATTCGGGCGCAAGCCGGCGCGTCTCCCCCGTGCGACCGCGCTTAAAGCGGCGCGATGTCGCCTTCTGCGCGCAGATCGTGAAAGGCTTTTTCCCAGCTTTCAAAGGTTCCGGCTGCGATGGCGTCCCGCATGCCCTGCATGATCTCCTGGAAATAATGCAGGTTGTGCCATGTCAGCAGCATGCCCGAGATCATCTCCTGCGACCGGAACACGTGGTGCAGATAGGCCCGCGAGTAATTGCGGCAGGCCGGGCATGTGCACTGTTCGTCCAGCGGACGCGGGTCTTCGGCGTGACGCGCGTTCTTAATGTTGACCTGACCGCGACGGGTCCAGGCCTGTCCGGTCCGCCCCGAGCGGGACGGCAGCACGCAATCCATCATGTCGACGCCGCGCTTCACCGCGCCCACGATGTCATCGGGTTTGCCCACCCCCATCAGATAGCGCGGCTTGTCCTTGGGCAGCATGTCGGGGGCAAAATCGAGGGTCTGGAACATCAGCTCCTGCCCCTCGCCCACGGCAAGCCCGCCAATCGCATAGCCGTCAAAACCGATCTCGGTCAGCGCCTTGGCGCTCTCTTCACGGAAATCCGCCTCAAGGCCGCCCTGCTGGATGCCAAAGAGCGCATGCCCCGGACGATCACCAAAGGCCTCTTTCGACCGCGCCGCCCAGCGCATCGACAGACGCATGCTTTGCGCGATCCGATCCCGGTCGGCCGGCAATGCCGGACATTCATCGAAACACATAACAATGTCTGAGCCCAGAAGCTTCTGGATCTCCATCGACCGTTCCGGCGACAGGAAATGCTTGGAGCCGTCGACATGCGACCGGAAGGTCACGCCTTCCTCAGTCAGCTTGCGCAGATCCGACAGGCTCATCACCTGAAAACCCCCGCTGTCGGTCAGGATTGGACGTTCCCAGTTCATGAATTTGTGCAACCCGCCCAGCTTGGCGATCCGTTCGGCGGTCGGGCGCAGCATCAGGTGATAGGTGTTGCCCAACAGGATGTCGGCCCCTGTGGCGCGCACGCTCTCCGGCATCATCGCCTTGACGGTGGCCGCCGTGCCCACCGGCATGAAGGCCGGGGTGCGGATGTCACCGCGCGGGGTTGAGATCACACCGGTCCGGGCCTTGCCGTCGGTGGCATTCAGGGAAAAGGAGAATCGCTGGGTCATAGAGCGGGATTTACCCCCAAACGCGCCCCAGAGCCAGCACATCCCCGTCAGCCCATGCAAAAGCCCGCGCTGAGGGGACGGGCCATCTGTCAGGCAGCGCCGACCCACGCCGGTGTGCAGCGCCTCTCAGCGCTTATTCGGCAGTCTCGATCTTGGCCTCTGCATCCTCAGGGATGACCAGCGACAGGATGATCGCCGAAAGGCCTGCCAAAGTGATCGGGGCGGCAAAGACCTGCTTGAGAAACCCGGGCAGGTTCTGGGTCGCATCCGGCACCAGCGTCACGCCCAGCGCCAGACCAAAGGACACTGCCATGATGTAAACCCGGCGCAGGTTCATTTCCTCAGAAGCCAGAATGCGAATGCCAGCCACAGCAATGGAAGAGAACAGAACCAGCGTCGCCCCGCCCAGAACAGGCTTAGGGATGATCAGAAAGAACGACCCGATGATCGGGAACAGACCAAGGATGACAAGAAAGCCCCCGGCCCACATGCCCACATGGCGCGAGGCCACGCCGGTCATCTGGATCACCCCGTTGTTTTGCGAGAAGGTCGTGTTCGGGAAGGTATTGAACACCGCCGCAATGGCCGAGTTCACGCCATCGCCCAGAACACCTCCCTTGATGCGCTGCATATAGAGATCGCCCTTGACCGGCTGCCCCGAGATCACCGAGTTGGCCGTCAGGTCCCCGGAGGTTTCAATCGCGGTCACCAGATAGAGAAAGGCCAGTGGAACAAAGAGGCTGAAATCGAAATCGATCCCGTATTTGAAGGGCACCGGCAGCGCGAACATCTTGGCAGAGCCCAGCGCCCCGAAGTTCACCATGCCAAAGAAGCTGGCCACCACCGTCCCGAGAACAAGACCGATCATGATCGCGGAAATGCGCAGCATTGGATTGCCGATAAAGGTCATCACCAGAATGATCGCCACAACCAACGTCCCGATGGCCAGATAAAGCGGCTTGCCAAGGTCTTCCCCGGCCATGGCCCCGCCGGCGAAATCGGTGAACCCGGATTTGATCAGGCTCAGCCCGATCACGGTGATGACGACCCCGGTCACAGTCGGAGTGATGATGCGTTTCAGTTTATCGAGAAACTGAGACAAGACGATCTCGATCACCGAGCCCGCGAGACACAGCCCAAAGATCATTGCCAGAATGTCTTCGGAACTGCCACCACGCCCCTTAACCGCAAAGCCCGCCGCCAGAATGGCACCCAGAAAGGCAAAGCTCGTGCCCTGCAGCGACAGCAGCCCCGACCCGATCGGCCCGATCCGGCGACACTGAATAAAGGTCGCCACCCCGGACACAAAAAAGGCCATGGCGATGAGATAGGAAATGTTTTCCCCCAACCCCAACGCGCCCCCGATGATCAGAGATGGCGTCGCAATCCCCACAATCGACGCCAGAACGTGCTGGATCGCAGCCAGAGCCGCTTTGGGTGGCGGCGGCACATCGTCCAACTGATAGACCAATGGCATTGTTTTCGTTTCGCTCATTTTGAATATGTCCCCGTTTTTTTATGTAATTCATTGGGCATAGCCTGTCCCCATTGCCGCCGGGACGGAAGTCTGAGCCCCAAAACCGGCCCAGGTATTGCCTCTCGTGCACGCTTTGCGCAGGAAACGGGCACATTCGATAACGCCTGCGCGCGAAAGCTACAGTTTTAAGCTGTCTGAAATCATGCCCGTTTGGGGCTAGGGCCTTCGCGTCATAAGTTGACCGAGAATTGGAAATCAGACCTTCTCACAGATCGCGGCGAAGGGCGGCTTTGAACCCGATCTCTTCGATTCTGCGCTTCGTATGAAGGTCACGTTCGTGGCCCCGGAGGCGGCCAGTGTCTGGAAACGGGTGGCACCAATAAGTTCCCGATGATATAGGCCAAGCCATGCGCCTCTTGATTATCGACACCCTTGCCACGATCATATTCTTTACTGTGGTTGCGACGTTCTCCGAACTGATCATCGCAGGAATGGAGCCTTCCAACGTCTTAAAAACGCGCCTTCTCATGGTGCCGATCATGATTTTGACCGGACGGCCTTATACCGGATGGCGGGATTGGATCGTCAAACAGGTGCAACCACAGCGCCGATGGTGCGCTGTTATGGTAGACATTGCTGCATTCCTGTCGTTTCAAGCCCCGGTCTACGCGGCCACACTGATGATAGCTGGCGCAAATCTCGTGGAAATCAGCTCCGCAATCGGCTCCGCCATCATTTTCATGATGCTTCTGGCACGACCCTTTGGACTGTTCGTCGATTGGGCCAGACACACGTTCGGCGTCGAATCAAACCCAGCGGCCAGAGCGAGGTAACACCCTAAAAGTACTCGTCTAGGCGACCGTCTGCTATCTATGCAAAGAATGCCCGCTTCGTCCGAACCTTACCAGTTCGCGACCTGCGTGGCCAAGGTCAGGCATCGCAGCTTCGTGCCATTGGCTGTTGGTCCGCTCCTGGGCTCGGACCAGTCATCCGGTTGGTCGCACAGTAACCCGCAAGGTCAAGTTTTGCATGCCGCGCCGCCGCAAGTCCGGTTTGAGCCCTTAGCCGCCTTTCGTTTTCGACGGAGCCCTCGTGGATTTCTGCTTAACCTTACGGAAATAGCGGATAAGCTCCCCGTCGATTTTGGGCTTGTTGATGGCCTTAAAGAGCCGATTGATTTCTGCGACGCCAGAGTCTTCGGCTGCCATTCGAAGTGCCTCTTTCCGCATCTGTCGATAGTGGTCAAGCAACTCTTGCCTGTCCTGTTCACCCGCATCGTGGATATCTTCCACGCCCATAAAAAGGGCCATGCAATGAACAGTGAGGTCTTCGTCCAGATAAAGTCGGCTCTTCTCTATGAACTCAGCCATTCCGAGAACGACGACGCTAACCAAAGCGTGACGTTGCTCTGCTGTGAAATCATCGCTTTCTATGACCTCTTCCTCGACTTTACTGCCTTGATGAATTTGCTCTAACAGCCCTTCATAAGCGGCTAGGCGTTTCTCGAAAATCTTAGGCGCATAGAGTTCCCGCCGGTTGCGACGGCGCATGAATTCGTTGAGTAGAACGCCGACGACCACGCCGACAAGGCCGATAACTGGCGCAAGGATTGGGAAGTATTCGTTCATTCGGCGTCCGAGTCGGCTGGAAGTGGGTTGCGAGAAATGAGAGACCACATCTCCTTGCTGGTCCCCAAAGAACCTCGGGCGTCGATTTCGATCAACAAGGCGCGTGTGGTATCTAGGTCCGCGCCGATGACGTGCGCCAAGGTTTCCACGGACATCCACCCGTTTTTCCCGGCCCCCGCCAACGTTTTCTTCAGTAAGTCCTTTCGAGCTTTATCTATTCGGGATTGCTTTTGGCCGTGGAGATGATGAGCCAGCCATGTGCTTCCTAGTGTTCCCAAGATGCCTATGGCAGCACCAGCCACCACCGCCCATTCGCCGACTGCCATTCCTAACTCCCTATAAGCTCCTTCGCGAAGACCTTACCACAGTTGGAGCGTTCTTGGGTACCTTTGCGCGGGACCAACACCGCCGGCCCGAATGTCAGGAAGGTCCCGCGCAGCTGACCTTCGCGCGTTTTGCGGCGCAGATCCGGTCTGGGGCAGGACTACCTGACCGTTTGGTCATGAATGGCTGAGAGACATAGGCGTCGCCCCCCCCCAAGCGCCCCTGCTGTCACCAAAACGACAAATCCTCTTGTCATAGGGGACAAAGGGTGACATTGGGCGCCTGAGATGCGACGCTGAGGCGTGACGTATCTTTCCCCAACATATGAGTGACGACAATGACGGACAAAGCCCCCTTTGCTTTGGGCTGGGAAGAATGGGCCTCCCTGCCCGCGCTTGGCCTGCCTGCGCTCAAGGTCAAGGTCGATACGGGTGCGCGCACCTCGGCGCTGCACGCTTTTGACATCGAACCCTTTGGCAAGGCGGACGCCCCAAAGGTGCGCTTCAACATGCACCCGGTTCCGGGACGCGAAGATATCGTGATCTCCTGCTCTGCCGATGTCGTGGACCGGCGCGAAGTGACCTCGTCGAACGGCGAAACCGAATGGCGCTATGTCATCGCCTCCGAGATCGAAATGGGCGGACGACGCTGGCCGATCGAGATCACCCTGACAAACCGCACCAATATGGCCTACCGCATGTTGCTGGGTCGACAGGCGATTGGCGAAGACATGATCGTGCAACCTTCGGAAAGCTTCTGCCAGCCGGAACTCGACGCCTCGGTCTATTTTTCCACGGCCATTCGCGATACCGTCCCCGCCCGCGCCCTGCGCATTGCGGTGCTGTCACGTGAGCCCGACAACTATTCGACGCAACGGCTGGTGGCCGAGGGCGAAAAGCGCGGCCATGTGGTCGAGGTGATCGACACCGCGCGCTGCTACATGGCGATCAATGCCATGGCACCCGAGATCTATTATGATGGCGAAAGGCTCCCCCGCTATGATGCGGTGATCCCGCGGATCGGGGCCTCGATCACCTCCTACGGCACGGCGGTGATCCGGCAGTTCGAAACCATCGGCACCTTCTGCGTAAATGGCTCGGAGGGGATCACCAAGTCGCGCGACAAGCTGCAAGCCCATCAGGTCCTGTCGCGGCACCGCATCGGCATGCCCACCACCGCCTTTGCCGCCTCACCCAAAGACACCGACAATCTGATCGCCCTCGCCGGTCAGGCCCCGCTGATCGTCAAGCTGCTGGAAAGCACGCAGGGCCGCGGTGTGGTTTTGGCGGAAACCAAGAAAGCGGCACAATCGGTGATTTCGGCGTTCCGGGGCCTCAAGGCCAATTTTCTGGTGCAGCATTTCGTCAAGGAGGCCGCGGGCGAAGACATCCGCTGCGTGGTGATCGACGGCAAGGTGGTCGCGGCGATCAAACGGTCTTCGTCGGGGGGCGACTTCCGCTCCAACCTGCATCTGGGCGGCACAGCCTCCAGCGTGCGCATCACCAAGGCCGAACGTGAAACCGCCCTGCGCTCTGCCAAGGCCTTTGGGCTGCGCATGGCCGGGGTCGACCTTCTGCGCGCCGAGGACGGCCCCAAAGTTCTGGAGGTCAACTCTTCGCCGGGGCTGGAAGGCGCAGAGACCACCACGGGCAAAAACCTAGCCGGTGCCCTGTTCGACACGATCGAAAAGCGCGTGCGCCCGGTCCCCGCCCGCAAGGCGCGCCCGCGCAGCTAAGGCTGCGTGCCGATGTGACAGACAGGGCCTGCGCGGGCTTTACCCCTGCCCGCGCAGCTTGGCCAAATTCACCGCGAATCCTGGCAAGACAAAGAGAAGAAAAATGTAGGAGCGCATGTAAAACAGGAAAAAGGCCGTGACCAAGATCAGCAGCGCCATACCCAGATAGCCCGTGATCCGGGCGGCCCGGCGGGCAGGCATGACGCGCAACAGGACCAGCTCAAAAAGCCGCCCTCCATCCAGCGGCGCGATCGGCAGCAGATTCAGGATCGCCAGATAGCCGTTCAGCCAGGCCATGGTGTTCAACCCCCAGACCAACGGGCTTGCCCCATAGCCCGCGGTCATCAGCGCATTTGCCAGCAAGCGACAGACCGCCCAAAGGGTCAGTGTCACGATCGGCCCCATAGCGACGATCAGCTCACTTTCACGCGGGGACGCCGCCCGGCTCTGTTCGCAATAGCCGCCAAACCCATAGAGCACGACCCGACGCACCGGCACCCTCTGGATCAACGCGCCCCAGGCATGGCCGAACTCATGCAGGAAAATCGACAGCAACAGCATGGCCACCATGGCCAGCTGAAACCCAAGGTACTCGCGCGATGGCATGCCTCCGAAAAACAGAACGAACAGCAGCAGGATACTCGGCCCGACCTGAACCGGCACACTCCATGGGCCGCGGAATTCGAAAAGGGCACCTTCGGATTTCAACATATCGGCCTTTCTATGTCTGCATTTTCCGGGCCGCACAGACAAGCCCGGATCCGGTTTCATACGCTGGCCGCCTCTGCCAGTTTTGGCAAGCTATTCGCACCAAAGGACAGAAAAAAAATCATATTTTTTCGCTGAATTTGATCCGGGCCATAGTGCTGTTACAAATCCCGTGAAAGACAGAGCCATCTGAACTGACAGGTGGACCATGTCCCAAAACTTTTGCCCCCTTCCGCCCGACCCCGCCCGGCTGCAGATCGAACTGCGCGGGCTGCGTGACAGCATTGCCCTAGAAACCACACGGATCTGGCAGGATTGGGAAGACATCGACATGCGGCCCGCGTTCCTGCGCTCGGCCCAGAACCTTGCTACATATCTGGCCTTCCGCCATGCCGACCTGAGTCGGCTGCAACCGGATCTGGCTGCGCTGGGCCTGTCCACCCTGGGCAGGGCCGAACCGCATGTGCGCGCCTCGCTCGACGCTGTTGAAGCCGCGCTGAACGGGTTGAATGGCACCGCAACCGCCTTTCCCGATCCCGCACGGTTTGCCGCTGGCCCCGCGCGTCTGGCCGCCCGGCGCGACACGGCCTTTGGCACCGGGGCCTCCGGGGCCCCGCGGTCGCGCATCCTTGTGACCCTGCCGACAGAGGCCGCCACAGATCCCGAACTGATCCCTGCCATGATCGAGGCAGGTGCCGATGCGATGCGCATCAACTGCGCCCATGACGGACCCGAAATCTGGGGCCAGATGATCGACCGCATCCGCGAGGCCAGCACCGTCGCCGGACGCTACGTGCCGGTCCTGATGGATCTGGGCGGGCCAAAACTGCGCACCGGGGCGGTCTATGCCCCGGACAAGCCGCGCGTTCAGATCGGCGATCGCCTGAACATTCTGCGCGAACCGCCCCAAAGCAAGGTCAAACATGTCACCACGACCCTGAGCCATCCAGAGCTCATCGACAGCCTCAGCCCCGGCATGGCGGTCTTTATCGACGACGGCAAGATCGGCGCCGAAGTCATCGACGTAGGCAAAAAGGGCGCTAAGCTGCGCGTCACCCGCGCCGACCCGAAAGGGGTCAAGCTGAAACCCGAGAAAGGCTTCAATCTGCCCTCTGTTGAAATCGACATCCCGGCGCTGACCGCCGAAGACATTCGGGCGCTCGACTTCGTGGTCGGGCGCGCCGATCTGATCGGCTATTCCTTTGTGCAGACCCCCGAAGACATTCGCCTGCTGGTCGATGAAATCGACGCACGTCTGGCACCCGGGGCCAGCCGTCCGACGCTTGTGCTGAAAATCGAAACCGGGCTTGCAATCCGCAACCTGCCGAAACTGATCGTTCAGGCCGGAGCGCTGACCGAAACCGCCGTGATGATTGCCCGTGGCGATCTGGCGGTGGAAATCGGTCTGGAGCGTATGTCGGAAATGCAGGAAGAGATTTTGTGGCTCTGCGAAGCCGCGCACACGCCGGTGGTCTGGGCGACGCAGGTTCTGGAAGGACTTATGAAACAAGGCCTTGCTACCCGTGCCGAAACAACGGATGCCGCCATGGCGCAGCGTGCCGATTGCGTGATGCTGAACAAAGGCCCCTATGTGATCGACACGATCCGGTTCCTATCGCGCGTTCTGGGCCGGATGGATCGGCATATGACCAAAAAATCGGCGCGCCTTGGACCGCTGCGGTCGTGGCGCGGGGATCTGACGCTGTAGAGACCCATGCAAGCTGCATTGCACGCCCTGCGGGCTGCGCCCTCTGGACGCGCCCGCCCGCATTCCCTATATGAACAGTCGGAAATAGGAGAACGCGAGAGATGACCGAAGAGGCAAATCCCGTCGAGGGCACACCGCTGATCAAGCCGTCAAGCACGGATCACCCGCTGCACGAGGCGGTCGTCGAAGCCTGCCGCACGGTTTACGACCCGGAAATCCCGGTCAACATCTATGACCTCGGTCTCGTCTACACGATTGAGATCAACGATGAAAACGAGGTTCTCGTCCTGATGACCCTGACCGCACCGGGCTGCCCTGTGGCCGGGGAAATGCCGGGCTGGGTGGCCGATGCAATCGAGCCGCTACCGGGGGTCAAACAGGTGGATGTCGAACTGACATGGAATCCGCCCTGGGGCATGGAAATGATGTCGGACGAAGCCCGTCTAGAACTCGGTTTTATGTAAGCCATATCTCTGCACGTCCTGACACGCTGTTCAGCGTTCAAAAGCGGCCCTTTGCGGCCGCTTTTCTGTTGAGGCCCTTCGCCGCGAGCACCAACACGCCAACTGGCGCCCCAGTCTCCACCAAGGCCCCTTATGGACCTGCAAAGCGGCCTCATAGCCTGCCACCTCCAGACGATAGTGGCTTTCATATTGAGGCTCGATTTTCGGCAGGTTAATCGGAAAAAACGCCATCACAGCACCCCCCCTGACTTGCAATATTGAAAACTGAAGCCAGAATACCCTTAAGGAATTTCTCAAAATACTGAGGGCAGCCAAAAGGATACTTTCAGAATTGAAAGATGAACCGCGACTGGACGACTATCGCCTGTTCTTGGCCGTGGCCGATGCCGGCGGCCTGTCTGGCGCAGAGAAAGCCACCGGCACCTCTCTGCCTACCCTGTCGCGCCGCATGGCGACGCTGGAACGCAGTCTGGGCAAGCACCTGTTCGAACGCGGCGCACGGGGCTATACGCTGACGGCAGACGGGCGCGCTCTGCTGCAACTCGCAGCCCCGCTGCGCGAGGCCATCAGCCGCCTGAACCGCTTTCAACTGGACACCTCCCAGCCGGAGGTGCGGATCACGGCAGGACGCTGGACATCACGCTACATTGCACGCCATTTGCCACAGATCTGGACCCCGGAGTGCCTCTGGCGTCCATCCCTTCTGGCCTCCAACGCCGATATCGACATCGCCCGGCGCGAGGCCGATATCGGCATTCGCAACCGCCGCCCGGACCAAAGCTGGCTCGCCGGTCGCAAGCTTGGCACCCTGCACTATGCCGCCTTCGCCAAAACGCCCGACATCCGCGGCTATGTCACCTTGCAAGAGGGGCTGGCAACCACCCCGTCAGAGCGCTGGCTGCGAGCACATCATCCCGGGGAGATCATTGCGTCCGCCTCGGATGCGCGCGCAGTCTGCGACATGGCTGAGGCCGGGATCGGGCGCGTCCTGCTGCCCATCTTTGCCGGGCGTGACATGTCCGGGCTGATACAAGTGACCCCGCCTATTGCCGCGCTCACTCATGACGAATGGCTGGTTTGCCACCACGATGCCCGTCACGATCCGCCAGTGCGCGCCGCACTGGACGGGCTGGCACAGATACTGACCGCACCCGAACGCTTCGCATGACCACAGAACGGAAAACGCACCCTCAAAAGGATGCAATAGTGATTACGCAACATAAATTGGCTGCGAAAATTAATATGCATACTAAAATAGTTGCATTTTATGTTTCGCATCCTAAAATGATTGCACAATGACCCAACAAAGCCGCACCATAGCCGTCCTCACCGGCGATCTCGTCAACTCCACCGGGCTTGGTCCGGCAAAAGTCGAACGCGCCTTCCGCGCGCTGGAAGACTGCGCCGCGCTGCAAGCCGACTGGGCAGGCGGGCGCAGCCTGCACTTCACCCGCCACCGCGGGGATGGCTGGCAGGTCGCCCTGCCCGAGCCGAAATACGCGTTGCGCGCCGCACTGTGCTTTCGCGCGGCGTTAAGGGCCGAAGGCGAAGATTTCGACAGCTACATCGGCCTGGCTGAAGGCGAGGCCCCCGAAGACATCGGCCCGGATCTGAATGAGGAAACCGCAGAGGTCTTCGTGGCCTCAGGGGATGCGCTCGATATGATCAAACTGCTGAGCCTTGGCGAACGACTGCAACACGCCAGCGGCGGCGCCTTACAGGCCACCACCTTGCTGGCGGACTATATTTCGCAAGGCTGGACCCCGCCACAGGCCAGCGCAATCCTGCCGTTTCTCTCCCCCGGCACGCCACCCCATTACACGGATATCGCCAAGGCGCTGGGCAAATCTCGGCAATCTGTCACCAAATCGCTGGAAGCCGCTGGCTATCAGGTGCTGCGTGACGCGCTGAAAACGCTGGAAGCTGCGGACACCCCAGCAGATCCGGAGGCCGAGCATGGCTGAAACCCTTGCGGCGCTCTTTCTGGCCCATGTGCTGGCCGATTACGTCTTTCAGACCGACCGCATGGTGGCAACCAAGGACAAGGCCGGCACCCTGCTGCTGCACGCTGCCGTTGTTTGGCTGTGCATGGTCGGCGCGCTGGGCACATGGGGCGGTTGGCCGCTCTTGGCGCTGGCCGGACTGCATCTGAGCCTCGACACGATCAAGACCTTTGCCATCCGCCATGGGGTGCGGGACGGGCTGATGCCCTATCTGACCGACCAGCTGGCGCATCTGGCCAGCCTTTTGGCGCTGGCCGCCTATGCGCCGCAGCTTTGGCACAACGGTGTCTGGGCGGGGGGCTGGTTTGAAACAACCGACTGGTTGCCGCCCGTGATGGCGCTGATCGCCGGGGGCATCTTTGCCACCCGCGCGGGCGGTTTTGCCGTGGGCAAGCTGATGGCCCCCTATGTGACGGCCATGCAGGACACCACAGACAGCAGCTTGCCCAGTGGCGGGATGAAAATCGGCCTGCTGGAGCGCGGGCTGATTTTCCTGCTGATCTTCGCCGGCCACCCCGGCGGCATCGGCTTTCTAATTGCGGCAAAATCCATCCTGCGCTTTGACGCCACCTCCGACAACGCGAAGGCGGAATATGTCATCATCGGCACATTGGCCTCTTTCGGCTGGGCGATTGCCGTCTCGCTGATCACAATGGGCCTGCTGCGCACGCTCAATGGGCTGCCACTCCTTGAGATCGGGGCGATAACACCCTAGATTGCGAACAAAGGAGATTTCCACATGTTCGGCATTCCCGGAAAACAAGCTGTGACCCTCACACCCGCAGCGGCGACCCAAATCGCCAAGCTGATGGCGAAAGACGGCTCGCAGGGTCTGCGCATCGGCATCAAGAAAGGTGGCTGCGCGGGCATGGAGTATACCATGGACTACGTGTCGGAGATTGATCCGATGGATGAGGTCGTGGAACAGGAGGGTGCGCGGGTGATGATCGCCCCGATGGCGCAGATGTTCCTCTTCGGCACGGAAATCGACTATGAAATCTCGCTGCTCGAATCCGGTTTCAAATTCCGCAACCCCAACGTCGTGGATGCCTGCGGCTGCGGTGAGAGTATCAAGTTCGACGAAAGCCTGAGTGCGGGCAAATAATGCCCGTCTCAGACGAAGAGATCGCCTTCGTCCATGATCTTTTTGACCCTTTGGGACAGATCAGCCACCGCAAGATGATGGGCGGCCTGTCGATTTGTTGCGACGGCCAGATCTTTGCCATCCTGTCCTCAGACGGCGAGATTTACCTCAAGACGCAGGGAACACTCGCCGCAGCCCTTGATGCTGCGGGATCACATAAATTTGCCACCGCAGACGGGCGCGGCATGCACTATTGGACCCTGCCCGACCCCGCGCTGGACGATCCGGAGCTGGCCTGCGACTGGGCTCGGCGCACGCTTGACGCCATCGCGGCCCGCTGAGCGGTTCCGCCAAAGTTTCCCGCAACTTGCGCTGCATCAGAGCCACACGCCCAAGCCGATGCTTGACTGTCGGACAGAGGCTGCAATGATGCGGCCAACACAGTGATCACGACACAACTCAGGAGAGGCCCATGGCACGCAAACTCGCAGCAGGTAACTGGAAAATGAACGGGCTCAAAACCAGCCTTGCCGAAGCCAAGACATTGGCCGACATGTTCCCCAGCCCCTCCGTCGACATCCTTCTGTGCCCCCCGGCCACATTGGTCTCGGGCATGGCCGCCGTTCTGAACGGCACGGCGGTGGCGACCGGCGGACAGGATTGCCATATGGCCGCCTCCGGCGCACATACCGGCGATATTTCCGCCGAAATGCTCGTAGATTCTGGCGCAAGCTATGTAATCCTGGGCCACTCCGAACGCCGCACGGATCACTTTGAAACCAACGAAACCGTCGCAGCCAAGACCGAAGCCGCGCTTGCCGGCGGCCTGATCGCCGTGGTCTGCGTTGGCGAAACGCTGGAGCAACGCGAAGCCGGTGAAACTCTGACGCTGATCCGCGCACAGGTCGAAGGCTCCCTGCCCGCCTCGGCCGATCCGGCCAAGCTGGTCATCGCCTATGAACCGGTCTGGGCCATTGGTACCGGCAAGGTACCAACCATCGAGCAAATCGCCGAAGTCCACGACGACATCCGCGCCACGCTGACCAAACGCTTTGGTGCGGCTGCCGACGACATTCCCCTGCTCTACGGCGGCTCGGTGAAACCCGGCAATGCCTCCGAAATCTTTGCCACGTCCAATGTCGACGGGGCACTGGTGGGCGGCGCCTCTCTCAAGGCCGCCGATTTCTCTGGCATCGTGACCGCGCTCGAAGCCGCCTGATACCTTCTGCCTGAAACCGCAGCGCCGCCGTCCCTGTCACGGGGACGCGGCGCTGTGCGTTTCCTTTGCTGCCCAAATACTCATATCCGGGCGCACCATATGCAGCTCAGGCCTGTGGCCCGGTCACATCGTAATCGTAAAGCCAGGAAAATTTCTCAAACGGCACGCGCGGGGCAATCCGCCCGCCCAGCCGCAAGGCCAGATGTCCGGCAACCCGTGTCAGCCCTTTCAGATGGTAATTGCGGGCATTGCCATTGGCCGCTTCGATCACCCGCACCACCCGGTTGCGCCGCCGCGCCTGATAGGCGGGCAAAGCCTGCTCCAGCGGCAACTGTGCCAGACAGGTTGCCAGCACCCAGGCGTCTTCCAGTGCCATATTTGCGCCCTGCGCCAGAAACGGCAGCGTCGGATGCGCCGCATCGCCCAGAATCGCGGTCCGTTCCGAATGCCATGTCTCGGCCACAGGATGCCGGAACAGCCCCCAGCGTGACACGGTTTCAGCCCGCGACAACAGCCCTTTGACACCGGGGCAGAAATTGGTGAAATGAGTCATCAGTTCGACCGGATCCCCGGGATGATGCCAGCCCTCTTCGACCCAATCCGGGCGCTCTTCGACCGCAACGATGTTGATCAGGCGTCCCTCCCGCAACGGGTAGCTGACCACATGCCGCCCCGCCGCCATATGCACCAGCGCCACCGGCTCCTCGCCCCCCAGCGCCGGCACGGTGGCCCGCCAGGCGGTCTGACCGGTGAAGAACGGCTTCTCCGGTCCGTTGAGCATCGGCCGCAGAACCGAATGCAACCCGTCCGCACCCAGCACCACCTCATGCCGCGCGCTGCGGCCGTTGGCAAAGCGCAGCGTGACGCCTTCGGCATCGCCCTCGACCGCGCTCACATCATGCGACAGGCAGATCGTCACCCCGGCAGCCCGGGCGCCCTCTTCCAGCAGCGCGATCAGATCGGCGCGATGCATCAGCAGGAAATCATCCTTGGGCCGCGCGGTTTTGAAATCCATCGCCAGAACTTCGCGCCCGGTATAGCCATCCATCAGACAGACGCCCTCGGAACGCATCGCGCGCCCCGGCGCATCAAGGCCCAGCGCGGCCAGAACCCGCGCGCCATTGGGGGAAATCTGCAGCCCGGCCCCCACTTCTGTGATCTCAGGGGCGCGTTCGTAAAGCGTGACCTTGGCGCCGTGAAGCGCCACGGCCTGCGCCACCGCAAGCCCCGCGACGCCACCGCCCAAAACGGCAATATCCTGTCCGATCAACATGCTGCAGCTCCTTTCTCGCCCGGCAAAGAAAAACACCGGGGCTTCCCCCGGTGTTTGCCATAGCACGTCGCGCAATGTCACCCGCGCATAATGTCACTTGCATAGAATGCCGCAGACAAGCCCTACAACGCGCAGGGCCGGCCACCGCATCAGTCGCCGCGATGCACCTTTTCGCGGCGCTCGTGGCGCTCCTGCGCCTCAAGGGTCATCGTCGCATTCGGACGCGCATCCAGACGTTTCAGCGAAATCGGTTCCCCGGTCACTTCGCAGTAGCCGTATTCGCCCTCGTCGATTCGACGCAGCGCCGCATCGATCTTGGCGACCAGCTTGCGCTGACGGTCCCGCGTGCGCAGTTCCAGCGCGCGATCGGTTTCCTCGGACGCCCGGTCCGTGATGTCGGGAATGTTGCGCGTGCTGTCTTGCAGACCTTCAATGGTATGGCGTCCCTCGTCGAGAAGTTCAGCCTTCCAGTTCAGAAGCTTGCGCCGGAAATATTCCAGCTGACGCTCATTCATAAAGGGCTCATCCTCAGCGGGACGATAGTCGTCAGGCAGAAAAACCTCAGCCTTCATCTTCTTGCTCACCTCTGCTGCGCCGGTGGCCGCATCTGTCGAATAGTCAGCCATTCGGCTCCCTCCAATTGCAGGGTCGTTTACCGCTTTTATGTACAGATGTCACGTCACAATCTGTCCCGTGTTGAACCTTTCGGAGGCGTTGTTATGATCGCGCCCATTGCGTATCCTTTAAGGGCCGAAAGCCGATGAAATTCTCCTCGACAGACAGTTATATTGCTCCAACCGACCTCTCTGTGGCCGTCAACGCCGCCATTGCGTTGGAACGCCCCCTGCTGGTCAAAGGGGAGCCAGGCACCGGTAAAACCGAACTGGCGCGGCAGGTTGCGGCCTCTCTCGGCCTTGAGATGATCGAGTGGAACATCAAATCCACCACCCGCGCCCAGCAGGGCCTTTACGAATACGACGCGGTGTCGCGACTGCGCGACAGCCAATTGGGCGATCCCCGTGTCGAGAACGTGCGTCACTACATCAAAAAAGGCAAACTCTGGCAGGCCTTCGAAGCCGACCAGAAGGTTGTCTTGCTGATCGACGAGGTGGATAAGGCAGACATCGAATTCCCCAACGACCTGCTGCAGGAACTCGACAAGATGGCCTTCCATGTCTACGAAACCGGCGAAACCGTCACCGCCAAACAGCGCCCCGTGGTGATTATCACCTCCAACAATGAAAAGGAACTGCCTGACGCGTTTCTGCGCCGGTGCTTCTTTCACTACATCCGCTTTCCCGACATCGACACGATGCGCGCCATCGTCGAGGTCCATTTCCCCGGCATCAAGGAACGGCTGCTGACCACGGCGCTGACGCAGTTCTATGAGATCCGCGAAACTCAGGGGCTGAAAAAGAAACCCTCGACCTCTGAGGTTCTGGATTGGCTGAAACTGCTTCTGGCCGAAGACCTGACCCCCGAAGATCTGGCCCGTGACGGTGCAAATGCTCTGCCGAAACTTCATGGCGCGCTCTTGAAAAACGAACAGGATGTGGCACTGTTCGAACGTCTCGCCTTCATGGCGCGCGGACAGCGGCGCTAACCGCCTATCCGGCGCCCGACCAATCGCAAAGGACCGGATATGAATCTCAAACCCGTCATCCTCGCGCTGGCTCTGACCGCCGGCGCCCTGCAAGGCGGTGCGCTTCATGCCGCGCCCGATTGCGATGCGCTCTATGCCCGTGCCGAAAGTGCCTGCCGCGCCACGCGCTCGGTCTGCAACACCGTCAAAATCTGCGACAATCTCAGCCGGGATTGCGCCCTGCCCGCAACCGACAGCGCGTCCTGCGGCGCACTCAACGCCTGCGCCTATGACGCCACGCCAACGTTCTTCGACACCGCCTGTCGCTATGAATGGACCGGCGGGGCCTGCCGCACCACCAATAGCAACACTGAAGATGTCACCCCGGCCTGCCCATCGGCCTCAGCAAGCGTGCCCCAGTCCTGCACCGCGCCCCGTCAGGGCTACCTCCAGGCTGCCGCGGACTGTGACGAAGCGGCCATGGCCTATGCGCGAGCACTGACCTGTTCGCGTCCGGTTTCGGATCTCTATGTCCGCGAGTGCAACGTGCCCGGGCTTTAAACGCTCCAACAGTCAAAACGACACAACCAAGAGCGCGCTACGCCACCTTGCGGGGCTGTCGCGCAAAAGGACCTCCGCATATGGCACTGAACATCCGCCCCCTCACGCTTGATGACCGCGAACACTGGCAGACGCTCTGGCACGCCTATCTGGAGTTCTATGAAACCACCCTGAGCGCCGACATCTATGAAACGACGTTCCGGCGCCAGATCGACCCGCAGCATGTCGAGCGCGGCGCACTGGTTGCCGAACTGGACGGCAAACTTGTCGGACTGGTGCATTACATCTTCCACGCCCATAACTGGCGCTGTGAAGACGTATGTTATCTGCAAGACCTCTACGTGGCCCCCGATGCCCGCGGCCACGGTGTCGGCAGCGCACTGATCACGGGTGTCTATGAGGTCGCCGACCGGAACGGCACGCCCAACGTCTATTGGACGACGCAGGAGTTCAACACCACTGCGCGCAGGCTCTATGACCGGATCGGACAACTCACCCCGTTCATCAAATACCAACGCCCGAACAGCTGAGTGCAGACACAATCTGTTGTCTTTGCGTTCATTCTTTGCGTGACATAGTGTCATCACAGCCGCGGCAACGACATGCCGCGCCCCTTCACAGACAGGCTTTCATGTGACGACACCTCCCGCACGCCCGCACGCTTTTTTCCGTTTCCTGCGCCCCTTGGGTGTCGCTTTGGCAACCTGTGCCACCTTGAGCGGCTGCGTGATGGGCGATGGCGCACAGCGCCCACAGTCGCCTTCGACGGCCAAGATCGACCTACCACCGATGAAACTGTTTCCGGCGTCGGCGCCCGGACAGACCAGCCGGTCAAACGCCTCCATCGCGCAGGATTTTCTGGAGCTGAGCTTTGCGCTGGAAAACGGCACGCCATTGCACCGATTCACCCGCTTTGAGGGTCCAATCACTCTGCGCATAACCGGGGCGCGCATTCCGGTCTCTCTCGGCCCCGATCTCGCACAGCTTCTGGCGCGTCTGGATCGCGAAGCCGGGATTTCCATCACCCGCGTGCCCGCCAGCAGTTCGGCCTCGATCACCATCCAGACGCTGCCGCACCGCGAATTGGCCCGGCGTGCGCCCAATTCCGCCTGTATTGTCGCGCCCAATGTTTCGGACTGGTCCGAATTCAAACACATCAGCAACCGCAAACTGAGCTGGACCACCGTGGAAACCCGTGAACGGCTGGCGATTTTCATCCCCGATGACGAGGCCCCGCAGGAAATACGCGACTGCCTGCACGAAGAACTGGCGCAGGCGCTTGGGCCGCTCAACGATCTATTCCGGCTGCCCGACAGCGTGTTCAACGATGACAACATCCATTCGGTCCTGACCCCCTTCGACATGGTGATCCTGCGCGCCACCTATGCGCCCGAGCTGCACTCAGGTATGGATCGCGCGGCAGTGGCAGCACGGCTGCCCGCCATTTTGGACCGCATCCACCCGTCCGGACGCGGTGGCGGCAGAGCCGCCCTCGCCCCCAGCCCGCGCGCCTGGGTCGAGGCCGTAACTCGCGCCATGGACAGCGGATCGCTGAGCAGCCGCCAAAAGGCCGCCGAACGTGCCGTTGCGATGGCGCAGGCGCAGGGCTGGCAAGACACCCGCGCCGGGTTTTCCTGGTTCCTGCTGGGGCGCCTGACGATGACGTCGGACCCGGCCCGCGCACAGTCTGCCCTGCTGACCGCGGCCCGCATCTATGGCCAATCGCCACAGACCCGCTTCCACAGCGCCCATGTCGCCATGCATCTGTCGGCCATGGCGCTTTCTGCAGGGCAGGACCAGACCGCCTATGAAATTGCCGCCCATGCCATCGCCGCCGCCCGCGACAGCAAGAACGCCGCCCTTCTGGCCTCTCTGATGCTGACCGAGGCCGAAGCCCTCCAAGGTTTGGGACGTCTTGGCGAAGCACGCAGCGTGCGTCTCGACAGTCTTGGATGGGCACGATATGGCTTTGGGTCAGATGCATTGGTTCAGGCCCGTGTCTCGGAGGTCGCCGCCATCGCGCAGTAACGAGCCGGCGCGCGCCCCAGAGACCGGCGCAGCTGATCCAGACACGCGAAGGGAGCGCAACATATGATCGTCATCGTGCTGGCCATTCTGGGCACCATCCTGGGGTGGCGCATGGCCGCCAAACGCGGCGGAAACCGTCTCGACAAGCTGCAATACGCTGCGGTGTATTTCCTGATTGCCGCCTTGATTGGCCTGTTCCTAACGGTGCTGGTCGAACGGCTGATCTGAGGAGGCACGCACCATGTTCCTGCCGTTCTTTGACAGCCTGCGTGCCGAAGGTGTCCCGGTATCTCTGCGGGAATTTCTGGCGTTTCTGGAGGCCATGGACGCCGGGCTGACCACCTATGACATTGAGGGCTTCTATTTTCTGGCCCGGGCGATCATGGTCAAGGACGAACGCCACCTCGACAAATTCGACCGGGCATTTTCTAAGGTTTTCGAAGGACTTGAAAAGATTTCTTCAGATGACGTTCTGGAGGCGATCGACCTGCCCGAGGACTGGCTGCGCAAACAGATTGAAAAGCACCTGAGCGACGCCGAGAAAGCCGAAGTCGAAGCCTTAGGAGGCTTTGACAAGCTCATGGAAACACTCAAGAAACGCCTTGAGGAACAAAAGGGGCGACATCAGGGTGGCAACAAATGGGTTGGCACCGGCGGCACCTCGCCCTTTGGCGCCTATGGCTACAACCCCGAAGGCGTGCGCATCGGTCAGGACACATCACGACACCGCCGCGCCACAAAGGTCTGGGACAAAAGAGAATTTCGCAATCTCGACGACAGTGTTGAACTGGGCACACGCAACATCAAAGTGGCGATGAAACGTCTACGCAAATGGGCCCGCGACGGCGCGCATGAAGAACTGGATCTGGACGGCACCATCCGCTCAACGGCGGAACATGGCTACCTCGATGTTCAGACCCGACCGGAACGGCGGAACGCGGTCAAAGTGCTGATGTTTTTCGATGTCGGCGGATCGATGGACGATCATATCAAAGTCGTCGAAGAGTTGTTTTCCGCCGCCCGCGCCGAATTCAAACATCTGGAATATTACTACTTCCATAACTGTCTCTACGAAGGCGTCTGGCGCGACAACGTCCGGCGCTGGAGCGACACAGTGCCCACCCGCGAGGTGTTCAACACCTATGGCAAGGATTACAAGGTGATCTTCGTGGGCGATGCCTCGATGTCGCCCTATGAGATCGCCATGCCGGGCGGGGCCAACGAACACTGGAACCAGGAGAGCGGGGAAACATGGCTGCGCCGGGCGCGTGAAACATGGCCCGATCACCTCTGGCTGAACCCGGTGCCTGAGGCGCATTGGACCTACACCCAATCCATAGCGATGATCGACCAGATTTTCGAACAGCGCATGGTGCCCCTGACGCTCGAGGGGCTGGACCGCGGCATGAAAGTGCTGGGCAAGTGATCGCTCCCTGCTTCCTTTGCCCTTCCTTCCCGACCCCATCGCCCCCATATTGAGGCCATGCTGAAGTTCACCCCCCTCCTTCTCGCCCTGCTCATGGGCCTTGCGATGTACCGGTTTTCGGCCTGGCGCACTGTGCGCCAGCTCGATGCGCAGTCCAGCGAACTGGCAGATCCGGAGCTGGAGCGCGTGTTTCGCAAACTGGCCCGTGCCCTAGACCTGCCGCGGGTGCGTGTCTACCTCTATGAGATCGACCCGGTGAACGGGCTCGCCGCCCCCGATGGCAAGGTCTATATCACCCGTGGCTTCTACAATGCCTTTCGCGAAGGCAAACTGAGCGCCGAAGAAATGGCCTCGGTCATTGCCCATGAGCTGGGACATGTGGCGCTGGGGCATTCAAAGCGACGGATGATCGACTTTTCGGGACAAAATGCACTGCGCACCGCACTGGCGATGATCCTGTCGCGCTTCATCCCCGGCCTGGGGGTCTATATCGCGGGCTGGCTGACGTCGTTGCTGGCAGCCAAACTGTCGCGCAACGATGAATATGAGGCGGACGCCTATGCGTCAGCCCTGATGACCAAAGCCGGTCTGGGCACGACCCCGCAGAAAAGCCTGTTTGAAAAACTGCCGCATCTGACCGGCGCCCACGGAGCCAAGACTCCCGCATGGCTGATGAGCCACCCCAAAACCGAAGAGCGCATCAAGGCCATCGAAGCCAATGAGGCCAGCTGGTCACGCTAAGGCCGTGACACACACTCAGCCCAGAGCCTTGCCCAGCTTCGGCAGTCGCGCCTTTTTCAACAGCTTGCGCAAATCCCAGGGCGCTTCTGACAGACGCTCTGCCTCTTGGCGCACGGCCTCAACCGCCTGGGCAACCTCTTGCGGACAATCCGACCACAGGCGCCAGAGAAACCCGTCCGGATCCCAACGCTCAAGCCCCTCTTCCGCCAGCACATGGCGCGGGAAATCCTGCGCATTCATCGTGACAATCGCATCGGCACGGCCCGCGATCGCGGCGGCCAGAACATGGATGTCGTTTTCGTCCTTCAGATAGAGCCGCGCCTCCAGTCCCTTGTGCGGGGCAACGGCAGCCGTCGGCCAGGCCGCCCGCACCAGCGCCACCTCGCCACGAGCCTGCGCTTCGCCCGCCGGCCCAAGCTTGCGCGCGGCACGTGCCCATTCTTCAAGAATACGATCCGACCAGAGCGGCGTATAGAGCCCGCGTGCCGCCACCCCCAACAGGATTTCACGCATCACCGTCGGGTAGAGCACACAGGCGTCCAGCAGGACTTTCACGGCATCAGCCTGTAGAACAGCGCTTTCAGATAACCGCTTTCCGCCAGTTGCGGCATCAACGGATGGTCGGCCCCGGCAAAGCCGGTGTGGATCAGCTGCGCAGAGCGTCCGGCGCGCCCGATCCCCCGGTTGCAGGCGGTACGGAATTTGTCCAGATCCGCCGCATGAGAACAGGAACACAGCCCAAGATAGCCGCCCTCGCGCACCAGTGGCGCGGCCATGCGCGCCACGCGCTCATAGGCCCGAAGGCCTTTCTCCAAGGTCGGCTTGGATGGCGCAAAGGCAGGCGGATCACAGATCACCACATCGAAGGCTTCACCCTCGTGCGCAAGCTGCGCCATCACATCAAAAGCATCGCCTTTCCGCGTTGAAAAGACATCGGATTTCTCCATCTCAGCCGCGCCTTTTTCGGCCAGTTCCAGCGCTGCTGCAGAGCTATCCACGGACAGCGCCGACGCCGCGCCGCCCGCCAGCGCAGCCAAGGCAAAACCGCCGACATGGGAAAACACATCGAGCACCTTTTTGTCACCGACAAGGCGTTGCGCGAAAGCGTGGTTGGGCCGTTGGTCGAAAAACAGCCCGGTTTTCTGCCCGCCCATCAGATCGGCCATATAGGTCGCACCATTCATCGGCACCGGGATCGCCCCCTCGACCGCGCCCGAAAGAACCTGCGTCACCTCTTCCAGCCCTTCAAGGCTGCGCGCCCGGCCCGTGCCGTTCATCACCACGGTGGGGACCCCGGTCACCTGACGCAGGGCCTCGGCCAAAGGCGTGATCAGCACATCGGCCCAAGCAGCGTTGGGCTGAACGACGGCGGTCTCGCCAAACCGATCAATGATCACCCCCGGCAACCCGTCAGCTTCGGCATGCACCAGCCGGTAAAAAGGATGTTCGAACATTTGGCTGCGGTGCGCCAGCGCGGCACGCAGGCGCCGTTCAAACCAGGATTGATCCAGCACGGTGTCCTCGGCCCGGTCCAGCACACGAGCAAAGATACGGCTGTTGGGATTGACCCCCACGATTGCGAGGAAGTTGCGCTCTGCATCCTCGAGCCGGGCAAGGCTGCCGGGGACGAGGGATTTGGTGCGGCGATCGGTGACCAGTTCGTTGTCATAGACCCAAGGCGCCCCGTGGCGGATCGCCCGGGCGTTGGCTTTGGGTTTCAAACGGATGGTCGGCAAAGAAAAAGAGGGCTCGGTCATACCAGCCCTCTTACAAGTGTTTGATGCGCTGCGGAAGAGCGATCAGGCGAGCTTGCCGCCGCTGTGATGGGAAAAATGGCTGCGCAGCCATTTGCCAAAGCTGATCATAGCATCACGAGTCATCTGACCGCGCAGATCATGAGCTTCTTTTTCGATGGCGAACAGGTCGATGCTGCCTTGTGTCGTGTGTTTCATAAGATCACCTTGTGTCTGTCTTGCAGCAATCACGCCGCGTTGGATCGCGTTGATCCTCCCGTTGCCTCTAACCTAGGGGATCTCTGCGTCCCCGACGACAGACGTTTCAGAAGACCCGTTATGCATCAGCGGCAATCCCGCCGCATTGCAGCATTTTCAGAAATTCGGCGCGCAGCGAGCGATGATGTCACATAATATATCATGACTTTTAGCAAAAGAAGGCGGAGGCCCCCATGGACAGCCGCCCCGGACTTGGTGTAAGTTAGCGCTAACAAACCCGAGGCGCTGCCATCTGGCTGGACGACCGGCGCGACATGTCGTGCTTTTCGCCCGGTTTTTACGCATCACGGCGGATTTACGCCCCTGCCCTTGGCTCTGCGCCGCAAAACAGCGCATAGTCCCTCACAGGGGTGCTTCGCCAAAATGCACAGGCGCCTCACTGACCCGCAGAGCTACAAAGGCCCGCCATGCCCGTGAACACTCAGATCGCCGCCGTCACCGCCCGTATCATCGAACGCTCCCGCCCCACCCGCGAGGCCTATCTCAGCCGGATGGCCGAGGCCGCCGATCAGGGCCCCGTGCGCGCGCATCTGTCCTGTGGCAACCAGGCCCATGCCTATGCTGCCATGGCCGAAGACAAACCCACGCTGGCAGACGGGCGCGCCCCGAACCTTGGCATTGTTACCGCCTATAACGACATGCTCTCGGCCCATAAGCCCTATGAACATTTTCCTGACCTGATCCGCGCCGCCGCCCGCGAAGCCGGCGGCACAGCGCAGGTGGCGGGCGGTGTGCCCGCCATGTGCGATGGCGTCACACAGGGCCAGCCAGGCATGGAGCTGTCGCTGTTTTCGCGCGACACCATTGCGCTGGCCGCCTCGGTCGCCATGTCGCACAATTGCTTTGACGCCGCGCTCTACATGGGGGTTTGCGACAAGATCGTGCCCGGCCTCACCATCGCGGCGGCCAGCTTCGGCCATGTGCCCACCGTCTTTGTGCCCGCCGGACCGATGACCTCGGGCATCACCAATGACGAAAAATCCGCCGCCCGCCAAAAGTTCGCCACCGGCGAAATCACCCGGCGCGAGTTGATGGACAGCGAAATGGCCGCCTATCACGGCGCGGGCACCTGCACTTTCTACGGCACCGCCAACAGCAACCAGATGCTGATGGAAATCATGGGGCTGCACCTGCCCGGTGCCTCCTTCGTCAATCCCGGCACCGATCTGCGCACCGCGCTGACCAAAGAGGCCGCCAAACGTGCCCTCGCCATGACAGCCCTCGGCAATGACTATCGCCCCGTCGGGCAGATCCTGAACGAAAAGGCTTTCGTCAACGGCATCGTCGGGCTGATGGCCACGGGCGGCTCGACCAACCTTGTGCTGCACCTGCCTGCCATGGCGCGCGCCGCCGGGATCATCCTCGACCTGCAGGATTTCTCCGACATCTCGGATGTGGTGCCGCTGCTGGCCAAGGTCTATCCCAACGGTCTGGCCGATGTGAATCATTTCCACGCCGCCGGCGGTCTGGGCTATCTTATCGGGCAATTGCTCAAAGCCGGGCTTTTGCACGAAGACGTCAAGACCGTGGCGGGCGACGGGCTGTCGCTTTATACGCAGGACCCCAAGCTGATCAATGGCGAACTGACCTTTGTGCCCGGCCCGACCGAACCGCTCAACGACAAGATCGTGCGCCCCTGCGGCGATCCGTTCCAAAGCTCCGGCGGCCTCAAGGAGCTCAAAGGCAATCTTGGCCGCGGCGTGATGAAAGTCTCCGCCGTGAAACCCGAACACCATGTGGTCGAGGCCAAAGCGCGCGTCTTTCACGACCAGAATGACGTCAAAACTGCCTTCCAGAAGGGCGAGTTCACCGAAGACACCGTCGTTGTCGTCCGGTTTCAGGGGCCGCGCGCCAATGGCATGCCGGAACTGCATTCGCTGACCCCGACACTCGCCGTCCTGCAGGACCGCGGGCTGAAAGTGGCGCTTGTCACCGACGGGCGCATGTCGGGGGCGTCGGGCAAGGTGCCCGCCTGCATTCACGTCTGTCCGGAGGCCACCACCGGCGGCCCCATCGCCAAACTGCGCGATGGCGATCTGGTCCGAGTGGATGCCGTGGCTGGTACGCTGGAGGTGCTGGAAGCCGACTTCGACACCCGCACCGCAGTCACCGCAGATCTTTCCGCCAACAAGGTCGGTCTGGGCCGCGAGCTCTTCGAAGCCTTCCGCGAAAAGGCTGGCCCAGCCACAGAAGGGGCCTGCGCCCTGTTCTGATCCGGGCAAGCACAGCCGTCACACCATTGCAAAGGCGTCCCGATCGGGGCGCCTTTTTTATCCTGTCGTCACACCAGGCACAGCATCGAGGACATCCCCCGTTGCGCCGCGATCACAGCCGCCATGCCCCCGCAGCCGCATTAACCAGACAGAAAGCGCTTTGCCCCAGCCTGCAGGGGATCGCGGAGACGGCGAATCATTTGCGTCGCCTCATTTCCAAAACCGGCCCCAACCGGCCCCAACAGGCTTTGCCAAAGCACCAACCGTCGAAGGCCCCACATCCACAGCCCGGCTCACCGCCAGCCTTAAGCCCCCGGCTGACAGGCAGGTCTCACAGGCACGACATGCCACAGGGTGTGCGCCTCCGACAGACCAGACACCGACAGACCAGACAAAGGACAGACCGATGACCCTTTCCCCCCGCACCAAAACCCGCCTGCTGCTCGGCACCGCCGGGCTGATGCTGAGCACCATCTCCCCGGCGCTGGCCTATGACATCTGTGCCCCCGTGGACCTCACCCCTGGCGAGGTCTGCTCGCCCGGCACCCGGGATGACAACGATACATACGCCACCACCGCGTATTCGACCACATGGAACGGCCTTCTGGTCAGCGGATATAGCGGGATCAGCGGCAACAGGCGTTCCTTTCTCTGGGATCTGAAAACCGGTGAAATCACCATGATCCCTCTGACCCTTTCAAGCGGCTCAACCCATTCGCTCCATACCTATCTCAGCATGAATGGCAACACTCTCTATGTTCAGGAATATACCACCGGCCCCTGGGAGGACGGCGTCGGCGTCATCTACGATCTGGAAAACGACCTGCGCTATGAGGTGCCCCTGCTCGACCCGGCTGGCTACACCGCCACAGTCAATTTCAGCGGCGATGGCCGCACGGCGTTTTCCTATGCGCGTGACCCATCCGACGTCGCCCACCTGCTCTATCTCGATCTGGATGACGGAGAGTGGCAGGATTTTGGGAGTATCAGGGAAAACGCATATGCGACCTATGTCCGTGGCGTGTCTTATGACGGCACGGTCGCCGTCATCACCAGCAACACCGCCACGAATGGATCTGACCGCAGAGCCTTTCTGTGGCGCAAAGACGTCTGGGAGGCCACCGGTGAGGTCACCCCGCTTGACGGCTTCGGTGACCGGCAGTTTTACGGCATGGAAGTCAGCCGGGATGGCACCGCCGTCTATGGCCAGGGCATAAACAGCGATGGCGACGTTGGGGTGATCCGCTATGACATTCAGGCCTCGGGCGATCTGGTCGCAACGCAGATGGAGCCCCTGTCCGTGATCACCCCCCACGCCTATATCTCGGATCTCGCCGGCAACGGGCAAATCTCGGTCGGCACCTCGGATCTGGACGATGGCACAAACCGGGCGGTCTATTGGGACACGGATGGCACCATCCATTTGCTCCCCGGCCCGGATACAGGGTCTGCAGTAGACTTTGCGGAGGCCTTTGCCGCATCTTACACGGGCAAGGTGATCGTCGGACGCGTCAGAACCGAGGCGATGAGCGCCTATAAAGCCTTCGTCTGGACCGAAGACACCGGTACGGTGCTGCTCGCCGATCTGACCGAAACCACCGCCCATTCAGGCGCCAGCTACATTTCGGATGACGGCACAATCATCATCGGCAACGCCTATGACGATTACGACAATGATACGGGAACCAACAACAACAGCCGCACGGTGGTCTGGCGCAACGGGGTGCAGGATCTGGAAAACATGCTGGCCTCCTACCCGGCCCGCGTCGCCGACACCGAGGCCGCTATCGACCAGCATCAGCGCTTGCCCGAACAGCTCATGGCCGCCGCCTGCCCCGCTCTGCTCGACGGGGGCTGCGCCCGCGTCGGCGGGCTGCTTGCACGCACCGGCGCCGATGGCGATCTGGGCGCCCAGACCGATCGGATGGCCATGCTCTCCTATGGCTTCGGCCTCGCCCCCGGCCTCACCCTCGGCGGCGCCCTGCATCTGGCCACATCCGAGGCCGAGCACAGCCAGATCGACGCCGACAACAGCAAGGGCGCCAGCCTCTGGGCCAGCTATGCCCCCGCCGCAACCGGCCTCAGGATCAGCGCCGCCGTCGGCTATGCCGATCAGGATGTCGCCCTCGATCGCGGCGATGCCTTCGACTATGTCATGATCGGCAATGGCGACAGCAGCCTCACCAGCACCGCCGCCTCCGCCACCGTCGGATATGGCATGGCCCTGCCCACCGGCTGGACCCTTACCCCCCGCATGGGCCTCACCCATATCACCACCGATATGGACGCCTATGAGGAAACAGGCTCCGACTTCAACGCAAGCTGGGACAGCGCCACGCTCAAACGCACCTCGGCCACAGTCGGCCTCGATGGCAGCTATCAGATCAGCCCCATGGGCCGGCTCACCCTCGGGCTGGATCTGATCCACGATCTCGACGCCGACCCGCTCAGCCTCACCGGCACCATCGACGCGGAAGAGCCAGAGCCCTTCACCCTCACCAGCGCGCTGGAGCGCAACGACACCCGCGCCGCATTCTCGCTCGGCTATGTCCATACGCTCGCCAATGCCGCCAGCATCTCGGGCACACTGCGCATGGGACAACCCACCTTCGGCGACAGCCTCACCACAAGCTTCGCCATGGAATACGCCCTCAATTTCTGAACGCTGACAAGCGCGGCCAGCAATGCCGCCATCAGGTACAGATCGGAAAAGGCGTCCCGACCGGGGCGCCTTTTTTCTGGCTGCAGGTCTCTCTCCCCGTTGCGCCGCGGTCACAGCCGCCACGCCCCCGCATTCGCATTAACCGGACAGAAAGCCCTTTGCCCCAGCCTGCAGGGGATCGCGGAGACGGCGAATCATTTGCGTCGCCTCATTTCCAAAACCGGCCCCAACCGGCCCCAACAGGCTTTGCCAAAGCACCAACCGTCGAAGGCCCCACATCCACAGCCCGGCTCACCGCCAGCCTCAAGCCCCCGGCCGACAGGCCCGCACAACAAGGCACGACATGCCACAGGGTGTGCGCCTCCGACAGACCAGACAAAGGACAGACCGATGACCCTTTCCCCCCGCACCAAAACCCGCCTGCTGCTCGGCACCGCCGGGCTGCTGCTGAGCACCATCTCCCCGGCGCTGGCCTATGAAACATGCTCGATCCTCGACCTTGAGCCAGGCGAGGTCTGCTCGCCCGGCACCCGGGATGACAACGATACATACGGCACCACCGCGTATTCGACCACATGGAACGGCCTTCTGGTCAGCGGATATAGCGGGGTCAGCGACAACAGGCGTTCCTTTCTCTGGGATCTGAAAACCGGTGAAATCACCACGATCCCCCTGACCCTTTCAAGCGGCTCAACCAATTCGATCCATACCTCTCTCAGCATGAATGGCAACACTCTCTATGTTCAGGAATATACAATCGGCTTCTCGGGGAACGGCGTCGGCGTCATCTACGATCTGGAAAACGACCTGCGCTATGAGGTGCCCCTGCTCGACCCGGCTGGCTTCACCGCCACAGTCAATTTCAGCGGCGATGGCCGCACGGCGTTTTCCAATGCGCGTGACCCATCCGACGTCGCCCACCTGCTCTATCTCGATCTGGATGACGGAGAGTGGCAGGATTTTGGGAGTATCAGGGAAAACGCATATGCGACCTATGTCCGTGGCGTGTCTTATGACGGCACGGTCGCCGTTATCACCAGCAACACCGCCACGAATGGATCTGACCGCAGAGCCTTTCTGTGGCGCAAAGACGTCTGGGAGGCCACCGGTGAGGTCACCCCGCTTGACGGCTTCGGTGACCTGGAGTTTTACGGCATGGAAGTCAGCCGGGATGGCACCGCCGTCTATGGCCAGGGCACAACCAGCGATGGCGACCTTGGGGTGATCCGCTATGACATTCAGGCCTCGGGCGATCTCGTCGCAACACAGATGGAGCCCCTGTCCGCCGTCGCGCCCCACGCCTATATCTGGGATCTCGCCGGCAACGGGCAAATCTCGGTCGGCACCTCGGATCTGGACGATGGCGCAGACCGGGCGGTCTATTGGGACGCGGATGGCACCATCCATATGCTCCCCGGCCCCGATACAGGATCTGCAGTAGACTATGCGACGGCCTATGCCGCATCTTACACGGGCGAGGTGATCGTCGGACGCGTCAGAACCGAGGAGATGAGCAACTATAGAGCCTTCGTCTGGACCGAAGACACCGGCACGGTGCTGCTCGCCGATCTGACCGAAACCACCTCCTATTCAACCACCGAATTTATCTCTGATGACGGATCGATCATCATCGGCACCGCCCGGGACGATTACGACAATGATCCGGGAACCAACGACACTTACCGCGCGGTGGTCTGGCGCAACGGGGTGCAGGATCTGGGCAACATGCTGGCCTCTTACCCGGCCCGTGTCGCCGATACCGAGGCCGCCATCGACCAACATCAGCGCCTGCCAGAACAGCTCATGGCCGCCGCCTGCCCCGCCCTGCTCGACGGGGGCTGCGCCCGCGTCGGCGGGCTGCTCGCACGCACCGGCGCCGATGGCGATCTGGGCGCCCAGACCGATCGGATGGCCATGCTCTCCTATGGCTTCGGCCTCGCCCCCGGTCTCACCCTCGGCGGCGCCCTGCATCTGGCCACATCCGAGGCCGAGCACAGCCAGATCGACGCCGACAACAGCAAGGGCGCCAGCCTCTGGGCCAGCTATGCCCCCGCCGCAACCGGCCTCAGGATCAGCGCCGCCGTCGGCTATGCCGATCAGGATGTCGCCCTCGATCGCGGCGATGCCTTCGACTATGTCATGATCGGCAATGGCGACAGCAGCCTCACCAGCACCGCCGCCTCCGCCACCGTCGGATATGGCATGGCCCTGCCCACCGGCTGGACCCTTACCCCCCGCATGGGCCTCACCCATATCACCACCGATATGGACGCTTATGAGGAAACCGGCTCCGACTTCAACGCAAGCTGGGACAGCGCCACGCTCAAACGCACCTCGGCCACAGTCGGCCTCGATGGCAGCTATCAGATCAGCCCCATGGGCCGGCTCACCCTCGGGCTGGATCTGATCCACGATCTCGACGCCGACCCGCTGAGCCTCACCGGCACCATCGACGCGGAAGAGCCAGAGCCCTTCACCCTCACCAGCGCGCTGGAGCGCAACGACACCCGCGCCGCATTCTCGCTCGGCTACGTCCATACGCTCGCCAATGCCGCAAGCATCTCGGGCACACTGCGCATGGGACAACCCACCTTCGGCGACAGCCTCACCACAAGCTTCGCCATGGAATATGCCCTCAATTTCTGAGGCCTGACAAGCGCGGCCAGAAAAATCGACAGAGCAGACAATACCCCCGGCGCCAGCGGCACCGAGGGTGTTGTCCTGATACAAACGACCTCACCAGATGCATTGCCGCAATGCAATTGCACTTAGGATTGACAAATCCGTCAGTTGGAAGATGATTTTTGGCGCGTACCGCGCCATCTTGTGAGTTTCATTCTGCAGGAATTGGCGTTAGGGTCAGCGCAAATTTTAGCGCTAACAAAGTCGACCGAATTTTGTCCCGTCAGAAAGGATGTCCCATGACCCCGCAAGAGGCTAGCCAACGCACCGCCGAAGTCTGCGCCCTCGCCCCCGTCGTTCCCGTGCTCGTCGTCAAGGATGTGGCCCATGCCCGCCCGCTGGCCGAGGCTCTGGTCGCCGGCGGCCTGCCTGCCCTTGAGGTGACGCTGCGCACACCGGTCGCGCTGGAGGTGATCGCGGAAATGGCCAAGGTCGAAGGCGGCGTCGTCGGCGCGGGCACCCTGCTCAGCCCGGCAGATGTCAAAGCTGCCAAGGCCGCAGGCGCGAAATTCGGCGTCTCGCCGGGCGCCACGGACATCCTTCTGGACGCCTGCGAAGCCGAAGACCTACCACTTCTGGCGGGCACATCCACTGCCTCGGATGTGATGAAACTTCTGGAGCGCGGCTACACCGTCGCCAAATTCTTTCCGGCAGAGGCCAACGGCGGCGCCCCCGCGCTCAAAGCGATCGGCGCGCCGTTGCCGCAGATGAAATTCTGCCCGACCGGCGGGGTGTCTCTAAAAAACGCGCCCGACTACCTGTCTCTGTCCAACACCATGTGTGTGGGCGGCTCCTGGGTTGCGCCGGGCGCGCTGGTGGAGAAAGGCGACTGGAAAGCCATCGAGGAACTGGCGCGCGAGGCTGCGGCCCTGCCATGCTGACGGCCTCCACGCAGCGACAACGCTTCTTGGCCAGGCTTTGAAAACACGCGGCCTTGCCGCTGCGTCTTTGTCTCTGGCCCAGAGCGGCAGCGGGGATATGACACCCGGATCACTGCGGCGTGTGTTTCCAGGCGGCCCGGGCCCGCGCGCCGCCCTGACGCCGCCCACGATGTGCCACGCTGCCCAGACCTTCGGTGAGAACCTGCGTCATGGGATGCACCTGCGGCACGCGCCCCCCATAGAGCGCCAGCAGACGCCGGATCGCGATTTGTGGATCCACCTCGGGGGCCAATTTGATGGCCCAATCGAGGAAAATGGACCGCGCCTCAGGCAGGCTCATCGACTCCATACGATAGGCTTCGCGGATCAACCCGCCGGGATCCAGTATTTCATCCACTTCGGGAAAACTGTCTCTATGGGCCATCCGGGCCTCCTGTCGTCAGCCCCGAAGGGGGCGGTTCACTGGGTCTGCGGGACCGGCCGGGCAAGGATCTGGTCAATCAGCGCGGCGGCGTCCTGAGCGCGCGACCGGAGTTCCTCGCCCAAGGCGTCCATGCTCACCGCGCCGTTGGAGCGCAACAAGAACGCCCGCCCGCCAGTGCCGACAGCCTCGGGATCCAGCCGTTCGCCGGTCAACAGACGCGCCGCCGATTGCAACCGCCACATCAACCGGTAGGTTTCCACCAGCGTTTCATATTCCTGAGCGCTCATCCAGCCCAGATCGCGCCCAGCCCCGAGCTGTTCGTAAATATCCTGCACCGGCGCCCCCGACACAAGAGCAGCCGCCTCTGCCATCAGTTCGATGTCCATCATCCGCCCCCGTCCGTTCTTGGGATCCCATGGGCTGCCCGGCTTGGCATCGGCCAGACGGGCGCGCATTTCCTGCGTTTCCCGGGCGATATCATCGACATCCCGGGATTTTGCGATCAGCGCCCTGCGAAACCCATCGACCGCCGCAACCAGATCAGGATCGCCAGCAATCGCCGACCCACGGGTCAATGCCAGATGTTCCCAAACCCAGGCTTCGGTTTCCTGATAGCTTTGGAAACTGTCGAATGAGGTCGCCACCGGCCCCTGTTTGCCAGAGGGGCGCAGACGCATATCGACCTCATAAAGCCGCCCCTCGGCGGTCTGCGCGGTCATGGCGGTGACCAGCGCCTGGGTCAGCCGCGCATAATAGCTGCGCGCTGGCAACGGGCGTTTGCCCTCGGATTGCTCCACCCCATCGGCGTCATAGATCACGATCATGTCGAGATCGGAGGCCGCCGTCAGCCGCCCGGCACCAAGGCTACCCATCCCCAGAACCATCGCCCCGCGGCCCGGCGGCGTGCCGTGCTTGCGGGCAAATTCTTCGACCACACGCGGATAAAGCCCCGCAACACAGGCCCCGGCGATATCGCAATATTGTGCCCCGGCTTCATCGGCCGTGATCAGATCGCGCAATTGATGCACGCCGACACGGAAATGCCATTCCTTGGCCCAGCGTCGGCAGGTGTCGAGCTGGCGTTCATAATCGCCTGCCCGTTCCAGCTCGGCGCAGAGATCCGCCGTCAGCCCCGCACGCCCCGGCCAAGGGGCAAAAAAGCTGCCACCGATCACCGCATCCAGCACCCCGGCATTGCGGGACAGGTAGCGGGCCAGATGCGGCGCAGTCGAGACAATATCAAGGATCAGGTCAATCAGTTGGGGATTGGCCTCGAACAGCGCGAAAAGCTGCACACCCGCGGGCAGGCCCTTGAGAAAACCGTCCAAGTGGTGCAGCGCCTCAGTGGGCTTATCAAGCCGTTGGATACGCGCCAGAAGATCGGGCCGCAGCCGGTCGAAAATTTCCTGCGCCCGCGCGGTTCGCAGGCAGGGATAGCTCGACCAGCGCGCAGTGATTTCGCGTTGTTCCTGTGGCAGCTCGGGCACGGGTGCAGCCTCGGAAGGCGCAAAGAATTCTTCGGTCAGCTCATGCACCCGCAGGCAGCGTTCCGTGATCTGTGCCCGCATGTCTTCGGTCGAGGTTCCCATCAACGCGGCCAGACGGTCGAATTCCTCGGGCACGGTCGGCAGGCTATGGGTCTGGGCATCACGCAGCATTTGCAGCCGGTGCTCAACCTCGCGGTGGGCTGCGTAATCGCGGCTCAGCTCCTCGGCCACCTCGGGATCGACCCAGCCCTTTTCCGCCAGCTTCGCAAGCGCGGGAACCGTGCCGCGCAGGCGCAGTTCCAGATCGCGCCCACCCGCGATCAACTGCCGGGTCTGGGCGAAGAATTCGATTTCCCGGATGCCACCCAGTCCGAGCTTCATATTGTGACCTTCCAGTTTCAGCGCCCCGCCCAGCCCCTTGTGCGCCCGGATTTTCAACCGCATATCATGGGTTTCGCGGATGGCGTTGAAATCAAGGTGCTTGCGCCAGACAAAGGGCGTCAGATGCGAGAGGAAACGTTCGCCCGCCGCCACGTCCCCGGCACAGGCGCGCGCCTTGATATAGGCCGCGCGCTCCCATGTGCGCCCCACGCTTTCGTAATAGCGTTCTGCGGCGTCAGCGGCAAAGCAGACCGGCGTGACCGACGGATCCGGCCGCAGGCGCAAATCGGTGCGAAAGACATAGCCCTCGCCGGTCAGATCCGACAGGGTCGCCATGGCCCGCCGCGTGGCCCGGATGAAACCGGCCCGCGCCTCCATCCGGTCGATGCCGTCAAAGCGGGTTTCGTCGAACAGGCAGATCAGATCAATGTCGGAGGAATAATTCAGCTCCCCGGCGCCGTGTTTGCCCATCGCCAAGGCAAACATCCCGCCACAGCTTTCGATATCCTCTTCGCCCTGACCGGGGATTTTGCCCTTGGTGATCTCGCGCGCCACATGTGCGCGCAAGGCAACATGGGTGGCCCGGTCCGCCAACCGGGACAGCGCGCCGGTCACATCCTCCAGCGCCCAGACACCCCCAAGGTCACACAGCGCCACCAAGAGCGCCACACGCCGTTTGGCCTGACGCAGCCCGCTGCCGATCTGGTCGAATGGCAGCGTCTCGATCCGTGCAAATTCATCTGCCAGCGCCCCCATGGGATCGTCAAAGGCCGCGGTGATCCAATCGGCTTCCTTTAGCACAAGACCATGAAGATAAGGCGCAGAACCTGCGGCCCCGGCCACCAGATCCGCACTGACACCTTGCAAATCAGGAACGGCACGGCGGGCGTCTTCGCCCTGCTCCGGGTCAAAGGCGCGCGGCAGGCGGGTGATACGATGCGACATATCAATGGGCTGGGACATGGATTTCCTCCTCATTCGCGACCGGCCTGCGGGGGCAACGTCTGGCGCATGCGCCCGGCGAGCAGCGGCTTGCACATGGTCATATGTCATGATTTCTTTGCGCGCAAACCATGTGGAGCCGGAAATGTCCAAAAGCCTCAAACGTGTCGAACAGGCGCTGCGCGATGCAGGCCTGACCAGCCCTGTTCTGGAGATGGAGGGCTCGACCCGCACCGCGCAGGATGCGGCGGATCAGGCGGGCTGTGCGCTCGACCAGATCGCGAAGTCCATCATCTTCAAGGGCGCCGAGAGTGGCGCGATCTGCCTGTTCATCACCGCCGGTGGCAACCGGGTCGATCCCGACATGGCCGCACTGATCGCGGGTGAAGCGCTGGAGCGCGCTGATGGCAAAGAGGTGCGCAAGCTGACCGGGTTCGCGATCGGCGGTGTCGCCCCGATCGGGCATCTGACCGCCCCGCACACGTTTTTCGACCCGCGACTTCTGGAGTTCGACAGCGTCTGGGCCGCGGCAGGCACACCGCGCCACATCTTTGAAATCGCCCCGTCGGACCTGCTGCGCATCAGCGGCGCCCGCAAGGCAAGTTTCACAGACAGCCAGATCTGACCGAATATCTTTAAAAAAACAATGCAAGCATTTGATAAATAAATGCATCTTAAGAAAATGTAAAAAACATTCACATTCCCCCTTGCGCAGAGTGAACCGGGCGCCCATCTTGGTAATGTGAAAAGCATTCACATTCCGCAATCCCGAGCCACCGAAAGGTTTGACCCAATGACCCATACTGCCACTTCTCTGTCTGCGACGGACACGCCCATGGGCTGGCTGCGTCGCATCGAGGCTTGGCTGGACGATAAAGGCAAAGGTGCCTGGATCGCCACCATGGTCCTCTCTTTTATTTTCGTCTGGCCGCTTGGCCTGGCCGTTCTGTTCTACATGATCTGGGGTAAAAAGATGTTCGCCTGCAAAAATCGCCAAATGCGCCACGCGGCGCGCAACTGTGACTCCTTCCGCGCGGCACGTGCCGCGACACGAACGTCCGGCAACGCCGCTTTCGACGCTTACAAAGTCGAAACCCTGCGCCGCCTTGAGGAAGAACAGGATCAGTTCGAAGCCTTCCTCGAACGCCTGCGTGCCGCCAAGGATCAGGCCGAATTCGATCAGTTTATGGAAGACCGCAGCAAACGGCGCGACCGCGACGCCGCAGACACCCAAGAGGCCCAGCCGCAGGACGCCTGAGCCCTTGCCCCCACCCCCGCCCGGATGGCACCATCCGGGCGAGACTTCATCTTTTTTCGTTCCTCAGGCGCACTCAAGAGACAGATATGACCTACGATGACAGCTCCAACTGGGGCCTTCCAGAACCGGAACGGCAACCCGACTTTTACGACGCCGTGCCCACGAAACGTGCCCTGGCCTTTCTGGTGGATACGATCATCGCCGTGTTGATCGCTGCGCTGATCGTGCCCTTTACGGCCTTCACCGGGATCTTCTTTTTTCCGTTTCTGGTTGCTGTCGTCAGCTTTGCCTATCGTGTCGTCACGCTGACCAATGCCTCGGCCACGCTGGGGATGCGGCTCATGGGGATCGAATTTCGCACCGCACGCGGGGAACGGTTCGATCTAGGGCTCGCGTTCCTGCACACGGCCCTGTTCACCGCCTGGTGTTCGATGGGACTGCCGCAGGTTGTCTCTGTCGTCCTGATGCTGACCACAGCGCGCAAGCAGGGCCTGTCCGACCTGATCCTTGGCTCCGCCGCCATCAACCGACCGTCCAGCTATTGATCGCCCCGGGGTTCGGAGAACGTAGAGCACAGGCATCGGAAGGGCGCGCCACGCGCCCTTTTTCAATGTTTCAAAGGCCTCCCGGCGCAACCTGAGCGTCAGCCAGATGCTTTTGAAACACTTTTCAGGGCAAAGAGGGCTTGGCGCAAAGACGCTCCCTTGCTAGGCTCTGGCAAAAGACTACATAAGCCAGACACTTCCTCCCCTCCTCTCGGCCTGCCAGATACATGCGTCATTCCCTGCCACTTGCGCCACAGTTCTATGTCACCGCACCGCAGCCCTGCCCCTATCTTGAGGGCCGGATGGAACGCAAATTGTTCACCTCTCTGCAGGGGCAACATGCCGATCAGCTGAACGACAGCCTGTCGAAACAGGGCTTTCGCCGGTCCCAAAACGTGCTCTATCGCCCGACCTGCGCCGATTGCAACGCCTGCCTCTCAGCACGCATTCGGGTCGCCGATTTCAAACCGTCGAAATCGCAGCGCCGCACCGCCAAAAAGAACGGGCACCTGCTGCGCAGCTCAAACAGCCCTTGGGCCACAGAGGCGCAATACGATCTGTTCCGCGACTATCTGGAAAGCCGGCACGCCGATGGCGGCATGGCGGATATGGATGTGTTCGAATTCGCAGCCATGATCGAAGAAACGCCGATCCGCACCCGCGTCATCGAATATTACGCACCGGGCCGTGGCGGACAACCGCAGGAACTGGTGGCCACCTGCCTGACAGATCTGCTCGATGACGGGTTGTCGATGGTCTACAGCTTTTACGCCCCCGACCGCATCAAAGACAGCCTCGGCACCTATGTGATCCTCGACCACATCGAAATCGCCCGCGAAGCGGGGCTGCCCTATGTCTATCTGGGGTATTGGGTGCCTGGATCGCCGAAGATGGGATATAAGGCGCGATTTTCAGCGCTGGAGATCTATGACGGTGGCCAGTGGCGCGATCTCGGCGACCCTGACACCTACACACCGGACACGCATCCTCTCTCCGCCGAACCCATCGCACATCAGGTGGCCAAGATCGACCTGCCCGACACCCATGGAATGCCGCCGCGACGTTCTTCTGACCGGTTCTGACGCGTTTTTGGCTCAGCCCTTCGGTTCGTGGTCTCAGCTGCGTTTTTCGTAGAGCCGCCCACCGCCCTTTTTGACGCCGCAATCCACAACATTGCGAAAGGCCCCCTCGCGCACGAGGTCCAAAAAGGCATGGCCAAGCCGCACGCGCGTGCCGATGTCGAGATCTTCCCAGCCGGCCCCATAGAGGTCGCGGAAATGAAATCGCCCCGCCGGACGATCGTGCAGTGCCTTTTGCAGGCGGGCAATCAAAGCGCTGTCCATAAACGAGATCCGGATCAGTGATACATGCCACGCGGCGGCATCGCCTGCGGCATGGCGCGGGCCACGGAGTTGATCAACAGCCCGAGCTGTTCCGCCATGGACACGGCCAAGGGGGCGATATCGGCGCGCAACAGCAGCATCGCCATCAACATGGCATCTTCACGCGCACCACGCGCGGCCAGTTGCACGAATTGCGCCATCACCGCCTCATCCGCGCCCAGACAGGCACAATCGCTGTGATGGCGCATCAGCGGCCGGCGGGCGTGGCGCTCAAAGACCATCATCATCTGGCCGAAGACCTTGGCGATGTCGTCTTCGCGCCCGGGCAAGCTGGCACCGCGCAAAAGCGCGACCACCATACGGCCCTGCCCGTCCAGATGTTCTAGCTTGCCCACAGTTGCAGCCCCTTCACGGGCCGCCGTACGCGCTGCAGGATCAAGGGACTGACGGGATTGATAGGACATGACGCGCTCCTCTGGATTTATTCCTGAGTCTTTTTATCGGATAAAATCGATTCCGCAAAGTGCTTTTCTGCGCGCACCGCAAAAGGGCAAAAAGCCCCGCACAAAGCGGGGCTTTTCGAAAGCGTGGATCGATTCCCGGACTTACCTGGCCAGAAGGTTTGGCACGATGGTCACAATCTCCGGGAAGGCCCACAAAAGCCCCAAGCCAAGCACCTGAATGAGCACGAAAGGAATGATGCCCCGGTAGATGTGCCCGGTGGTCACCTCTTTTGGCGCAACCCCGCGCAGATAGAACAGCGCAAAACCGAAAGGCGGCGTCAGGAAGGAGGTCTGCAGGTTCACCGCGATCATGATGGTCACCCATTTCGGGTCCATCGTGCCGCCGTAGATCACCGGACCGACGATGGGCACAACGATGTAGATGATTTCAAGGAAATCCAGAACGAAGCCCAGAATGAACAGCACCAGCATGACCAGAAGGAAAACCGTGAATTCATTGTCGAAACTACGCAGGAAGCTCTGGATATAGTGTTCGCCGCCAAAGGAGATCACCACGAGGTTCAACAGCTGAGAGCCGATGAGAATGGTGAAGACCATCGAAGTCACCTTGGCCGTTTCTCGCACCACGATGCCCAGAGCGCCATCCTTGAACAGCACCCAACAGGAATACAGGATGCCGAACATCGCGAAATAGAAGGCACCGAAGGCCACCAGATAGGCAATCCAGTCCTCGAAGCGGACGTCTTCGCGCCCGATGCGCAGATCAAAGATCGACCCGATCAGGATCATGATTACCACGGCAAAGGCCGCGCCGGTGATGACCTTGCCCGATTTATGATTGTCCTGAAGCTTGCGATAGGCCGCCAGCAACAAGGCGCCACCGGCCCCAAGCCCAGCAGCCGGAGTCGGGTTGGTCACCCCCCCAAGGATGGAGCCAAGCACCGCAACGATCAGCACCAGCGGCGGAAACACCACGCGGAACAGCTCGTTGCGGGCCAGATACCCAGCCGCGGTTTTCAACCCGTAGCCAAGCGCAAGAAACGGCACAAGATAGATCACAAAGGCGGTACCCGGCGTGGTCAACGGACCGACAAACGCGGCATCGATCAAAAGCACGCCGGCGATCCCCGCGGCCCCGATCAGCAGCGGACGCGCGGTTTGATCCAGCGCCACACCACGGGCAAAGGCCAGAACGATCCCCAGCATCACCATCACGGTCAGCAGGCCAGACCCCAGCTTGGGCGCATTGGTCACGGCCTCGGCGCGCAGTTGCTCCATCTCTTCGGCGGAGCGGCGCACGCTTTCCTGCACATCGCCGGAAGCGGTGATGGCGGCCTGTTCGGCCACGGCCTGATCCCACGCGCTCTGCCCGTGCAGATCGATCATCGCCGCCTGACATTGCTCGGACACATTGGTGCGCAACGAAGCCCGTGCACCAGCTTCGGTATATTCGCTGACCAGCACGGATTGACTGCCGGAAAGACCCATTTGCGAAGACAGAACCGCGCCACAGATCAGCAGCGCCGGCAAGGCCAGAAACCACAAGATTCCTTCGCGCCGGGTGATCGTGCTGTGCGACGTCGATGCCAGATGCACCGGCGGGGCCTTCTGCGGATTGAACAAAGCATAGCCAAAGGCATAGAGCGCATAGAGACCGGCCAGGAAGATCCCCGGCAGCATGGCCGCCTGAAACAGGGTGCCGACCGAAACCACTGCCGGTTCGCCCAGATAGGTCAGCGCGTCAGTACAGCCCACAGCCTGCGCGCGCGCTTCCTGCGCAGCGGAATAGATGTCGCCCGCCAGCGTGCCCAACAGCACGATCACGATCGAGGGCGGAATGATCTGCCCCAGAGTGCCCGAGGCGGCAATCACCCCGGTGGCCAGCTGAGGCGAATAGCCATGCCGCAGCATCGTCGGCAAAGACAGAAGCCCCATGGTCACCACGGTGGCGCCGACAATCCCTGTGGACGCCGCCAGAAACGCGCCCACGATCACCACCGCCACGGCGAGACCGCCGGGCAGCGGGCCAAAGACCCGCGCCATGGTCGTCAACAGGTCATTGGCGATTTTCGACCGCTCCAGCACAATGCCCATCATGACAAACATCAGAACCGCCAGCAGCGTCTCAATCGATGCGCCGGCAAACACACGTTCGTTCATCCGGTTGACGATGAACGACAGGTTGCGATCCACGGCCTGTTCCCAGCCACCGGGGAACAATGGCTCAATCGCGGTGGGCAGATCAGGATATCGGAAATGCGAAATATTGACCGGGTTGATCCCGGAATTCACCAAATCACGATAGGCCAGAGATCCGGTGTCTATGGCCTCGTGAACCAGAATACCGGCACTGTCGAGCGCGGCGATGATCCCAAAGGACAAAAGCCCTGCCCCGCCGATGGCAAAAGCCACCGGGAACCCGGTAAGAATACCGCTGAACAGGCAAAGGAATACGATGATCAGGCCGAGTTCTACGCCATCAAGTCCGAAAAGCATCTGTCTTAGTTCCTTGCCCGGTTATCTGCAGTGGTGTTGATCTTGGCGGGCATCTCACATCGCTCCTTCATAGGCTTCTTCCCCTTCACCGAGCGTGTCGTGATCGACATGTTTCCCGGCTTCGCTTTCGCCTTCGATGAACTCCAAACAGGACCGATAGAAAAAGGTCAGCGCCTGAATGATGACCAGTGCGAGGAAACAGAGCATTAGGATCTTGAATAGGAAGTAACCATTGAACCCATTGGCCGAAAAGGACACGGTTTCGACGTTCCATTTCACGATCCGCGCCTTGCGCAGCATCAGATCCAGCTTGTCAGAGGCCGAGATCTTGGGCGTGATCAGGTGACGCCAGAGGAAGAACCACGCGTACATCCATGTCAGCAGCGCCACAGGCAACATGAAAAACAGCGCACCGAACATGTCGACGACCCGTTTCGCCCTGTAGGAAATGCCCGAATAAATCAGGTCAACCCGCACATGGGTGCCCTGCACAAAGGCGTAGGAGACGCAAAGCGCGACAACCAGTGCGTTTTCAAATTTCAGACTTTCGGCGAACCAGCCCACAGACTGGGTAAAGCCCAGTCCGAAGGGGGCGATTGAAATCTCGCCCAGACGAAAGATCGATTGCAGGAAGACCACCGTGATCTGCTGCAGGACCATCACCAGCCCCGCCCATGCCGCAATGCGACCGGTGGTATTGGCGATCTTTTCGCCGCCCCGCACCAGGGCCCACATAAAGGGGCGGTGCAGAAATCCGATCACCGTCAGCACGATGACAAGATCAAAAAACACAAACAGCAGCTCCTGTGAGCCGCCGTAATAGGCAAAGCGCAAAAGGCTTTCCTTATCCGACCAATGCAGCCAGGCCGAAGGATGGCTGAGCGCCTGGAAGATGTGCCAGAAGCCAAGACCGAGATTTACGAACAGGGCAATCACCCCGTCAAAAATTGCTCCCAGAAAAGATGTCGTGGCTTGTTCTTCCATGCTCTCTCGTCCTTTGTCTCGGCCCGGACAGGCCCAGTCTGCGCCATTGCGTCAGCGCCCGCCGCGCTGCCTTAGCGCGCCCGGCCGCACGCGGCAATGTCGGAAACGGAAAATGCGCGCGAAAATCGCGCGCATCCCCATTGTTTTATGGCGCAGCCGCTTATTTCAGGTTGGCCAGAACCCGGTTCCGCTGCTGCGTATAGGCCGTGTCAGACTCACTCATCCAGCCAGAAGTTGCTTCCATCGCGGCCTCAGCCGAGGCGCGGATTTCGGCAAACATCTCGTCATCCATGTACTGATCGAGAACCTCTTTGGAGGCCTGACCGTAGGCATCCCAGATCTCGTCCGAGAACTGCATGACCTGCGTGCCGCCTGCAGCCAGACGTTGCAGCGCCGGGCCGTTGTTGGCCATGAAGAGCGCATAGTCGAACTGGTTTGCTTCAGCAGAAGCGACGTCGATCATTTTCTGTTGGGCCGGTGTCAGGCTCTGGAACACTTCAAGGTTGGTATTCACCGACAGCGCCGAACCCGGCTCGTGGAACCCGGCGGGGTAGAAGTATTTGCAGACCTCCTGCAGGCCGAGCTTTTCATCGGACCAGGGGCCGACCCATTCGGTGCCGTCCAGCGCGCCCGAAGACAGGGCCTGATAGATTTCGCCAGCCGCCATCACCTGAACCGATGCGCCCAGTTTGGCAACGACTTCTCCGCCCAGACCCGGCATCCGGAATTTCAGCCCCTGGAAATCTTCCACGGTCTTGATTTCCTTACGGAACCAGCCGCCACCCTGCGCGCCGGTCTGACCACCGATGTTGGTGTGCAGGCCGAAGATTTCGCCAAGGTTGCGGTGCAGTTCACGCCCGCCCATCCCGTAGTACCACACCTGCATTTCCGGCGCAGTCATGCCGAAGGGCACAGTGGTGAAATAGGCCAGAGCCGGGTGCTGACCGACAAAATAGTAATCCGCCGCGTGATAGATGTCAGCCTGACCGGAGGTCACAGCATCGAAGACCTCGAGACCGCCCACCAGTTCGCCCGAGGCTTTCGCGTCGATGATCAGCTGACCGTCGGACATGGTGTTGACCGCATCGGCAAAACGCTCAACCGCGTCCCAGACACCGGCCAGACCGCGCGGCCAGGCACAGACCATGGTCAGCGTGCGCTTGCCCTGGGCATAGCTCGGTGCCGCCAGCGTCGAGGCTGCGGCAGCAGATGCCCCGCCCAATGCAGAAGTTTTCAGAAAAGAACGACGATCCATAGATGTTTCCTCCCAGGGTAGCCTATGGCAGTTTCAGTGGCGCACGGGTCAGGCCTTCGATCCGGATTTTCGGGCAATTCCCCCACCCGGACAGGCGGCAACAAACGGCGGCGTTTCGTAGACAGGCCCAAAGCGGGCACAAATTTGCTCGCCGACCCTAACGATCTGCGCCACAGACATAAATACCCAACACGACGCATTTCGCGTTTTTTTATGGCGCTTTGAGTGGCATGTGGGCAACTTTGATGCGCCCTCTACGCATTCCCTTAGGGTGCAGTCGCGGCAGTCCCAGCAAATGCCAGCGATCCGCCGTCCGGCACAGCCTCTCGATTCGGGGGCGATCAAAAGCCAATAGCCAAACGCCAACAACAGCAAAGAGGCGCAGCCTTGGCCACGCCTCTCGCCTGATATTGCCTGTCCTGTCGGCTTAGCCGATCAGCGCACCGTCTTCGCGCCAGACGGCGACGATGGAAGAACGCGGTTTGCCAGCACCATCCGGCCAGGAACCACCCGGGTGCTGGATGCCGACAAAGGCCACTTTCTTATCGGCGGACCAGCACAGGCCCGTCACCTCGGCACCGTTCGGCGCGGTTAGGAAGCGGCCGATTTCGCCGGTTTCCGTGTTGCCGATGAGCATCTGGTTGTTACCCTGGCCGGCGAACTCGCCTTCGTTGCTGTCGTCACCGTCGGTCTGGATCCAAAGGAACCCGTCCGAAGAGAAGGCCATACCGTCCGGGGAGTTGAACATGTTGCCTTCGGTGACGTTGTCGGACCCGCCATAGGCGTTGTCGTAGACGGTCGGGTTGCCGGCCATCACATAGAGATCCCATGCAAATGTGTCAGCGCCGTGATCTTCGCCCGCCGGTTTCCAGCGCACGATCTGACCGAAGTTGTTGGTCTCACGCGGGTTCGGGCCACCCACCGGGGTTTCATCGCCACCGGCGTTCGGCTTCACGCCGCGATTCTTGTTGTTGGTCAGCGCGCAATAGGCTTCGCATTTCAGCGGGTTGGCGGCGATCCATTCCGGACGGTCCATGGTGGTCGCGCCGACTTTGGAGCCTGCGATGCGCGAGAAGACCAGAAGCTCTTCCATCGACATGCCGGTGGTTTCCGGGGTCAGAGCCAGCCATTCGCCGGTCAGGTCATCGTTGAACTTCGCGACATAGAGCGTGCCGTCGGACAGCAGGCCTTCGGTGGAGCCACCTTCGGTGTAGGTGCCGTTGGAGACGAATTTATACATGAATTCGCCACGTTCGTCGTCGCCCATGTAGACAACCACACGGCCATCTTTGGCCTGCACCATCTCGGCGTTTTCGTGTTTGAAGCGGCCCAGTGCGGTGTGTTTCACCGGGGTGCTTTCCGGATCAAGCGGATTGATCTCGGTGACCCAGCCGTGACGATGCGGTTCGTTCGGTTCTTTGGTCAGGTCGTAGCGCTCATCGAATTTCTCATAGGCATAACGGCCTTCACCGCCGATGCCGTAGCGCTTCAGACCTTCGGTCACCTCATAATCGCCGGTGGCGCCGAAGTAGCCGTTGAAGTTCTCTTCACAGGTCAGGTAGGTGCCCCAGAGCGTCTTGCCCGACCCACAGTTGTTCATGGTGCCTTTGGGCGACATGCCTTCCGGATCGGCATTGGTCTGAACCAGAGCGGCACCTGCTGCCGGACCATCCATAGTCATCTGAGTTTCATGGGTGATGCGGCGGTTATAGGGGCTGTCCACGACAACCTCATAACCGTTGCCCTTGTCGGTCACTTCCATGACCGTAACACCCTGCATGTTTTTCAGCAGCGTCACCTCATCGGCGTTCTGCGGCATGCCTGCGGAGGCTTCCGGCAGGTTGATTTTCGGGTTCACATATTCGGAGTTCACGGTGATGATCTCGTGATCGCCATCGGTGAACATTTCCATACCGTCGGTGTTTTCACCGAAAACGCGGTCGGATTTGGACACGTCAACGCCGGCAACCGGCGAATAGGCAGATGCCGCATCAGAGAACAGCGCGTCGCCCCAGCGCACGAGCACTTTCCACTGGTAGCCTTCCGGCACATGGATATCGAAATCGGTGCCAATCGGGATCGGCTTGAATTTGAAAGCGGCGCCTTCAGCACGCGCGGCCGTGGTCGAAGACATCAGGCCAGCACCCATTGCCAGTGCACCGGACCCAAAGGCGAGCGCGCCGCCAAGGAAACCACGGCGGGAAACGGCGCGTTCCACGACGGCGTCAAATCCATTTTCATCCGACCGCGGGTCGCGAAGTTCGTCGAAATCGTCCCACGACAGATCAGTAATGTCTTGTTTGGTCATATCTGGCCTCTTTGCTAGATTGGCAGTCATAATTTCAGCCCCTGCCGCCGACTGCATAAGAACAGCGCGCACGGACAGCGGGATCGCCACGTAAATGACCGATAAATGTAAAACTTATCTGACGGATATATGAAGGCCGCGTAAAACGAGCTGCGCCACAACAAAGCGCAGAAAGCTAGACCTTGGCAACTTGACGTGAAAGGCACATTTTTCCATGAGGTTAAGGGGCAAGAGTGAAGAGTGTTCTTTTGCCGGTTCCAGAAGATGGGCCAAAGGACTTTTCCAACGGATACCTTCCCGGCGACCGATCACACCTAAAAATCATGACTTGCACCTCAGCTCCCACACCCGAGGCGTTACGAAATTTTCACGATCATCCGTTTTCTTTCCGACGATTATTTGATTAAAGATTCCCCGAACCAAAATTTTCGTGAGGTCCAATATCCATGTTTACCCGTCTCTCCACCGCCGCGTTTCTAAGCTGTGCAGCACTCACCCTGGGCACCCCGGCTTTTGCCCAGCAAACTCCTCTGATCAACGGCAACAGCATGGGTGCAATCGAAAATATCCTGTCGGGGTACGGAAGTGTCACCGCAGATACTGACGGCGAAGGTGATCCGATGTTCAACGGCCGGATCTCTGGCGACCGGTATTCGCTGTTCTTCTACGGCTGTGACGATGACCATGAGAACTGCACCAGCGCGACCTTTTCGACCTATTTCGACGGCGATGTCGTCAACACGGATCTCAACGAAGTGAACGCCTTCAACGATCAGTATCGCTTTGGCAAAGCCGCCATCGACAGTGACGGCGATCTGTCGGTCGATTATTCGATCAGCTTCTTCGGCGGCCTGACCGAAAAGAACTTTGACGATCTGGTGGACTGGTGGCGCATTGCCCTGTCCGACATCCACGACCATTTCTCGTTCTAAGATAACGGGGACACCGGGCCAAAGCGACGGTGTCCCCGCCCTACTGCGTCGCACTCTCAGACACCGTCCGCAGCCCAATGCCGCCTCAAAAAAGGTCAGCACCTTTAACATTGTTTCACCAGCAATGCTCGCCGCGACATTTTATTCAATGAAACCCCTGTTTTCCGGTTGACGCCGTTTTGAGGGGACCATAATGTCCCGTCAAGCAATGAAGGACCCTCGCCATGAACGGCATTCTCGTACTTGTAGGACCAAAGCGCATGGGCCGGTAACGGTTGACCATAACGGATCCCCATGCGCCCCCGATTGAAACCGGGGGCTTTTTTATTGCCGAAACAACAGTGACGCGTGACACGGAGAAAAAAATGACACGTCAGATGACCGGAGCGGAGATGGTGGTTCAAGCCCTGAAGGATCAGGGTGTGGACACGGTATTTGGCTATCCCGGGGGCGCTGTCCTACCCGTATATGATGCGATCTTTCAGCAAAACGACATTCGCCATGTTCTGGTGCGCCATGAACAGGCCGCGATCCACGCCGCCGAAGGCTATGCCCGCTCCACCGGCAAACCCGGCGTTGCGCTTGTGACCTCCGGCCCCGGGGCGACCAATGCGGTCACCGGGCTGACGGACGCGTTGCTCGACAGCATTCCGCTGGTCGTTTTCTCAGGGCAGGTTCCGACCTTCATGATCGGCACCGACGGGTTTCAGGAGGCGGACACTGTCGGCATCACCCGCCCCTGCACGAAACACAACTGGCTGGTGAAGGACACCGATCAGCTCTCTGACACGATCCACCAGGCCTTTCATGTCGCCACCACCGGGCGGCCCGGCCCGGTTCTGATCGACCTGCCCAAGGACGTTCAGTTCGCAGATGGCGATTACACCCCGCCCGCCAAGGCCAAGGTGTCGCATTACCAGCCGCGCCAAAAGGCCTCGATCGAAGAAGTCAATGACATCGTTGCCCTGATCGAAAAGGCGGAACGCCCGGTCTTCTATACCGGCGGCGGCGTGATCAACTCCGGCCCCGGCGCCTCGCAGCTGTTGCGCGAACTGGTCGATGCCACGGGGTTCCCGATCACCTCGACTCTGATGGGTCTGGGCGCCTATCCGGCGTCTGGCAAGGGCTGGCTGGGCATGCTGGGCATGCACGGTCTCTATGAAGCCAATATGGCGATGCATGACTGCGACCTGATGATCAACATCGGCGCGCGGTTCGATGACCGGATCACGGGACGGGTTCAGGATTTCTCTCCGAATTCTTTCAAAGTGCACATCGACATCGACCCGTCTTCGGTCAACAAGATCGTCCGCGTCGATCTGCCGGTGATTGGCGACGTCGGCCATGTTCTGGAAGACGTGCTGAAGGTCTGGAAATCACGCGGTCGCCGCAAACAGGACCTTTCGGCCTGGTGGGACCAGATCGAGACCTGGAAAGAGGTCCGCTGCCTCACCTACAAGAATTCCGACACGGTGATCAAACCGCAATATGCGCTGCAACGTCTGGAAGCATTGACCAAGGATATGGATCGCTATGTGACCACCGAGGTCGGCCAGCACCAGATGTGGGCGGCACAGTTTCTTGGCTTTGAGGACCCCAACCGCTGGATGACCTCCGGTGGGTTGGGCACCATGGGCTATGGCTTCCCCGCCTCGATCGGCGTGCAGCTGGCCCATCCCGAAAGCCTTGTGATCAACGTGGCCGGCGAAGCCTCCTGGCTGATGAACATGCAGGAAATGGGCACCGCAGTGCAGTATCGCCTGCCCGTGAAACAATTTATTCTGAACAACGAACGTCTGGGCATGGTGCGCCAGTGGCAGCAACTGCTGCACGGTGAACGCTATTCGTCGAGCTGGTCCGAAGCCCTGCCCGATTTCGTCAAACTCGCCGAAGCCTTCGGCGCCAAGGGCATTCAATGTTCCGATCCGGCCGATCTGGATGACGCCATCATGGAGATGATCAACCATGACGGTCCGGTGATCTTCGATTGCCTCGTCGAGAAACATGAAAACTGCTTCCCGATGATCCCCTCGGGCAAGCCGCATAACGAAATGCTGCTGGGCGACGCCTCCACCGAGGATGCGATCAAATCCGACGGTGCGGTTCTGGTCTGATGAAACGCTTTGGAAAATGGCTGCGCAACGCCTTGGCCGCCCTTGTGGCAACATGGGGGCTGGCCGGGTAATGCGCACACTGACACATATGATCGCCTCGCTTGAGCGCGCGGCATAAGGGAGAGAAACATGTCCGCCCTACGTATCCAACAAGGCTCTTCGAGCCACTCCGCCTATGACCTTCGCGACTACCATGCCGAAGTCATCGAAAAGCATACCCTCGCCGTTCTGGTCGACAACGAAGCGGGCGTTCTGGCCCGTGTCATCGGTCTGTTTTCAGGCCGCGGCTACAACATCGAAAGCCTGACGGTCGCCGAAGTCGATCATGAAGGGCATCGTTCGCGTATCACTGTGGTCACGACGGGAACGCGCGATGTGATCGAACAGATCAAGGCCCAGGTGGGCCGCATCGTACCGGTCCACGAAGTGCATGACCTGACCGTCGAAGGCCCCTCGATCGAACGTGAACTGGCTCTGTTCAAGGTCCACGGCACCGGCGAAAAGCGCATCGAAGCACTGCGCCTGGCCGAGATTTTCCGCGCCAATGTGGTTGACAGCACCTTGGAAAGCTTCGTCTTTGAAATGACCGGACCCTCGGAAAAGATCGACGCTTTTGCCGAGCTGATGCGGCCCCTGGGGCTGATTGAAACCGCACGCACCGGCGTGGCGGCGCTGGCCCGTGGTGGCCGAGACTGACGCCTGCCCGCCCAGATTTGGAAAACAAAAGGGGCCTTTGAAGGCCCTTTTTTTTCGTGGACGCACTCAGGTCGCAACGACACTCCGGGTCTGACAGCGACTAAAATAGCCTTGGACCAAAGGACTATATGTCTCGCGCGGATGCACGCCGATACTGTGACGCGCGGCCAACATGGCAGCCAATGTTGGCTCAAGGCGCTCGATCAGGATTGGTGTCGGGCTGGACACATCGTGGCTCGAAATCAGCGACCCGGAATAGAACTGCGGATGGCCAAGATAATTGGGTTCGAAACCACCCAAGAACATCAGCGGTATCTGTCTCAGCGCCAGAACGAAAGAAAATCCATTCATCTGGCGAAACACCACCCCCAACAGTCTCCTATCGGCATTCGCTTTCGGCAATCCAAGGCGCAGGCTGGCCTCGCCCGACATATATCCCCGCATCCGCACCACGCCAGCCGCATCGCGACGGCTCGTGAACATGTGACAGCTCAGCGCCGTGTCATCGAAATACGAGAGCCGAAACAGGCGATAGGCACCGTCCGGCAAGACCGACGCCTCAAGCGCCATTGACCCAAGCGCCCCGAAATAGCGCGCCACAGACAGCACCGCCGCATCAGTTTTCCCCTGCCGCTCCACCTGCCACAGAGGCTCCAGAAGAACGCGTGCGTCCACATCGAAGTGGCAACAAATCCGATACAGAACATCCGGTCGCGGGAAGGCCTCCCCGTTCAGATAGCGATTGAACTGCGTGCGATTGATGCCGATATTACGGCAGAGTTGCGCAACAGAGGGCTCGCGCGCGGCAAGCTCCCTCAAATTCGCACCAAAAATGCCCCGCAAGTCCGTCGGAGACAAATCCGTCTGTTTCAAAAGCCATCCACCAAGCCGCCCATCCCCGATTTGCCCGAAGTGGCGACTTGCCCCCATCATATTCGTCCTGGCGCGCCCCACTCACCCCAGCCTGACGTCGCGACAACTATGACGTGCTACTCTGGAAGTTGAAAACGTTATTTAAAACGCGCTTGGTAAAAATTACAAAAATGTCGCTGACCAGCGTCATCCAGCGGGATTTCTGACACAGAACACCCCGTTTCCACATTCTAGACTGGCCCTATATGCTCAATTTCATAGCCAACTTTGGACGTTTCAAAGGTAAAGGGTGAAATGACATGGATGGAATTGTGATCTGGTCTGACACAAACGCCCATAAGGCCATCGTCTGGTGCAGCGACAACGGAGACCTCGCCTTTGCGGAGGGGCTTGACGTGCTGACGGGATCCTTTCTCATGCCCGAAGCTGGCACAATGGTTGCGGTCAAGACCCGCAGTGAAAACGGCCTGCGCAGTTGCTACGAACTGACCCCGCTTTACCACAACGCCGCCCCCGATCTGCCGCAAAGCCTGCGCGATCTGGCACGCAGCCTGGTGGCCTAGAAGCATCCTTCGACGTCTTGTCGCCTCGCAAGCCAACTGCCCCAGGCATCTATATAACCAACAGAAAAACGGGGAGCCAATTGGCCCCCCGAGGTTCGCTGATCAGGCTCACTATTTGATACCGCCCGGTAGATTTTATGCCTGCGGCCTGACCCGCGTCTGGAGCGAACGCATCCGCTCCGGAACCTTGTTTGCCTGCGCAGGCTCAGCTGCAGCCGGACGTCCCGCCGCAGGTGTTGCACTTCATGCAGGTGCCATTGCGCACCAACGTGTAGTTGCCGCATTCGCCACAGGGGTCGCCCTCATAGCCCTGCATCCTGGCTTTGGTGCGCGCATCCATTGTGACGCTTCCTGTGCTGAGGGCGGTTGAGCCAGTCGTCGGTGACACGGCCGCCTTGGCCTCAGGCACCAGTGTCTGCAGCGCGACCTCGGGATCGATTGAACCGTCCAGCGCGGTTGCCCCGGAATGCACCCCGCCCTGCAACACCACCAGCTCCTGCGGCAGGCGTTTGCGCAGATAACCGGTCGAGGAAATCTGTTTCAGTACCTCGATCGATTTGGCCGAGGCCGCCCCGGAGGGTTCCTGCACGTTGGATTTCGCATGCGCCGCGTCGCGGCCCAGATCGTCAAAGGCCGCGCCCTGCGGCTTCACATGGGCCAGATCGGTGCGATCCAGATAGGATACCGCCAGTTCCCGGAAAATATAGTCCAGAATGGAGGTGGCATTCTTGATGCTGTCATTGCCCTGCACCATCCCCGAGGGTTCGAACTTGGTGAAGGTGAAGGCATCGACGAATTCTTCCAGCGGCACGCCATATTGCAGGCCGACCGAAACGGCGATGGCGAAATTGTTCATCATCGCCCGGAAGCCCGCCCCCTCTTTGTGCATATCGATGAAGATTTCCCCCAGGGACCCGTCCTCATATTCGCCAGTGCGCAGATAGACCTTGTGACCGCCGACCACGGATTTCTGGGTGTAGCCCTTGCGGCGGCTGGGCAGCTTTTCGCGCCCACGGGCCACCTCTTTGATCACCACTTTCTCGACGATTTTTTCGGCCAGAACCGCCGCCTTTTCCTGCGGGGTTCCCGAAGCCAGAATTTCTTCGGCCTCCTCATCATCTTCGATCAGCGCCGTCGCCAGAGGCTGGCTCAGCTTCGAACCATCGCGGTAAAGCGCATTGGCTTTGACCCCAAGCGACCAGGACAGCTCATAGGCGTCCAGGCAATCTTCGATGGTCGCGTCATTCGGCATGTTGATCGTCTTGGAGATCGCGCCGGAAATAAACGACTGGGCGGCCGCCATCATGGTGATGTGGCTGTTCACCGACAGGTAACGCTTGCCCTTCTTGCCGCAGGCATTGGCGCAGTCGAAGACATGGTAGTGATCTTCGCGCAAGAAGGGGGCGCCTTCCAGTGTCATCGTGCCGCAGACATGGTCATTGGCTGCGTCGATTTCCGCTTTGGTAAAACCGAGGCTGCGCAGCAGATCAAAGGACGGATCATTCAGTTTTTCCGTCGGGATGCCCAAGGTCCCGGTGCAGAAATCCGCGCCAAGCGTCCATTGGTTGAACACGAAACGGATGTCAAAGGCCGACGGCAGCGCCGCTTCGATCTTATCGATCTGTTCGGGGCCAAAGCCGTGCCCGATGAGCGCCGTGTGATTGATCCCCGGCGCATTGCCCAGCGACCCGTGGCCCACGGCATAGGAAACGATTTCCTCGATCTGGCTAGAGCTGTAGCCAAGCTTGGTCAGCGCGGCAGGCACAGAACGGTTGATGATCTTGAAATAGCCGCCCCCTGCGAGTTTCTTGAATTTTACCAGCGCAAAGTCCGGCTCAATCCCCGTCGTGTCGCAATCCATCACCAGACCGATGGTGCCGGTGGGCGCAATCACAGAGACCTGCGCGTTGCGGTAGCCATGCTTTTCACCAAGGCTCAGCGCCTCGTCCCAAGCCGTCCGGGCCAACTCGACCAGATTGGCGTCCGGGCAATTGGCATGATCCAGCGCTACAGGTTTGACCTCCAACCCTTTGTATCCAGAGGTTTTCCCATAGGCCGCAGTGCGATGATTGCGGATCACGCGCAACATATGATCCCGGTTTTTCTCAAATTGGGCAAAGGCCCCTAGCTCGCCCGCGATCTCCGCCGAGGTCGCATAGGACACCCCCGTCAGGATCGCCGTCAAAGCCCCAGCCAAAGCCCGGCCTTCGTCGCTGTCATAGCCCAGACCCATGTTCATCAGCAGCCCGCCGATGTTGGCATAGCCCAGACCCAACGTGCGGAAATCATAGCTGCGCTGCGCGATTTCCTTGGACGGGAATTGCGCCATCATCACCGAAATTTCCAGCGTCAGCGTCCAAAGCCGCGTCGCATGCATGTAGCTTTGCGCATCGAACACGCCGTCGTGCAAGAAGGTCAGCAGGTTCATCGAGGCCAGGTTACAAGCCGTGTCATCGAGGAACATATATTCTGAGCACGGGTTGGAACCGCGAATATCGCCATCTTCCGGGCAGGTATGCCAGGCGTTGATCGTGTCATGGAACTGAATGCCCGGATCGGCGCAGGCCCAGGCGGCATGACCCACCTGTTCCCACAGCTCACGCGCCCGAACGGTCTTGGCGACTTTACCGTCTGTGCGGCGCAAAAGCTCCCAGTCGGAATCGTCCTTAACGGCCTTCAGAAACGCATCGGTGACACGCACCGAATTGTTTGAATTCTGACCCGAGACAGAGGCATAGGCTTCGCTGTCCCAATCGGTGTCATAGGTCGGGAACTCGATCGAGGCGTAGCCCTGTCTGGCGTAGTCGAGCACGCGTTTGACATAGGTTTCGGGGATCGCAACCTGCTTGGCAGATTTTACCGCAGCTTTGAGCGCCGGGTTCTTCTTGGGATCAAAGGCGTCCGCCTCTGCCCCGTCCCATGTGCCAATGGCGTCGAAGATCGCATTGAGCTGGCGTTCATGCATTTTGGAACCGGCAACGATGGACGCCACCTTTTGTTCCTCGATCACCTTCCAGTTGATGAACTCTTCAATGTCGGGGTGATCCATGTCGCAGATCACCATCTTGGCGGCCCGGCGCGTGGTGCCGCCCGATTTGATCGCGCCTGCGGCACGGTCGCCGATTTTCAGAAAGCCCATCAGGCCCGAGGATTTGCCTCCGCCCGAAAGAGATTCATTCGCCGCACGAAGCGAGGAAAAATTGGTGCCCGTGCCTGACCCGTATTTGAACAGGCGGGCCTCCCGCACCCAAAGATCCATGATGCCGCCATCCGACACCAGATCGTCGGCCACCGATTGAATGAAACACGCATGCGGCTGCGGATGTTCATAGGCCGAGGCCGAGCGGGTCAGCTCCCCTGATTTGTAATCGACGTAATAATGCCCCTGCCCCGGACCGTCGATGCCATAGGCCCAGTGCAGGCCGGTGTTGAACCACTGCGGGCTGTTCGGCGCGCCCATCTGAGCCGCAAGCGTGAACCGCATTTCATCGTAATAGGCACGCGCGTCCTCTTCCGAGGTGAAATAGCCGCCCTTCCAACCCCAATAGGCCCAAGCCCCGGCAAGACGATCAAACACCTGCTTGGCCGAGATTTCCCCGGTATAGCGGTCTTCCTCGGGCAGCTTTTCCAGCGCAGCCTCATCGGGCACCGAGCGCCACAGGAAGGACGGAACGCCTTTTTCACGCACCTTCTTCAGAGCCGCAGGTACGCCTGCCTTGCGGAAATATTTCTGGGCGATAACGTCTGAGGCCACCTGCGACCATTTCGCAGGGATCTCGCAATCGTCGAGTTTGAACACCACCGTGCCGTCTGGATTGCGGATTTCCGAGGAAGTTTTGGAAAACTTCAGCGCCGCATATGCATCTTCGCCTGCCGTCGTGAATTTGCGTTCGATTTTCATCTTTATGTGTCCTGTTGACCTGTCATCATCCGCCGTTTCGATCCCGCGCTGCCCGCATCACCCGGACAAGCACTTGCCGCTCTGCGACCGGTGCGCCCTGCCGCAGGCCGGACCACCGCTTCCGTATACAGGCAAGGTCCCCAACCCCCTTGCCGCACCGCCTGCGATCGATGCGCAGGCTTCGCGGGAAACACGGACGCCGGACACACAATCTCTGAGCCCGGCCGCGTCTGCGCGTCCAGTGTGAAGGGTGTTCATCTGTCCATCATCTTGGCCCGGCGCCGGATCGATCATATTCTTGAGCCACGCTCTGACGGGAAAGCAGGTCCCGATCTCTGTACACATCCGTGCTCCAGACACCCGAGCTGCCGCCCTGTGGCGGTTGTGATCCATTTGCCGGGACACCTGTCCCGCGCCATTCATTCGACTAAATGTAGTAGTCAAATATCCGGCCAACACAATGTGCAGCGCATTCACCTATCAGGTCAACGGCAAATTTCGATCTCTCGCACGGAAAAATTCGTTGACCCATTTTGCGTCGATTCGAGCGAGCGACAGGATAAAATTTTCCCTTCTATCCTATACGTTTCCACCCCGATTTTGAGAGATCGCCTGAGCGCGCACAGTCCGGCGCAAGACTGAGGACTGCATTCATAGCACCCTTGGCAAAGGCAAATGCACAATCTGCATGCAGTTGCCGATTGCAGAGAGAGCAGAGCCTTTGCGAATGCAGCAAGGGTTTGAGAACTCATAATTTTAATCAGGTACAGACCTAATACGGCATGGTTTTGCCCAGCAAATCACGCCGCGGGGCCGCAATTCCCGAAGACGAATCGTCCCCGGCATTACAAAGGCTGCAGCGCCAGCCATTCGCGTCATAGCGGTCAAACCTGCGGCCGCGCAGACAGGTCAGGAGTCGTGGAACCCCAGCGCCGGTTCGATCTGTTCCCAGCTTTGATCCATGGGCCATGCAGCGGACAGCCACGGGATCGCCACATGACCATAGCGAAACGACAATTGCCCTTCGGAATGACGTTCACTGGCTCCGGCCAGCCGCGCAAGAAACAATGCCGAGGCAAAGCCGGTCCGGTCGGAGCCATGTTTGCAATGGATCAACAGCGGCTTTGGCAGGGTTTCCATCAGCTCCGCCAGCGCCATGGCCTCTTCTTCCGAAATCATCCGACTGGCGGACAGACCAAAACTGGCGTGCACCACCCCTTTGTCCGAAGCGACCCCCACCTCTGCATCATACCAATCTTCGCCGGGGTGCGCGCCACGCAGGTTCAGAACGGACCGGATGCCATAGGTGTCGATTGCGCTTTCCAGAGTTTCAGGCTCCGGCTGTGCCGACCGATACAGCTGCGCAGGGACGATTTCGTGAAAATTGCCCTGCAACTGCAAGACCCCGGCCCATCCAGCCGCCGCCAGAAGACCGCCAAAGGCAACCACAAGGGATCGCAAGCCGATGCGCAAAACACGCCGCAGAGGCGATCTTGTCACTGTCGTCGGGGACGTCCACCGGGCCGTCAGATGACGCCACGTTTTCTTCAAGATCATGGGTCACCCCTCCGGTGTTTGCTGGCATAAGTGCTGGCTTTGGCCGATAGACATATGGAATGCCATTATGACAGTGACATTTCATCTAAAAAGTTTGTGAAATGTAAATCTACACCCAAACAGCGCTATTGAGCATATGCCGGACCAGCGCGGGCTGACCGTTCACCCCGACCCGCGCGAAAATGCGCTTTGAGCAACTCCGCGTGGTCTCCAATGTCCAGCCCAGTTCGACGGCAGCCTCTTTCAAACTGCGGCCATCACACAGAAGACGCGCCAGACGCGCTTCGCTGCGGCTCAGCCCGAAATGCGCTGCGACCCGCGCGACCGGCAGGGCTTCGGCACGCATTTCGACTCGCAATCCGCCCAGAATGGCGGGTTGCCTGCACCATTTCCCACGTGTCAGCCGCAACTGTCCCTGAGCGACCGTCACCTCCGCCGTCGCCTCCGGGTCGGTCTGCAGAGACGAGAGCGCCGTGCGATAGACCTGATCTGCACCCGGATCGACAAACCGCAGCCGTCCGTTGCCAAGCACTTGCAAGGCGCCCGGCGCCACGAGGGTCCTGTGCACCATGTCAGACAACGCCATGAGCTCCCCTGACACAGACAGGGCCAGCGCCCCTGCGCCCAACCGCGCGGCCAGTTCGGCGCTCTGTCCGGCAGCGGCGCGCTCCCGGCACAACCTGCGCCAGATCTCGACGGCCTGCCCCAGAAATGGGACCAGATTTGTCAGCACCACGCCGTCCGCGGCCCGAAAATCCCGCCCTTTGCGCCAGATGGCCAAAACAACAGACCCCGGCGTGGTTGCGCCCGGATCCGGTTCGACACGACATCGCACCGCGCGTAAAATCGGCCCCCCGGCGCGCGCGACCGGAAGGTCGATCTGCGCATAGACCCGATCCGGACGCATCAGCCGCAAGCTTTCCTCCTCCGGCAGCCAGTCCGGTCCAGCGGCTGGCCCAGCGCCCCAGTGTTCCATCGGCAGCGCCTCCGGCAGCCACAACAGGGCGGCATGATCTGCCCGCGTTAGCTCCCGCAGCGGTGCCAGAAAACCGGACCAGGCTGTAGGGCCGATCTGCCCGGTCGCCGCGTCAAAAAGGGCTTTATGCAGCACGATTTCATCAGAAAGGATCGCCATGAACTAAATTTACCCCCCATATGGGAGGTTATCCAGTAAAACTTTGGCGCTAAATCGGATGAAACCTCGAACAATAAAGATGATCTCATGACCGCGAAAACCCTGACCCATTTGCAACGGCTCGAAGCGGAGAGCATTCACATTCTGCGCGAAGTCGTCGCCGAAGCCGAAAATCCGGTGATGCTCTACAGTGTCGGCAAGGACAGCGCCGTCATGCTGCATCTGGCGAAAAAGGCCTTTTACCCGGCCCCGCCGCCGTTTCCGCTGCTGCATGTCGATACGACATGGAAGTTTCAGGACATGTACAAACTGCGCGACAAGGCCGCCAAAGAGGCGGGTATGGAACTGCTGGTCTACCAGAACCCCGAGGCCAAAGAACGCGGCATCAACCCCTTTGACCACGGGTCGCTGCACACCGACATGTGGAAGACCGAGGGGCTGAAACAGGCGTTGGACAAATACGGTTTCGACGTCGCCTTTGGCGGTGCGCGGCGCGACGAAGAAAAATCCCGCGCCAAGGAACGCGTCTTTTCCTTCCGCTCAGCCAACCACCGCTGGGACCCCAAGAACCAGCGCCCGGAACTGTGGCGACTTTACAATGCGCGCAAGGCCAAGGGCGAAAGCGTGCGCGTCTTCCCGATCTCCAACTGGACCGAATTGGACATCTGGCAGTACATCCATCTGGAAGGCATCGAGATCGTGCCGCTGTATTTTTCGGCGCCCCGCCCGACCGTGGAGCGCGACGGGCTGATCCTGATGGTCGACGATGACCGGTTCCGTCTGGAACCCGGTGAAGAACCGACCACGCGGTCGATCCGGTTCCGCACACTGGGGTGCTACCCGCTGACCGGGGCCGTGGAAAGCGAAGCCACAACCCTGCCCGAGGTGATCCAGGAAATGCTGCTGACCACCACCTCCGAACGTCAAGGCCGTGCCATCGACCATGACCAGTCCGCCTCGATGGAGAAGAAAAAGCAGGACGGCTATTTCTGAGCCCCGCTGTTTCGCCTCCCCCATTGTGCCCAATCAGGTGACCCGAATGACGACTTCCACAGATCCCATCTACAAAACCGACGCGCTGATCGCCGAGGACATCGACGCCTATCTCAAGGCGCATCAACATAAAAGCATGCTGTGCTTCATCACCTGCGGCTCCGTCGACGACGGCAAGTCCACCCTGATCGGCCGGCTGCTCTATGACAGCAAGATGATTTTCGAAGACCAGCTGGCCACACTCGAAGCCGACAGCAAACGCGTTGGCACGCAGGGTCAGGGCATAGATTTTGCCCTGCTCGTCGATGGTCTCGCAGCTGAACGCGAACAGGGGATCACCATTGATGTCGCCTATCGGTTCTTCGCGACCGAGAAACGGAAATTCATCGTCGCCGACACGCCCGGCCACGAACAATACACCCGCAACATGGTGACCGGTGCCTCTACCGCCGATCTGGCTGTGATTTTGATCGACGCGCGCAAAGGTGTGCTGACCCAGACCCGCCGCCACAGCCATATCGTGCAGCTCCTGGGCATCCGTCATGTCGTTCTGGCGGTGAACAAGATGGACCTTGTCGATTACGATCAGGGCGTTTTCGACCAGATCGTCGCCGATTACAGCGCCTTTGCCGACAGCATCGGCATCGACAGCTTCACCGCGATCCCGATTTCGGGCTATTGCGGCGACAACATTACCGGCCCGAGCGAGAACACGCCTTGGTACCAAGGCACCGCCCTACTGCCGCTCCTGGAATCGGTCGAGGTCGATGTGACCGCAGATCAGGCGCAGCCCTTCCGCATGCCGGTGCAATGGGTCAACCGTCCGAACCTCGATTTTCGCGGCTTTGCCGGGCTGGTCGCCAGCGGCACGATCCGGCCCGGCGATCCGGTCCGGGTTCTGCCTTCGGGCAAGACCTCGACCGTGGCCCGTATCGTGAACCTGGACGGCGACCGCGACATGGCCGTCGCCGGCGAAAGCATCACCCTGACGTTGGCCGATGAGATCGACTGCTCCCGCGGTCAGGTCATCACCGCCGCCCAGGCCCCGCTGGAGGTCGCCGACCAGTTTGAAACGACACTGGTGTGGATGGACGAAAACGAAATGGTGCCCGGGCGCGCCTATTGGCTCAAGATCGGCACACAGACGGTGTCGGCCACGGTGCAGCACCCGAAATATGAGATCAACGTCAACACCCAGGAACATCTGGCGACAAAGACACTGGATCTGAATGCCATCGGGGTCGCCAATATCACCACAGACCGCGAAATCCCCTTTTCCGCCTATGAAGAAAACCGCGACCTAGGTGGTTTCATCCTGATTGACAAGCTGACCAACCACACGGTTGCCGCCGGGATGATCCATTTCGCCCTGCGCCGCGCTCAGAACATTCACTGGCAGGCCACGGACATCGGGCGCGACCACCACGCCCAGATGAAGCACCAAAAACCCGCCGTCCTGTGGCTGACCGGCCTGTCGGGTTCGGGCAAATCGACCATCGCCAATATTCTGGAAAAGAAACTGGCGCGGATGAACCGCCACACTTTCCTCTTGGATGGCGACAACGTGCGTCACGGGTTGAACAAGGATCTGGGCTTTACCGAAGCCGACCGGATCGAAAACATCCGCCGCGTCGGCGAGGTGGCCAAGCTGATGACCGACGCGGGGCTGATCGTGATCACCGCCTTCATTTCGCCGTTCCGGTCCGAACGCGAATTGGTACGTTCGATGATGCAACCCGGCGAGTTCGTCGAAGTGTTCATCGATACGCCGCTTGAGGTGGCCGAGGAACGGGACGTGAAAGGCCTCTACGCCAAGGCACGGGCCGGGGATCTCAAAAACTTCACCGGGATCGACAGCCCCTATGAGGCCCCGGAAAACCCGGAGATCCGTGTCGACACGACCGCGATGTCGCCGGAAGACGCCGCCGATCTCATTCTGGCGCGACTGATCCCCTGACGGACCCTTTTGCCACCCCGCGCCAGTCCCGGCGCGGGGTGCGCAGATTATTCGCCATCAATCATTTGATAGAGATTCGGCAGATCGGGCTGAAACAGACCCCAGAAGACCCCCGTGCTGCGCCCCAGCTGCACCGTTGATTTGCGCAGCTTGCGTTCGGCATAGACGCGCTTAAAGGGCCTGAGCAGGCCGCCGACGACAAGTGAGCCAATGCCCTGCGGAAACGGACGTCATTGGCCGTCGTAAAGTCAAGATCATCGTACCCTTCGGGCTTCGCGTCGCCGATGAGCGTCCCATCCGGCCGCTCCACACACCGCTCGCGGTGTGCCAAGGACGTAAAACTGCCGCAAGCCAGAAACCTCATGCAACATCACCGCACTCCCCCAATATCCCCGAGGGATTAAATTGGCGGCAACACATGACGTTTCGTTAAGCCCCGTCAACCTGCAGATAGTGTTGCGGCAAACGCGGTGAGAGCAGGCCCCAAAAACCTCCCAGCGGACGGCCCAGTTGCTTGGGAACTTTGGCCAGTTTGCGCCGAGCATAGTCGCGTGCGACTGGCCACAGCACCAGCCCCCCGATAAGCGACCCAAGCCCCTGAAAGACCTTGCGCCCATAAAACCGGAGCAAGCGCGCGCAGGTCCGACTGGCTCCAAACAAAATAATGTCCTGACGCGTGTCGACCATTGCCTGATGGAACTCACGCCGAAACTGTGGCCGAAACCCAATTCGCTCTGCATGCAGTTTTTCCGTGGCCGAGACCAATGGACAAAGCGCGATCATCATCCCCTGTTGCGTGGCTTGAATGAAGAAAAAGCGATCCTCCCCTCCGCTCAGGCCAAAACGCAGATCGAAGCGCAGCCCAAGCGCCTCCGGCGCAATCAGGGCCCGGCGGAACATCACGCCATTGGTCGTGGTGAACTCCACCCCGGCTTTCCAGCTCGGCTTTGGCTGCGGAAACAGGCTGCCATCGGGCAAGAGGAAGTCGACAACGCTATGCACCACATCGGCCTGCGTTTTCATCTGCGCGAACAGCATCGCCTCAAGCCAATCGGGTGGCACGGTCTGATCGTCATCAAGCATCACGATCCAGTCTGCATCCGTTGCAAGTGCAACATCCAGAATGCGGTTGCGGGCATAGGATATGCCCCGCCGTGGCTCGACCTCATAGCCTGCGCCGAGCCGGGCCGCGGCGACCAGATGCCGGGTCTCTTCAGAGCGCTCATTGTCCACGATCACAATCTGCAACTGATGCCGCTCCGGCACCCGCAACTTTGCCAGAGATGCCAGACATTCCGTCAAAAGCTGCGGACGCCGGCAGGTACAAATTCCCAACAGAATACGTGCCACCCTAACACCCCCCGTGACGCATGATGCGCTGAACCCTAGCAAGGTTCCGGCATCATACAAGTCACATGTCACGGCCCGGGGTCAGGACGGCTTTGCCGGGTGGGTGGTGACAAGCCCGCGCAGGAAGGAAAAGAAGCGGCTGTCGTTCACGCGGCTCCAGTTGATGCGCAGCGCCGGGGCATGAGGGTATTCAGCAACCCGAAACAGCCCTCCAGGCGCAATGAATATCCCCTGTGCAGCGGCCGCCTGCGCAACTTCCATATCGTTCAGCGGCGCAGGCAGCGGCATCCAGCCGTACAACCCTGCTGCCGGAGCCACCACGGGCGCAAGACCGATAGCTGCCAAGCGCTCCATCCCCGCCTCACGTTCCTGCGCCAGCCGCTTGGCCATCCGCGAACATTGCTTTTCATAGCGCCGCGCGCGGATCAGATCAGCGATAAGCCGTTCTGTGTGGCTGGAACTGTTGACCGTCAGCACCATCTTGAGTTCCGCCAGACTGCGGGCGATCTCGGGGGCCGCGATGATGTACCCCGAGCGCAAAGACGGCGAAAGCGTTTTGGAATAGGTGCCGATCTGGATCACCCGCTGACACTGATCGAGTGAGGCCAGCCGCGTTCCCTGCACCCCCGGCAGGTCGATAAACGGATCATCGTCGATCACCAGCATGTCACGCCGGTCTGCGACCTGTAGCACCGCATGAGCGGTGGGCAGATCCATCGACCAGCCGGTCGGGTTCTGGGCCAGCGACTGGGTGAAAAACAGCTTGGCACGATGGCGCTGTGCCGCCTCCTGTAACACCTCGGGGTCCGGCCCACTGGGACCACGCGGAATGCCGACCATGGACACGCCCTGCAGTTTGAGCTTGGCAAACAGCGGATAATAGCCCGGATCATCGACCAGCACCGTATCGCCCGGACGGGTGAAACGCCGCAGGATCAGATCCAGCGCGTGGTTGGCCCCAAAGGTCGTTACGATTTGCCCCGGCGACACTTCGATCCCCGCCGCCAGTTGCGCCGCGGCAATATACTGGCGCAGCGCCAAAAGCCCGTTGGGCGCGCCATAGCCCGCTTCGCCCTCGGGCAGGCTGACCGCGGGTGCATTGCTCAGCAGCCAGCTTTCCGGCGGGCGTCCGTCTCCCACCAGCACCTTATAGGGGCGATCCAGCTGGGCGTGCAGCAAAGACACGCTGTCGCGCGCCTCGCGCAGGGTCGCGGGCTCCTTGGTGGCCGGCGCGGGCTGCGCGACAAAGAAACCTGCCCCCTGTCGCGAGATCGCCAGCCCTTGCGCAACAAGACGGTCATAGACGGCGACCATGATGTTTTTGGACACGGCGAAACTGTCGGCGGCATGGCGCAGCGACATCAGCTTGCTGCCCTCGGCCAGATCACCGGTTTCAATGCGATGGCGCAGTGCGTCGAAGATTCGATCTGTTTTGGTCTGTGACATGAAAACAGTGTGTCCATAAGAATATGGGTACAGTATAGAGAGTTTTCCCCAAACTGTACCAATACAAACTTTCCGAATCCCGCCATGGTCGCGCCTAGTTTTTGGAGGAGACACGAATGACTGTTAGCGCAACCTTGACCCCGTCCGCGGTTCAATCCCGGATCGAGGGCATGCGTGACATGGAACCCGCCGAACGTCTTGAGGCCGTAACCAAAGCCGCCGGCGTCGATGCCGACACACAGGCAGCTCTGTCCGAAACCCCCTGCCTGCCGATGACCGTTGCCAATGGTATGATCGAAAACGTCATCGGCAAATTCGAACTGCCGCTGGGCGTGGCAACGAATTTCGTCGTCAACGGGCGCGAATATCTTGTACCGATGGCCGTCGAAGAACCTTCGGTTGTCGCCGCAGCCTCTTACATGGCCAAACTCGCCCGTGCCGGCGGCGGCTTTCAGGTCAGCGCCACAACACCGATCATGCGTGCCCAGATCCAGATCGTCGGGCTGAGCGATCCCTATGGCGCGCGTGCCGCGCTACGGGCCCATCGCGATGAGCTGATCAACCTGGCCAATTCCAAGGACACGGTGCTGGTGGATCTCGGCGGTGGCTGCAAGGACATCGATATCGAGGTTTTCCCGGAAAGCCCGATTGGCCCGATGGTCGTGGCCCATCTTCTGGTCGACGTGCGCGACGCCATGGGGGCGAACACCGTCAACACCATGGCCGAACTTCTGGCCCCCCGCGTCGAGGCCATCACCGGTGGCAAAGTGCGCCTGCGCATCCTGTCCAATCTTGCCGACCGCCGCGTTGTGACCGCCTCTGTGCGCATTCCGACCGCTGCGCTGACCACCAAGACGCTTGCGGGCGAAGAGGTGGCCCAAGGGATCGTCGAGGCCTGTGCGCTGGCGATCATCGATCCCTACCGCGCCGCCACTCACAATAAGGGCATCATGAACGGCATTGATCCGGTCGTCGTCGCCACTGGCAACGACTGGCGCGCGATTGAGGCCGGCGCCCATGCCTATGCCGCGCGCAACGGCCGCTATACCTCGCTCACGCAGTGGGAAATCGCGGCGGACGGCTGTCTGGTCGGCACGCTTGAAACACCGATGGCGCTTGGTATTGTCGGCGGCGCAACCCGGACCCATCCTGCCGCACAGGCAGCGCTAAAACTGATGGGCGTTCAATCGGCACAGGAACTGGCGGAAGTCACCGCCGCAGTGGGTCTGGCCCAGAACATGGCCGCCCTGCGGGCTCTGGCAACCGAAGGCATTCAACGCGGTCACATGACACTGCACGCGCGCAACATCGCGATCACGGCAGGAGCCACCGGTAGCGACATCGACACGGTGGCCAAAACCATCGTGGCAGAGGGTGACGTCAGCGTCGCCTGCGCAAAACGGGTGCTGGAGGGCATCTGAATTCTGAAAACTCAGGGAGGACGACTATCATGACACTTTCGACACGACGCAACCTGTTGCGCCTTGGCGCCGCTGCTGGCCTTGCCGCTCCGGCACTTTTGACCAGCGGCGCGGCCCGTGCGCAGGGCGTGACCAAATGGCGGATGCAAGCCCTTTGGGGCGGCGGCACCACGCCGATGCTGTATGAAGAAAAATTCTGCGCCCGCGTGGCTGAGCTGACCGACGGATCGCTGGAAATCACACCTTTCGCAGGCGGGCAGATTGTGCCCTCGGCGCAGGCCTTTGATGCGGTGCGCGGCGGCGCCTTCGAGATGATGAAGACCTTTGACGGCTATACGGCAGGAAAAATCCCGGCGCATGGATTTTCCTCGACGGTGCCCTTCGGGTTCCCGGAAGCCGATCAATATGAGGCCTGGTTCTACGAACGCGGGGGTTTGGAGCTGGCGCGCGAAAGCTATGCCGGTGCCGGGCTCTCCTATGTCGCGCCCACCGTATACGGTCAGGAACCAATGCATTCGACGGTGCCGATCCGCACCATCGCGGATCTGAACGGTCTCAAAGGCCGCTTCGTCGGGCTCGCCGCGGCCGTCATGGCAGATTTCGGCGTCTCCGTTTCGCCGCTGCCGACCTCCGAGGTCTATTCCGCCCTCGACAAAGGGCTGATCGATGTGGCCGACCGCGGCGACATCAAGGCCAACTACGAAGAGGGGCTGCACGAAGTCGCGAAATATCTGATCCTGCCGGGCGTGCATCAGCCGACCACGGCGACCTCCTACGTCGCCAATACCCGCGCTTATGACGCGCTCGACGATCAGCAAAAGGCCGCTCTGGCCGTCGCCGCCCGCGAAATATCGGGCACGCTGCGCCAGAACATTCTGGTTGCCAACGGCGAATACCTGCAGAAGTTCGCCGATGCAGGTGTGGAAATCATCGACCTCGATCCCACCGACATCGCCGAAGGCCGCGCCAAAGCAGTCGAGTCGTGGAAAAAAGCCGCAACCGATGACCTGTCCAAACGGATGATGGACAGCCAGATTGCGCTGATGCAGGAGCTGCGTCTCCTCTGATCTGAAGATCCCCCCGCGGCCCCGCCCGGCATTTTTGCCGTGGCGGGGCCGTCCTTGACTTAGCGGAGCTTTCCCCATGATTTCTCTGGCCCGGCGCATCACGGCGCTCAACCGCGGACTGTTCGTTCTGGCGAAATGGCTGGTCTACGCCATCGTTCTTCTGATGCTGTGGGAGGTGATCTCGCGCTATATGCTCTCCGCGCCGACCTCATGGGCGCCAGAGCTGGCGACGCTGATCTTTGGCCCGTTCTTCCTGCTGGGTGGACCCTATCTGCTGCATCTGGGTGGCCATGTCGCGGTGGACGTCCTGTCTTCGGCGGCCACCGGACGTCTGGCAAAGATCCTACAACTGGTTGCACTGATACTGGCTGGCGTCTTTGGGGCGATCCTGTTGTGGTTCAGCCTGCCGCTGGTCTGGCAGTCCTTTAACTATGGGGAAACCAGCTATTCGGCCTGGAACCCGGTGATATGGCCCGCCAAAGCGTTCCTGCCGCTCTCTGCACTGCTGCTCACGCTTCAGGCGCTGGCGGATGCGATCAACACCCTTTTGGGTGAGGAGGCTGCGTGATGGAAAGCTCGCTCATCCTGCTGTTCATGTTCTCCTCGCTGATCGCCTTCATGCTCAGCGGCGCTGGTCTGGCCTTTGTTCTTGGAGCCATTGCCTTTATCTCGACCATTCTGCTGTGGGGACCCTCGGCACTGATCGTTGCGGTTCTCAATACCTTTGAGACGATGACCTCGGAATCTTTGATGGCGATCCCGCTCTATGTGCTGATGGCCTCGATCCTGCAGAAATCCTCGATCATCGACGCGCTTTATGACGCAATGGAAACGTGGTTTTCGCGCATCAACGGTGGCCTTGCGGTCGGCACGATTGCCATCTGCACCATCCTCGCCGCCATGACCGGTGTCGTGGGCGCCGCCGTGGCGGCCATGGGCATCCTCGCCCTGCCCTCAATGCTGTCGCGCGGCTATCACCCGCCGCTGGCCCTTGGTGCCATTTGCGCGGGCGGCACCTTGGGTATCCTGATCCCGCCCTCGGTGATCACCATCGTCTATGCCATCACCGCGCAAATCTCGATCGGCAAGATGTTTGCCGCGGGCATCGTGCCCGGTCTGATCCTTGCAGCCAGCTATATCGGCTACATCCTGATCCGGACATGGATCAATCCGGAGCTGGCCCCGAAACCCGACCATCTCGACGACATTCCGTTGCGTGAAAAGCTGGGCAAACTCAAAAGCCTGATCCTGCCGGCCTTCGTCGTTCTGGGCGTTCTGGGATCGATTTATGCCGGCATTGCCACCCCGACCGAAGCCGCCGCCGTCGGCGTTTTGGGCGCAGCCATTTCCGCGCTTTTCACCCGCCGCCTGTCGCTGCCGATGCTGTCCGAGGCCGCCACCGACACGCTGCGCGTCACCGCGATGATCCTCTGGATCACCATCGGGGCACGGGCGTTCATTTCGGTCTTTGTCGCCACCGGCGGCGCGGATTCTCTGCTGAACTTCGTCGAAGGACTGGAAGCGTCGCGTTGGGTTGTGCTCGGCGCCATGGTTCTGGTGCTGATCTTCCTCGGGCTGTTTCTGGACGAAATCGGGATCATCCTGCTGTGCGTACCGGTGTTCCTGCCGATCATTTCCACGCTGGGCTTTGATCCGCTGTGGTTCGGTGTGCTGTTCATGATCACCGCCCAGATGGCCTATATCACCCCGCCCTTCGGCTATACGCTGTTCTATCTCAAGGGCGTTCTGCCCGAGGGGATCGGCATCGGACAGGTCTATCGCGGCGTGATCCCGTTCTTCCTGATCCAGATGGCGGTGCTGATCCTGTTTGCCTTCTTCCCCGAACTGGTGACCGCGCTCCCCGAAGCGCTCAGCCAATCCGCGAGGTAAGCCATGCCCGATCAAGTCACCCTGTTTGAGGTCGGTCCCCGCGACGGGCTGCAAAGCCTTGGCGCGCAGGTGCCGACCGAAACCAAAATCGCCCTGATAACGGCGCTCAGCCGCGCGGGGTTCAGCAAGATCGAGGCCACCAGCTTTGTCAGCCCGCGCTGGGTGCCGCAGATGGCCGACGCCAGCGCGGTGATGGCGGGCATCCCGCGCCTCACCGGGGTGCGCTATGCTGCACTCACCCCGAACCTGCGCGGGTTGGAAAGCGCCATTCAGGCCGGCTGTGACGAGGTGGCGATCTTTGCGGCGGCCTCCGAAGGGTTCAGTCAGGCCAACCTAAATTGCAGCATCGCGGAAAGCTTCGACCGCTTCACCCCGCTCATGGCCCGCGCAGCCGAGATCGGCCTGCCGGTGCGTGGCTATCTGTCCACCGTGATCGCCTGCCCCTTTGACGGGCCGACCGATCCCGCGACCGTGGCGACATGGGCGCAAAAGCTGTTGGATATCGGCTGCTACGAGGTCTCGCTGGGCGACACCATCGGGTTCGGCACAAAGGGCACTTTAGAAGCTCTGCTCAGCCATCTGTTGAAACAACTGCCCGCCGGGCGGCTGGCGGGACATTTTCACGACACCAACGGCCAGGCGCGCGCATTGGTACGGGTGGCTCTTGATCACGGGCTGCGGGTGTTTGACGCCTCTGCCGGGGGTCTGGGCGGTTGCCCCTATGCCCCCGGTGCCACCGGCAACGTCGACACCCGCGCCGTGCTGGAAGAAATCAGCGCCGCCGGGTTTGACCATGGCATTGACCTTGAGGCGCTGAAAGAGGCCGAAAAGATCACAGCCAGAATCGTCGCCGCAGCCTGAGGTCTGAGCGTGCGGGGCTGTGCCGCGACTGCCTTACAGCCGCTGGAAGGCAATTCCTTCGAGCCCGTGGGGATCTTTCTTACCTACCCTTTCTCAGAAAGCCCCCAAATGGAGACCGCAAAATCCCTTCTTGCCCTGATGTGACGAGACCGCCGCCCCGGCGAGTTGGTCTTTGCTCTGGCATTCCTGGCCTTTGCGCTGGCCACACTCGTGCTTTTGCCATTTCAGACCCGCTGGGTCACCAATACATCGCTGTTCGCGCAACCGGCCTTCTGGCCGGCGGTGGGCATCGCGATGATGGTGGGCTTCGGGGCCGTGCATTTTCTAGGCACAGCCGTCTCCCAACGCACGCTCGGACTCGCACAAGAGGTGATATACTGGCTGCGATCTCTGGAATTCGTCGCCTGGTTTATCGCCTATGTGCTGCTGATGCCGCAGCTAGGCTATCTGCCCACCAACGTGGGATTTGCTCTGCTGCTGGTCTGGCGGCTGGACTATCGCAGCGCACAAAGCTATCTCTCTGCCGCCCTGTTCGGCTTCGCCGTCGTGGCCATCTTCAAAGCGGGGCTGAATGTGAAAGTCCCGGCGGGTGCAGTCTATGCCTACCTGCCTGACAGCATTCGCACTTTCATGATGATCAACTTCTGAGGATCCCAGATAGACGCTCTCCTTGCCGGCTTTTCCATGCTGATGAGCCTAGACGTGCTCCTGGCACTTGGCATCCCCGGCGAAGCCCTGACCGCGATGATGTTGTCGGTCTTCTATGTGCACAATGTCGTCCCCGGCCCGGCGCTGTTTCGCGACGATCGGGATTTCGTTTATGCGCTCTATCTGGCCCTGCTGGCCCTCAACGTGATCGTGATCCTATTCATGCTGATGTCTTCGAATTGGCTGATCCGTCTGATCCGTATTCCGACACGGTTTCTGGGGATGATGATCCTGCTGCTGAGCTTCGTCGGCGTCTATTCGCTGCGCAACTCCGTGGTGGATTGTGCCATCGGCGCGGGCTTTGGCGTCTTCGGCCTGATCCTGAAACGGCTCGATCTGCCCGTGGTGCCGATCATTCTGGGCATGGTTCTGGGCGGGATCATGGAGGTCAAGCTGCGCGCGGCCATGGCCCGCGTCGACAGCCGGCTCGACTTCGTCAACCGCCCGATTGCCGCCGTGATCGCCCTGGCCATCGTCTTTGTCATCCTGTCGCACATCGTAACCTCTGTACGCACCCAGCGCGCCGCCAAATGCGCCCTCCATCTCGACTGAGCCTTCCCGACCTTCAGATCGTGGACAGAGTGTCGCCCCCTGACAGGATGGGGGAAGACAATCGCCACGACACGGGGTAGCCTTCCCCAGGGGCACCGGGATCTCAATAGGCGCAATCGCTATGAAACGGCTTTGGACAAAACTTATCTCAGCTTTGCTCATGCTGGGTGTCTCTGTGCTGGCTGCACAGGCCGGGGAACCTCTGACAATCGGCGTCCTGAAATACCGCACGACAGATCAGGCGCTCAATCAATGGCAGGCCACCGAAGACGCGCTCAATCGGGCGCTGCCGGATTATGACTTCCGCCTTGAGGCGCTGGATATCTATGAACTCGACGCCGCCCTGTCGCGTGCAGAGCTGGACTTTGTCATCACCAATCCCGGCAATTATGCGATGCTGGAATATGATCACCATATCAGCCGGATCGCCACCGCTCAGGACGACCTGCCCGTCGCCTCGACGCTTGTCACCAACCGCGGCTTTGAAACCCTCGACGATCTGACCGGACACCGGCTTGCCATCGTGTCCCCCGAGGCCTTCGGTGGGTTTCAGATCGTCTGGGCAGAGATGCTGGACATCGATCCGCAGTTGCCACGCCGTATTGAACTGATGACGACGGGTTACCCGATGCGCGCAGCCGCTGAGGCGGTTCTTGACGGTCATGCCGACGCCGCAGTGCTGCGGACCTGCATGCTGGAAGATCTGCAGCGCGAAGATGCGGCGCGGTTTCAGGGGCTGCAGGCCTTTGCCGTGAACACGGAGAGTTCGAAGGTCACCGGTTGCTCGACCTCAAGCGCCATCTATCCCGGCTGGCCTTTCGCCAAGGCGCCAGACACGGACCCGGCGCTGAGCAAACAGGTCGCTGTGGCACTCCTGCAAATGGAGCAGGGAAATCTCTGGACCGTGCCGCTGGATTATCAGCCTGTGCATGATCTTCTACGCAAGCTTCAGATCGGTCCCTACGCCCACACCGGCACGGTCTCGATCCGCGAATTCATTGCAGATTATCAGGAGTGGCTGATCGTGATCGCGGCGGCCCTGATGTTCTGGGCGCTCTATTCGGTCCGGATTGAAACCCTGGTACGGCAACGGACAAAGGCGCTGAAGGAAACCAATGCCGCGCTGATGCATGAGATCGCAGAACGCAAACGCGCTGAAGAGGCCGACCGGCAGCACCGGCTGGAACTGGAACATGTGGCCAAGCTGTCCATTCTGGGCGAAATGGCCAGCTCCATCGCCCATGAGCTGAACCAGCCGCTCAGCGCGATTTCCAACTATGCACAGGGATGTCTGATGCGGATCAACGCCGGACGGTTTTCGGAAGAAGACATGGGGCGGGCCTCGCAGGAGATGGCTGGCCAGGCCGAACGAGCGGCGACGGTAGTGAAACGCATTCGCGCCTTCGTGCGCAAGCGCGAAAGCCAGATGGCGCCCGTGGACATGGGGGCGCTGTTGGAAGACTGCGCCGCGATCTATGTGGCGTCGGCCAATCGTGCGGGGGTCACGGTCACATTGCAGATCGACGACACCCTTCCCAGAATTTCTGCGGATTTCGTGCAGCTTCAGCAGGTCGTGCTCAACCTCGTGCAGAACGCCATTGATGCGATGGGCGACACCCCGCCGGAGGCGCGCACCATCGTGCTTGGCGCCGCGCGGTGCGAGGATCCCGCGCGTGGACCGGGGCTGTGCGTGTCGGTCCGCGATCATGGCTATGGGATGACGGCTGAGGCAATGGACCATTTCGCCGAGGCCTTTTATACCACCAAAGCGGAAGGGATCGGGCTTGGCCTGGCGCTGTCACGATCCATCATTGAGGCCCATGGCGGCTGGATGCGCGCCGAAACGCCTGAGGACGGCCCCGGATTGCGGGTTCTGATCTGGCTTCCGATAAAGGACACTGATGACTGAAGATGGCTTGATCCACATCGTCGATGACGACCGCGCCGTCCGCGACGGGCTGGGGTTTCTCCTGTCCTCTCTCGGTCTGGAAATCGCGACCCACAATTCCGCCGTGACCTTTCTTGAGGCGCTTGACGCGGCCAAGGGCAGGCACGAAGGCCTTGGCTGCATTCTGGCCGATGTACGCATGCCCGGCATGTCAGGACTTGAGCTTCTGGACGAGCTGGCCCAGCGCAAATGCCCTCTGCCCGTCATCATGATCACCGGGCACGGTGATGTGCCCATGGCCGTCAAGGCGATGCGCGCGGGCGCTATCGATTTCTTTGAAAAACCGGTGCAAGGCATGGCCCTGATCGAGCGGATCAAAGATGCATTGGAACTGAGCCGCAGCCGCGCGACCGAGGCGGGAGACCGGGCAGAGATCACCACAAAGATCGACAGTCTGACCGCGCGCGAGGCCGAAGTGGCGCGCGCCGTGGTTCGCGGATTGCAGAACAAACAGATCGCGCATGAGCTGGGGATCAGCCCCAAGACCGTTGAGATCCATCGCCATAACGCCATGAGCAAACTCGCCTGCGGCAGCACCGCAGAAATGGTGCGGCGGCTTGTCGCGGCGGGATGGGGCGAAACTTAGGGGAAAACCCCTAATACCCCCGGGTTTACGCCGATACCACCGCCAACACCCCGGACATAGGCTTTGGCTGAGCCACAAGAAAGGATCAGCCAAATGGACACGACACGTCGCGGTTTCTTAGGAGCGATCGGCCAGGTGACCATCGGCGCTGCGGCCACCGTCGCCGGCGCCAGCCAATCCGCCACAGCCACAGAGGGCGCTCATGTGCCGCATTGGGGCATGGTGGTCGATCTGCGCAAATGCATCGGCTGTCAGGCCTGCACCGTTGCCTGCATCATGGAAAACGCCGTCCCTGAAGACGCCTTCCGCACCCATGTGTCCGTTTATGAACTGGTGAAGGACGGTCAGGACCCGGCCATGGTGATGCTGCCCCGGCTTTGCAACCATTGCGACAACCCGCCCTGCCTGCCGGTGTGCCCGGTCGAGGCCACCTTCAAGGCTGAGAATGGCGAGGTTCTGGTGGACGCGTCGAAATGCGTCGGTTGCGCCTATTGCGTGCAGGCCTGCCCTTATGATGCGCGGTTCATCAACCACGAAACCCAGGTGGCGGACAAATGCACCTTTTGCTTTCATCGCACACAAGCGGGGCTCCTGCCTGCCTGTGTCGAAACCTGTGTCGGCGGCGCGCGCAACTTTGGCGATCTGAATGACCCCGACAGCGACGTGTCGAAAATGCTGCGCGACAATGAAGTGTCCGTGCTGCGCCCCGAGATGCACACCAACCCGAACGTTTATTACATCGGCCTTGATGACGTGCTCGACGGGCGCGTGGCGGGCGAAGCCGCCTATCATCCGGAAATGGCCGCATCCGCGCAACACCATGGGGAGGGCCTGTGATGGAGGTCCAAGTTCACGAACTCGTCGGTGCCGTTCATGACGCTGCATGGCAGCCCTGGGCGGTCCAGTATTTCTTTCTCATCGCCATCTCCGTGACTGCGCTTCTGATGACGCTTCCCGCCTTTGTCTTTGGCAAATCCGCCGACCTGCGCGTCGCGCGTTTGGCGCTTATGGTCGCTGTCACCACCGGCATCACCGCGCCCATCGCGCTTTTGGCCGATTTGCACCAGCCGTTTCGATTCTGGGAGTTCTTCGTCTACACGCATACAAGCTCATGGATGGCCTGGGGGGCGTGGATCGTGCCGTCATATGTGGGGCTGATGCTGCTGTTTGCTTGGTCTATTCATCGGCCTGACTTCCATCGTATGGGACAGGATGACTGGCGCTTTGCCTGGCTGTTTCGGCTGTTCTCTCTGGGTGGCGCCCGCAACAGTTTTGCCCGTCCGCTTGGCCTGCTGGCTGGCCTTTCCGCCATTGGCATCCTTGTCTACACCGGCTCCGAGGTGATGGTCGTGCGTGCCCGTCCGCTCTGGAACACGCCATTCTTGCCATTGCAATTCGCCGCCACTGGTGCCGTCGGCGCGTTGGGGGTCATGCTGGTTCTCGAACGGATGCTGTGCCGGGAAGCCACGCTGGAAAGCACGCTCAACCGTCGCCTCGCACTGGCACTGGCGTTGGTGGGCGCCCTCGGAATGGCCTGGTTTACCGTGGCCATCTCCGGCATCTCGCCGGTGCATTCCGAAGCCCTCGCCTCTGTCGCAGGCTTTCCGGTCTGGCAGCAAATCGCGCTCTGGGGCGCAGCCTCCGTCGCCATTCCCTTTGTCCTGGCTGTTGCCCTGCCACGCAACACCGGCCTTATCACCGGGCTGATCGCCATTCACGCGGCATGGATGTTCCGCTGGACAGTGTTCATGGGTGGCCAAGCTGTGCCGAAAGTCGGCTCCGGCCTCTATGACGCGCTGATGCCTACCGGCGTTGCGGGGCTTATGGGGGTCATCGGCACCTTCGGACTGTGGATCTTCTTGATGATTGTCTACACGACTTTCGTCCCCTGGACCGATGCGGTTCCCCCTGCCCAGACCCGTCCCCACCCCACCCCTGCCCGCTCTGTCTGAGGAGACAAACCATGACCAATCGTCGTAACATTCTCAAAGGTGTCGCCGCTGCGGGGGCGCTGGGAACATTCGGTGTCGGTTATAGCGAAACCGTCCAGAAACTGGCCAAGGGCAAATGGTCCGGCCAAAGACCGCGTGACGAACATGTCACCGGCAATTCGATCCCCGCGGAATATGCGGTAGACCCGCAAACAGGTGACGTAACGCTCAACCCCGATCAGGCCATGAGCTACACCATGTGCATCGGCTGCACGACCATGTGCGGCGTGCGGGTGCGGGTCGATAAGGCCAACAACAAGGTGCTGCGTGTCTCAGGCAATCCCTATAGCGCTATGAGCACCGATCCATTCATCCCCTATGAGAGTTCCGTTGCCGAAAGTTTCGCCGCCATGGCACAGGCGGGCACGGGTCAGGGCCTGACCAACCGCTCCACCGCCTGCGGGCGCGGCAACGCGGTGCTGCAACAGGTCGACAACCCGCGCCGGGTATTGAAACCCTTGAAACGGGTCGGCCCCCGCGGATCGGGCAAATGGGAAACCATCAGCTTTGAACAGCTCATCGAAGAGGTGACCGAGGGCGGCGATCTCTTTGGCGAAGGCCGCGTCGCCGGTCTGCGCGAAATCCGCGATCTGGACGCCCCGGCTCTTGAAGGCGCTCCCGAATTCGGCCCGCGCGCCAACAGGCTGGTCTGGATGAACTGCGTCGATGACGGGCGGGATAACTTTGTGCTGCGCTGGCTGAAACAGAGCTTTGGATCGAACAACTTCACCCGCCACGGGTCCTATTGCGGTGGCGCCTATCGCTCTGGTTCGGGGGCGATGTTCGGCGACTTTAAAAAGATGCCGCATGCCAAGCCCGATTTCTCCAACGCCGAATTCATCATCTTTGCAGGCACCGCCCCGGGCAACGCGGGCAACCCGTTCAAACGCATCGGCAATCTTGTCGCCAAGGCACGTGTCGATGGCGATTTGAGCTATGTGGTCATCGACCCGGTGCTGAACCACGCCCAGAACGGACCCTCTGGAGACCGCGCGCGCTGGCTACCGATCAAACCTGGCACCGATGGCGCGCTGGCCATGGCGATGATGCAGTGGATGTTTGCAAACAACCGGATCAATCACGACTATCTCGCCCAGCCCTCCAAGGCCGCCGCCGACGCAGCAGGGGAGCCAAGCTGGACCAACGCCACCCATCTGGTAATTGTCGCCGACGACCATCCCCGTTACGGCAAGCTCCTGCGCGGTTCGGATATGGGGCTAGCGATCGAGGGCGCCCCCTATTCCGACAGCGATCCCTATATGGTCGCCTCTGACGCCGGCCCCGTCCCTGCTGGCACCTCGGCCGCCCCTCTGTTCCACAAGGGGCTGGCCGAGACCCAAACCGGGCCTGTCGCGGTAAAAACCGGGCTCACCCTGCTGCGCGAAGAGGCCAGCCGGCTGAGCATGGACGATTACGCCGCCGCCTGCGGCATCCCGGTTGCGACGATCGAAGATCTGGCTCGTGAGTTTACCAGTCACGGCCGCAAAGCCGCGGTCAATTCGCACGGCGGCATGATGAACGGCTCGGGCTTTGCCAATGCCTATGCGCTGATGATGCTCAACACGCTTATTGGCAACCTGAACTGGAAAGGTGGCACGATGATCGCGGGCGGCTGGTTCCCCGACAACAAGGGCCCGGCCTATGATCTCGCCAGTTTCCCCGGGGCCGTGCAGGCCAAAGGCCTGCCCTACGGGCGCAACGTGCCTTATGAAAAAACCACCGAATTCAAAACCAAGAAAGCCGCAGGCAAACCCTATCCCGCCGACGGGCCGTGGTATCCGAACGCTCCGGGGCTTGCGACCGAATGGATCAGCTCGCTGGTGAACCATTACCCCTATGGGGCCGAAGCGCTGATTTTCCGCAACACCAACCCGGTCTACGGCATCCCCGGCATTTCCCATATGGTCGAAAAGCTGAAAGACCCGCAAGTCGTACCTCTGATCATTTCCATCGATCCGTTCATCAACGAGAGCACGGCGATTTCTGACTACATCGTTCCGGATTCGGTGATGTATGAAACATGGGGCTTTGCCAAACCCTGGGGCGGCGTGGCCACCAAAGCGACCACGGCCCGCTGGCCGGTCATTGAGCCAAAGATAGAGAAAAACGCCGAAGGCGAACGGATCGGCATGGAAACCTTCCTGATCGCAGTGGCCAAACGGATCGGGATGCCGGGCTTTGGCGATGCGGCGATCCCGGACGCAGATGGCAAATTGCATCCGCTCAACCGGGCCGAAGACTGGTACATACGTGGTGCCGCAAACGTCGCGATGCTGGGCAGCCCGGTTGCAGATGCAACAGACGAAGACATCACACTGTCCAATGTCACCCGCATTCTCGCCGATCTGAAAGCCACGCTGAAGCCGAACGAGTGGCGCAAGGCCGCGACGGTCTACGCCAAGGGCGGGCGTTATGAGAACATCGAGCGCAGCTATCAGGGCGACAAGGCGACCTACGCCTTTACCAAACCGATGCTGGTCTGGAACGAAGGTCTTGGCAGTTTCCGCCGCGCCACAACTGGCACGCGACTGCCCGGCACGCCCTATTGGCGCGAAGCCGAATTTGCAGACGGATCGAAAGTCGCGGATCATTTCACGAAAACAGACTGGCCGATCCAGGTCATGAGCTTCAAATCGCCCCTGCAAAACTCCTATTCCGTTGGGGCCCCGGCACTCTTGCGCATCGTCGCCTCGAACCCGGTCATCGTCGGAACGGCTCTGGCCGCGCAGCACGGCATCGCAACCGGCGATATGGTGCGCCTGACGACGCCCGGCGGAACCCTTGAAAGCGTTGCCGTGGTCCGCAATGGCATCGCCCCGGACACGGTGGCCATCGAACACGGCTACGGTCACAAAGGCTTTGGCGCAAAGGACATCACCATTGATGACCAGACCATCGCCGCAGACCCGCGACTGGCCGCTGGCGTGCTGTTGAACGATCTGGGGATCACCGACCCGAGCCGCGCCAAAGCCGGTGTCTGGGTCGACCCCGTCTCGGGCACCGCCGTTCGCCAGGGCCTGCCTGCCCGGATCGAACGCATCTGAGCCCGGACTGCGCAGCAGTCTACCCCGCGTCCACAGGCGTGCCGGATCTCGTCCCCCGACGATCCGGCACGCCGATCGTTTCAGACATCTGTCGGTGTCCGCACCCCGTCCCGTCGGACGCATACGAGGGCATCGCACAACAGATTTCCCCGTAAGCAGCTGCTTATCACCCCATCCGGCAGCATCTGTGCAATCGACGCCGCACGCCAATCTCCACATATCTCTGTCATCCGGACCAAGCCGGACAATCCAGATAAAGGAGCTTTCCTGATGACCAAGACGATCCTGCTCACCGCCGCACTGATCACCGCGCCGATGCTTGCAAATGCCCTGCCCGCTGTGGGTGATCATGTCGGCACCACACCCGAAACCGCAACGGCCGCCCTGGCCGATGCTGGCTGCGAAGTCACGAAATTCGGTGCCGAAGACGGCATGATCGAAGCAAAGTGCATCGACGCTAAGAAGACCCATTGGGAAGTCTACATCGATCCAGCATCCGGCGATGTCGCCAAAATCAAGGAAGACGACTGATGCCATCTCCTTCGGCATTTTCCGGGGGCGACATCGCGTCGCCCTCTCTTTGGGACCCGCTGGTGCGGCTGACCCATTGGACGATCGCCGCAGCCGTCATTCTCAACGGCCTGCTGGACGAACCGGGAAAGACACTGCATGTCTGGATCGGATGGGGGGCTCTGGCGGCGCTTCTGGTTCGTCTGATCTGGGGCATCATTGGCCCCGCAGAAGCGCGGTTTTCCGCGTTCCTGCCCGACCCGAAAGCCGGCATGGCGCATCTTCTGGGACTATTGCGCCGGGAACCACCGCGCCCCTATCCCTCACACAACCCGGCCGGAGCGCTAATGGTTTATGCCCTTTGGGCGCTGCTGGCCATGGTGATCGCAACCGGGCTGATCATGACAGACGCCCAGTCACCGATGCAGGTCGCTGCCGAGAACGCTGCCGTCGCCTCCGGAGATTGGTCCGTGCTTGCAAAAGCCGCCGCCGTCCCCGACAGTGCCTGGACAAAGGGCCTCAAACATGGCGCCGAACTGCTGCATGGGGCATCTGCCAATCTGATGCTGATCCTGGCACTTGTTCATGTCGCCGGTGTGATCGTGGAAGGACGCGCAATGAAACGAAATCTGGTTAAACCCATGCTGTTTGGAGAGCGCAAGTGAAACTGCCGGTCCCCCTGAAAGGGTCAACCGCCGCTCTGGCCGTTGTCATCCTGCTTCAGGGGGTCGCCGTGATCTTTTTCACGGGCGATGCTTTGGCTGATGCCTTACAGGGCGCGGCCTATCTTGAGACCGCGATGGAACTCTTCGTCTCGATCATGCTCATGGCCGGGCTGATCATGGGCATCTTCCAGCTGCGTAACCTGATGAACAGGCTGGCCGAAAAGAGCCGAGCACTGGACATCGCGCGCGGCCATCTCTCCGAAGTCATCGCGGCACAGTTTACGGCCTGGACCCTGACACCAGCTGAACGCGACGTGGCGCTGTTCGCACTTAAGGGGCTGGATGCCGCAGAAATCGCCGCCCTGCGTGGCGCCGCCAATGGCACAGTGCGCGCCCAGTTGACCCGCATTTACGCCAAGGCCGGCGTGTCCAGTCGCGCCCAGCTGGCGGCGTTCTTCGTCGAGGACCTGCTGTCAGATCCCAAGTTGGGACAGATCGAAGATCGCTAACCGGCGATCTTTTAAGCCCACAAGCCGGTCGAGAGAGGCGAGACCCTCATCCCAATCCGTACCGTCTGACGACTGGATAATATGTGAACGAACAACACACCGGGATTGACCCTCAGAAACACGCAAATGGCTCCCGATGGAGGCCTTTAAGTATATGATACTGTTTTGGATATTGGTTGCGGAAGCACGCAGCCATCATTACTTGCGCCATTCTACTAAAGAGTTCGCGGTTCTGGAGACCTTGGCATTTGAAGCAGCCTGCTTGCTTCGAGTGTTGGCCTAGGATCTAAGTCTAGGACCTTGGCCAACACACCTGTATTCCCGTTACGCTACTTCCTGACCCCTCGGCACCTCAGCTGGCCTGCGGTGGCAAACGTTCGGTGCAACGACGGGGTGCTGAAGACTTCTAAACGTACGACAGAAAAAACGACACGGGTGATGACTGTGTTGGAGCAATCAAAGGTCGCCAAAATGGCGGACCTTAGCTTTTCTCCAAGAGTGTCACTCCGGCATAATCCCACCCGGCAAATCGTTCACCAGAATCGTTTCACCCGTTTGGAAGGTACGCGTGGCGATTTCTTCACCGGCCCCAGAAACGCCAATCACCGTACATTCCCCCCAGCCCTTATGACAGCATTCCAGCGTCGACCCCATCACATTCACATTGCCGATACATTCAAAGGAATAATCAACACCGCCAACAGTCATCTCGACGATGATGTCCTGAATCGGCTTGTCGAAATCCGCCGGATTGATGCATTCCGTCGCGCCAGTTCGAATTCGTTGGGATTGATGTCGATGCCGGTGATGCGAAACGCACCTTGCATCTTGGCGCCCTGAATGACCGCCATCCCCACGGCCCCGAGGCCAGAGACCGCGACCGTCGCACCGGCTTCGACCTTGGCGGTGTTGCGCACCGCGCCCATGCCGATCGGGATCGCACAGCCCATGACAGAGGCCTTGGCCCGCGGAGCCTCTTTCGAGATTTTCAGCACAGCAATCTCCGGCAGAATCGTGTATTCGGCGAAGGTCGACGTACCCACGTAGTGATGGATCATCTTGCGTTTTTAGCTGAACCGCGAGGTGCCATCGGGCATGACGCCCCGACCTTGGGTCTTGCAGATGGTCTGGCACAGGTTGGTCTTTCCGGACATGATATCGAGGCAGTTCGGATCCTCCGGCGTGTAAAGCGGGATGACGTGATCGCCCGGCTTCACCGAAGTGACGCCCGGTCCAAGCTCTTCGATTTCGAGCGGGAGGTTGGCTTCCCAGGCGACGACAGCGCGGATTTTCATGACGGTTCTCTGTGTTCATCTGTGACATGAGAAGCATTACAACATAACTCTGGGCAGTCCAGCGCTCTGACCCACCCATTTGGCCAAACTCCGGGGTTTACCGGCCATAAGGGGGGACAACGATGCCGCCAGATAAGGACATTGCATCCCGAATGGATCAGCGGCGGCAGGTGGCTCTGACCATTTACCCAGGCTTCAAGACATGGGAGGCGACAGGCCCACTGAGCGTTCTCAGCTACGCCACGCAGCAACTCACCGACGCAGGGGCACGCGGACGGCTATGACGTCACCGGATCGGGTGCGTCATGCCACGTGGCTATCGCTCATGTTTCTACCGGGCGATGCTCCGAACCCGACACAGCTTTGATCTCACTGCAACGTGGCTCGCTGAAGATCGGCCACCCGCTGACGACCAAGCTGGCCTTCCCACGGTTTGCGCCCTATTTCTGAGATTGAAAATGCGCCGCCCCGAAAACCCGGAGCGGCGCGGAGGATGCCGGGATGAAAGACCCCTCAATCAACCCGGCGGCCGTCTCTTTGCGACTTATTCAGCCGCGAACTGATTCATGGTATTGGCCGCACCGCCCGCTTTCAGCGCCCGTTCGCCCCCGACCATTTCCTTGAACGTATCGCCAAGGTCCGAACCTACCTCGTGCTGGTGCTTGACCGCAGAGATGCCGCGGCGGATTTCCTGACGCTGTACGGTCGAGACATAGGCCAACATCTTGTCTTCGCCGAAATAGCCGTGGCTCAGTTCGTCCATCGCCTTCGCCGTGAGATGGAAGGTCGGCAGCGTGATCAAGTTGTGGAACACGCCGGCTTTCGTGGAGATGTCAAACTGGAAGTTGCGCAGACGGTTATCCGCCTCAAGCCCAAGCTCTGTCTCGTCGAAATCGGCCTTCATCAGTTCGTTGCCCGCCGGGTATTCAGCCTCTTTGATCTTGCCCTCGGCGAGCCACTGTTCGCGCACCTGTTTGCGCAGGTTGAGCGTCCAGTTGAACGAAGGCGAGTTGTTGTAGGTGAGTTTCGCATTCGGCACTTTCTCCCGGATTTCATTCACCATACCTGCGATCTCATCCACGTTCGGCGTGTCGGTTTCAATCCACAAAAGATCGGCCCCGCCCTGCGACAGCGACGCGATGCAATCCTCGACCACACGGGCGCGCCCGGTATTGGGTTTGAACGGGAACAGACCATTCGGCAGGCGCCGCGGACGCACGAACTCGCCACCTTGATAGAGTGCCAGCTCGCCCTCGGCGATCGGGGTCTCTTCGGTGATCTGTTCGGTATCAAGCCATTTAATATAATCAGAGGCCAAATCACCCGGTGCGGCGGAGACCGGAACTTTCTGGGTCAAACCAGCACCAAGGCTGTCGGTGCGGGCGACAATCACACCATCATCGACACCCAGTTCCTCAAAGGCCAGACGGCAGGCGCGCAGCTTCTCGATAAAATCCTCGCGCGGGACCGTGACCTTGCCGTCCTGGTGACCACATTGCTTTGCGTCCGATACCTGATTTTCGATCTGGAGACAGCAAGCCCCGGCTTTGATCAGCTCTTTCGCCAAAAGGTAGGTCGCATGCTCATTACCAAAGCCCGCGTCGATGTCGGCGATGATCGGCACGACATGGCTCTCGAACGTGTCGATCTTTTCGATCACCGCTTTGCGCTCGTCCTCAGACGCCGCCAGTTTCAACTCCTTGAAAAGATCGTTCAAAGCCACCTCGTCGGCCTGACGCAAGGAGGTGTAAATTTCGCGAATGAGATCCGCCACCGCGGTTTTCTCATGCATGGACTGATCCGGCAGGTGACCCCAGGTGTTGCGCAAACCGGCCACCATCCAACCGGAGAGATAGACATAGGTGCGTTTCGTGGTGCCGTTCAGGCGCTTCACCGACTTGATCATCTGCTGCGCATGAAACCCGGACCAGCAGCCGAGCGACTGGGTGAACTTCGTGGCATCCGCATCATAGGCGGCCATGTCCGCACGCATGACGGTGGCCATGTCGCGGGCGATGTCGAGATGGGTATCGTAGGTGTTCTGAATCTTGAGCTGAATGATGTCATCGATACTGACACCACCTGCGGTCTGGCTCTCCGGATAGCGGGCTTCAAGGTCCTTGCGCAGTTCGGCATAGGTTTTGTGCTGTGCCATGATATATCCTCTCTGTGGCAATTTGAGCAAACAGGCGGGCAAGCGTCTGGGCACTGGCCCGCCAAAAGGGGAAAATTGGGGGATTGGGTCCATCAGTCGAAGGCGTTCAACACGTCATAGGCCGGGACCGTGATGAAATCGGGCATCTCGCGTGCCGTCACTGCCTCGTGCAGGAGCCTGAGCGCAGAGGCGTAATGCCCCCGGTGAAAGCCCGCCGGGCCAATGCGGTCGAGAATATCCGACACCTCCGTCTGCAAGAGCTTGCCGAACCACTCGACATCCATCTTGCGCGTGCCGCCCTCCCCCAGTGAAACCTCGGCCTCGTGGCGCATCCATTGCCAAAGCTGGGCACGGCTGATCTCGGCGGTGGCGGCGTCTTCCATAAGGTTGTGGATCGGCACAGCACCCCGGCCCGACAGCCATTGAGACAGGTATTCGAGTGCAATCGAGATGTTCATCTTCACCCCGGCCTCGGTGACCCTGCCCCGATGTGGTTCCAGAAGCTTGTGTTCTTCAATGCGATAATATTGCCGCGGGCGTTTGATCTGATTGGCCTCGGGCATATGGCGATCAAAGACCTCCATGGCGACCGGCACAAGATCGGGATGCGCCACCCATGTGCCGTCATGACCCAGCTGCACCTCGCGCAGCTTGTCAGCGCGCACTTTATCAAAGGCGGCAGTGTTGGCCTCCTGATCGTTCTTGATCGGGATTTGCGCCGCCATACCGCCCATGGCGTGAATGCCGCGCCGGTGACAGACCTTGACGAGCCGTGCGGCGTAGGTGGCCAAAAACGCCTTGTCCATGGTCACCTGCGCCCGGTCTGGCAAACTGTATTCCGGATGCGCGCGCAGCGTTTTGATATAGCTGAAAATGTAGTCCCAACGACCACAGTTTAGCCCGACGATGTGATCACGCAGCTCCCAGATGATCTCATCCATCTCGAAAGCGGCGCGCAGTGTTTCAATCAATACCGTCGCCTTGATCGTGCCCTGCGGCAGGCAGATCCGATCCTGTGCCCAGACAAAAATCGCGTTCCAGAGCCGGGCTTCGCGGTGGTTTTCCAGCTTCGGCAGGTAGTAAAACGGACCCCGCCCGCTGTTATGAAGCTCATGGGCGTTGTGGAAGAAAGACAGACCGAAATCGAACAGGGCCGCGGGCATCGGCTGCCCGTTGATCAACACATTGGCTTCTTCGAGATGCAGCCCGCGCGGACGCACGATCAGCGTCGCGGTCTGTTCCGCCATGCGGTAGGACTTGCCATTTTTCGGATCGTCGAAAGCCAGCGCACCGTCGCGGTAATCCATCAGGTTGATCTGCCCCGCGACCATCACATCAAAGCGCGGTGCTGACGCATCCTCGAAATCCGCCATAAAGACCTTCGCCCCGGAATTCAGCGCGTTGATCATCATCTTGCGATCCACCGGACCGGTGATCTCGACCCGGCGGTCCTGAAGTGCCTCAGGCACCCCCGACGCCTGCCAATCACCGCGCCGAATGTCCTGGGTCTCAGTGAGATATTCCGGCAGATGGCCCGTGTCATAGCCGTGCTGACGCGAAGCGCGGGCCGCCAGCAAAGCACGCAACGGCGTGGCAAATTCGGCATTCAGCGCAATGAGAAACTCCAACGCCTCCGGTGTCAATACGCGCCCCACCCCCGCGACATCGCGCAGCACAAGCGCCTTCGAGTGTGTCAGATCCAAGGCCATGGGCACCTCCCTCATGTCAGTTCAAATTCTTGTATGCATCGGCACACGATTCCTTTAGTTAGATTAGTAATGTCACAAAAAATGTCAGTATCTATTTGTTATTAAATGGTTATATTGTAATATTTGTAACTTTTTAAACGGCCGATTTGTAATGTTGTCACAACACAAAACGGCATGTTGAGCTGAACGGGAGAACCAAGATATGAGCCAGAAAGGCGTCAAATTAAACATCGGCAACCGGCTCAGGGTACTGCGAAAATCGCTCGGGCTGACACAGGCGCAGATGGCGGCACAGCTTGATATCTCCGCCAGCTACATCACCCTCATTGAGACGGATCAGCGCCCAGCCTCTGCGAAACTTCTGATGAAGCTCGCGCAGGTTTACGACATGAACATCTCAGAGCTGGCACCCGAGATTGACACGCAACTGACGGCGGATTTCGAGGCTGTGCTGAAAGACCCGGCGCTGGAACTGCCGCGCCTACCGCAAAGCGAGATCGACGCCGTGCTGCAAGCCTCGCCCCGGATCGCTGCGGCTCTGGTGCGGCTGCAAGGCAAGCACACCGACGCCATGATGCGTAGCCAGACCGACGAAAATCCACTCACAGATCGTAACAAGGTCGAAGTGCTGGGCCAGATCGCCCGCCCGGTGGAGCGAGTGCGCGACTGGTTCTATGCCAACAGCAACTACATCGCCCCGATCGACGAGGCTGCCGAAGCCCAGGCCACGGACATGGCCTTGCATCGCGAGGAACCGCATGTCGCCCTCACAGAACGGCTGACACGCCATGGCATCCGCGTGCGCATCCTTCCGGCCGCGGTTATGAGCGGCGCGCTCAGGCGCTACGACCCGCACCGCAAAGAGTTGATGCTCTCGGAACTCCTGACCCAACGCAGTCGGCGGTTTCAGATGGGGGTTCTGATCGCGCGCCTCGAACACGAAGACCTGGTGAACGCGGTGATGGTCGACGCGGGCTTTGACGAAGATTGCCGAAGCCTCGCCCGTGTCAGTCTCGCAAATTACTTCGCCGCCGCCCTGCTCATGCCTTACAAACGCTTTCTCACCGCCTGCGAACAGGAACGGTACGACATCGAGCTCATCGGACATCGCTTTGGAGCAAGTTACGAACAGGTGGCGCATCGCATGTCCACCCTGCAACGACCCGAAGCGCGCGGTGTTCCGTTTTTCTTCGTGCGGATCGATCGGGCGGGAAATATTTCGAAACGTTTCAGCGCCGGCCGTTTCCCGTTTTCCCGCTTTGGCGGCACCTGTCCGCTCTGGAACATCCATGGTGCCTTTGAGACCCCCGAACAGGTTCAGACGCAGATAATCCGCATGCCGGAGGGCGCAAGCTACCTGTCGATTGCCCGCACAGTGACGCGCGTGGGCGGCACCTACAATGCACCGGCACAGAAACACGCGATCGGTCTGGGATGCGATCTCTCCTATGCCGCGCGTCTGGTCTACGCTGACGGACTTGATCTCGGGACCACCGAGCCGACAGACATCGGGCTGAACTGTTACCTCTGTGAACGCCGCAACTGCGCCTCACGTGCACAGGCACCGATCAACCGCAAACTCGCGATCAACGAACGCGAACGCAGCCTCGCCCTATTCCGCTTCGAGGGCGAGGTGTGATCTCAGATCCATCCTCGACGAGCGTACCTATAGCGAAGAGATGCCGCCCACTGCGCCGCTAAATCGTTTTTCTTTTTGTCGGAGGCAGGGAAAGAATGTCGGACATAAGATCGTTTCCGTCAAAATAGGAAGCGGTTCGGGCTGGCCCGTGAAAGCTTGCCCAAACCGTAAACCCGTCAGGCTTGCAGTTCGCGACGGACGATCTCCGCACCTGCGGACAGTGCATTCAACTTGCCGCGAGCCACCTCACGCGACAGCGGGGCCATACCGCAGTTGGTGCAGGGGTAAAGTTTGTCCGCATCCACGAATTGCAGCGCTTTGCGCAGGGTGGCGGCGACCTCTTCGGGCGTCTCGATGGTTTTGTTCGCTACGTCGATGGAGCCAACCATCACCTTCTTGCCCCTGATCAGCTCGATCAGATCCAAGGGCACATGGGAGTTGTGGCACTCAAGCGAGACCAGATCGACGCTGGATTTCTGAATGCTCGGGAAAATCAGCTCGTATTGACGCCATTCAGAGCCAAGGGTTTTCTTCCAGTCGGTGTTCGCCTTGATGCCATAGCCATAGCAGATATGGACTGCCTTCTGACATGTCAGACCCTCCATGGCGCGTTCCAGCGTAGCCATGCCCCAGTCGTTCACTTCGTCGAAAAAGACGTTGAAGGCAGGCTCGTCAAACTGGATGATGTCGACTCCTGCGGCCTCAAGCTCTTTGGCCTCCTCATTGAGAAGTTTGGCGAATTCCCAAGCCAGCTTTTCGCGACTTTTGTAATGGGCGTCATAAAGCGTGTCGATCATGGTCATAGGGCCCGGCAGAGCCCATTTGATCGGGGCTTTGGTCTGGCTGCGCAGGAACTTGGCATCTTCGACAAAGACGGATTTCGGGCGCGACACGGCACCAACGACGGTCGGCACGCTGGCGTCATAACGATTCCGGATTTTTACAGTCTTACGTTTCTCGAAATCGACACCGTCGAGGCCTTCGATGAAGGTGGTGACAAAGTGCTGGCGGGTCTGTTCGCCGTCGCTGACGATGTCGATGCCCGCTAACCGTTGCTCCAAGAGCGTGACGCGCAGCGCATCCTGTTTGCCCTCGACCAGAGCCGAGCCTTCGAGTTTCCAGGGCGACCAGAGCTTTTCGGTCTCGGACAGCCAAGAGGGTTTCGGCAGGCTACCGGCGGTGGAAGTGGGAAGCAGTTTGTTCATGATAGACGACCTTGTGCGTTTTTTTGTTCAAAACGCGCTTCCCGATAAAGTTTGAGCCTGATCGGGAAACGCCTAAATGTGGTGTGTGCGAGCGCTTTATTCAGCGGCGAATTTTGCCGACCAGGCTTCAAGACGGGATTGGTGCGGTTTGATGAAGTGCTCTTCGGTGTATTTGCCCTGCTTGACCGCCAGCTGGCTGCGTTCTTCACGATCATAGACGATGCGCGTTGGCGAATAGTCCTGATGATCGAGGCTCGGCTGGTACACGACACCCGCGGGTGCGTTGGCGTTATAGATTTCCGGACGATAGATCCGCTGAAAGCTCTCCATCGTGCTGATCGTCGAGATCAGTTCGAGGTTCGTGTAATCATTGAGCAGATCGCCGAAGAAATAGAAAGCCAGCGGGGCGGCACTGTTTTTCGGCATAAAATATCGCACCTGAAGGCCCATTTTCTTGAAATAGGCTTCGGTCAGCGAGGTGTCGTCGGGCAGGTATTCAAAACCCAGAACCGGGTGTTCGTTGGCGGTACGGTGGTAGGTCTTGTTGTGCGATACGCTCAGGCAGAACGCAGGACGTTTTGTGAAATTCTCCTGATAGGCGGGAGACGTGACGAAGAGTTTGAAGAGATTGCCGTGCAAATCGCCGTAGTTTTCCGGCACGCTGAACCCGTCGCGGCCCTTGTTGTGGTCCAAAAGGCGTACGCTGAAATCGTAGTCGCGAACATAGGAAGAAAAGCTGTTTCCGACGATACCTTCGATCCGCGCACCTGTTTTGTGATCGGCGATGGTGGTTTTCAGAACCTCGATCGCCGGGAAGTCACTGCCATTGCCTTCGACGTCCAGATCAGCGGAGACGATTTCCAGCTCGACGGCGTAGCGGTCCCCCTTGGGGTTGTCCCAGTGAGCCAGCATGTTGAAGCGATTGTCGATCATCCGCAAAGCCCGGCGCAGGTTTTCTTGACGGTTTTTCCCACGTGCCAGATTGGCAAAATTGGTCGTCAGCCGGGTGTGATCCGCCGGGGAATAGTTTTCGTCGAAGCGAAGGGTCGAAATTTTGAATGCAAAATCTTCGGTCATGGTGATCGCGTATCCTCTTTGCCTGAGGCCCAAGGCGGGTCCGGACGTTTACGTCAAAGCTTGCCCGTCTCGGGGCCGGTGTCTCAGTTGGTCGTCGTCATGTAGCGTGCGGAAGCCGTGGTCTCGGGGACCAAAGCAGTTCCGTGGCTGTATGCGCGAAGATAATCATGAATAAAAATGATAATATTTCAGAAATACATGACTGACCGTCATGTTGTGAATGCCTCACAGGGAGCAGTCAGATTTCCACGGTGGCAGCCAGTTCCATGAAGCCGCTCAGATAATTGGGGCGTTCCCCCTTACGATGACCCAAATGAATCGACTTTGCTATCCCCTGCCCCAGACGTACGCCCCACACCCCCTTGGCTTCGCGCAGCAACCAATCTGGCGTTGCGCTAACCGCACGGCCCGACGCCACCAGCCGCAGCATCAGATCGGTGGTTTCCACAGTTCGATGTCGGCGTGGCAGGGCATGGGCGGGAATCAGGAATTGGGTATAAATATCAAGCCTCTCGCGGGAGACCGGATAGGTAATCAGGGTTTCCCCCGCCAGATCCGCCGGTTCTGCCCGATCTTTGCCCGCCAGCGGATGGGTGTCGGCCACGGCCAGAACCAACTCATAGTCAAAGACCGGCTGATACTCGACCCCCGGCTGTTCGACCGGATCGGGAGTGACTAGAATGTCGATTTCATGGCTCAAAAGCGCGGCCAGGCCGCCGAACTGAAAGGCTGTCGTCACGTCTAAATCCACATCGGGCCATTGCGACAGAAACGGATCGACCACGCGCATCAGCCAGTCTTGGCAGGGGTGGCATTCCATTCCCACCCGGATCGCGCCGCGCCGCCCGCGGGCATAATCCTCAAGCACCACGGCGCCATATTCAAGCTGCGGCAACACGCGATTGGCCAACCCCAGAAGATACTCCCCCGCCGGGGTCAGGCGCAGTTTGTGACCTTCGCGCTTCCAGAGTTTCACCTCATAGCGTTCTTCGAAACGCCGAATGGCATGGCTGACGGCGGATTGCGTCAGAAATAATTTATCGGCGGCCTGAGTCAGACTGCCTGTTCGGTCAATTTCACGCAGAATGGCCAGCGGCTGAAGATCGATCACTGATCATGAATCCTTGTCATACACCTCTGACATAACCCTATTCCGAGGTCATAACCAACCCTGATGTATGCCCTGTGGATGTGCGCCCTGTTCCCGCGAGTTGATGGAAGCGATGACCGCGTCGAAGACGCGATTACACGATCTTTTCTAAAATCCAAACATCCATCCGGATAAAAAATACCTCCTACGCAAGGATGAAAACATCCGATTTTCCGAACAACACGATGTGCCCTTTGTCGATGCCGATTAAGATGCGGACAATTGGTATGCCCGAGCCAAAAGCATGGAATGGGAACAACAAGCGCGCCTATCGCATCTACTGCGCGCTTGAGCTAAACCTGCGCATCAGGGCAAAGAAGTGGCCGAAGCGGCCCAAACCCGATATGCTGACGGTTCCTGACGGCCGAACCAAATCTGGTCGATGGACTTCATGGTCGATCAACTTGCAGTTGGCCGGCCTTTCCGCGACCTGAATGTACTGGACGACTTCAATCGCAAGGGCTGGGGATTGAGGTCGACTTCTCGCTGACTGCCCGGAGCGTTGTGCGCAGCCTGAACCGGGTCATCGAAGGCGCGGTTGGCGATCCGGCGGATTTGCTGCATGGACCCATGCGGATCAGGGCTAGAGACGTGCCTTGGACCTTGTTTTTCGGGGCGGCGCGGCATTGACGTGATGACGGACGGCCTCAATCTGCCCATAGGGGTCTATGTCAATATCTTCACCGCCCGTGGCAAGGACGGGGAGGCATATGAGGTGCTCCCCGCGTTCTGGACCGATATCTGGACCATAGCGGGTGCGACGCTGATCGGCGGCTGCTATGGCATCGGCTCCGATCATATTTCCGCGCGGCACACCCAGCACAAAAGCGCCTGAGATCAGGTCGCCCACTCTGGTGCAACCGAAGCCGCGATTGAGCGGTCGAGCGCTTCGAAGCTGTTCAGCCCGATGGTCTCATAGAGCTCTTTGCGAGTCTGCATCTCCGGGATCATCGCCGTGGTCGCCCCATCGCGGGCAAGTGCCGCGTAGAGCTTTTCCTGCGCCTTGTTGGCGACCCTGAGCGAGGACACCGGCCAGATCACCATGTCATAGCCCAGATCTTCGAATTCTTTGGCCGTAAGCGCAGGCGTACGCCCGAACTCTGTCATATTGGCCAAGAGTTTGACACCGGGAAGGGCCGCGCGCATCTCTTTGAACATCTCGACTGAGGTCAGCGCCTCGGGGAAGATCGCATCGGCCCCGGCTTCGACATAGAGATTCGCGCGGGCCACGGCCCCTTCGATCCCCTCAGACGCCGCCGCATCGGTGCGGGCAATGATGACGAGATCACGCGATGCCTTGGCCGCCGCCGCCACTTTCGCTGCCATATCCGCCGCTGGGGCGAGTTTTTTGTCGTTCAGATGGCCGCATTTTTTAGGCAAAAGCTGATCTTCCAGATGGACGGCCCCTGCCCCGGATTCCTCGAAGCTGCGCACCATATGCATGACATTGAGCGCTTCACCGTAGCCTGTGTCGCCATCGACCAGAAGTGGCAGGCCCGACGCCCGCGCAATCTGCCGAATGAAGAAACACACCTCATCCACGGTGATGATGCCGAGATCCGGCAGGCCCATGGACGCTGTCATTGCTGCCCCCGAAAGGTACAGCGACCCGAACCCAGCCGCCTTCGCCTGAAGCGCGGACTGACCGTTATGCGCGCCCGGCAGCCGCAGAATACCAGGGTCATTCAGCGCCTTGCGAAACCGTCGGCCGGCGCTTTCTGCGGGCAGATCGTCTGCAATCAAATAGGTCATGTTTCACTCCGCTGCTCTGGGAAATTCAGCGCCCCGCCGCCCGAGCGGCAGGAAGGCGCGGCTTTCGGGACCGACATAATTGGCCGAGGGGCGAATGATCTTGTTGTCGATCCGCTGCTCGATCACATGCGCGCCCCAGCCCGTGGTCCGGGCAATGACGAAAATCGGTGTAAACATCGCTGTCGGCACACCCAACAGATGATAGGAAACGGCAGAATACCAGTCGAGGTTCGGGAACATGCGTTTGGCATCCATCATCACGACCTCGATCCGCTCGGCAATCTCGTACATTTTCATTGACCCCGACGCTTCCGACAGGTGCCGGGCGATGCGTTTGATCACCACATTGCGCGGGTCTGAGACAGTGTAGACCGGATGACCAAACCCGATCACAACCTCCTTGTTCTCCACGCGCACTCGAATGTCGCTCTCGGCTTCTTCCGGCGTCTCGTAGCGTTTCTGAATCTCGAAAGCGACCTCGTTGGCGCCGCCATGTTTCGGCCCTCGTAGCGCGCCGATCGCCCCCGTAATGGCGGAATAGACATCCGCCCCGGTGCCCGCGATGGAGCGCGCGGTGAAGGTCGAGGCGTTGAACTCATGCTCGGCATAGAGGTTCAGAGTCACATGCATCGCGCGAACCTCGTCTTCGCTGGCCTGCTTGCCATGCAACAGATGCAGGAAATGCCCGGCAATGCTGTCGTCTTCGGTCTCCACATCGATGCGTCGACCGTTCTGGGCATAGTGATACCAGTAAAGCAGCATCGACCCCTGCGCCGCAATCAATCTATCCACAATGTCGCGGGCGCCGGGAGTATTGTGATCGGTGGCTTCGGGCAAGGCGCAGCCCATCGCAGAAACCCCGGAGCGCAACACATCCATTGGATGTGCTGCCGCCGGGATCGCCTCCAACGTCTTGCGCACGGCTTTCGGCAGGCCCCTGAGCGCCTTGAGCTTGGCCTTGTAGGCGTCAAGCTCCGCGGCAGATGGCAGGCTGCCGTGGATCAAAAGATGCGCAACCTCTTCGAACTCGCAACTCTCCGCGAGATCAAGAATATCATAGCCGCGATAATGCAGGTCATTTCCGCTTTGTCCGACAGAGCACAGCGCGGTGTTGCCTGCCGTGACGCCCGAAAGCGCCACGGATTTTTTCGGTTTCTTGACGGAACCAGTCATCATTTTTCCTCCCTAAACTCTGGCCTGAAATCCGGCCTGAAATGCCTTTTAACGCCAGTCGAAAATTCCCTTAGGACGCGGTGCACCAAGCTGTTCTGGTGCGACCGTAAAGTTCAGCCAATGCAGTTGATCCGCTTTCAGATCGGCAAGATTTTCCACTGCATCGAGGAAGCGCTGCTGCTCATCCGGCGCGATTATGCCGTCGGACAAAGTCAGGAACTTCTTGACATAATTTGGACGCGTGAAAGGCCGTGCACCCAGCGGGTTTGCATCGGCAATCGCCAGTTCGTCGACCACTTTTGATCCGTCATCGAGTGTGATCGTAACCCGCCCGCCAAAAGCCTTGTCTTTCGGGTCATGCGCATGATAACGCCGCGTCCATTCCGGGCTCTCTGCGGTCGAGATCTTGTGCCAGAGCGCCACGGTCGAGGGCCGTTTGGCCCGCTCGGGCGTGTAAGATGCGACATGGTGCCAACCGCCATCTTCGAGCGCGACGGCGAAGATATACATAATTGAGTGATCCAGTGTCTCGCGCGAGGCATTCGGATCCATCTTCTGCGGATCGTTCGCCCCCGTGCCGATCACGTAATGGGTGTGATGCGAAGTCTCGATCAGAATGGACTTCACCTTGTTCAGATCCCCCACCTTGTCGCGCATACGGCGCGCCAGATCGATCAGGGCCTGCGATTGATATTCGGCGGAATGCTCCTTGGTATAGGTGTCGAGGATCGCACGTTTCGCCTCGCCTTTTTCGGGCAGCGGCACATGATAGATCGCCTGCGGGCCGCCCAGAAGCCAGGCGATGAACCCGTCTTCGCCTTCCCACGCAGGGCTCGGCGCGCCCTCGCCACGCATACAACGGTCCACGGCCTCAATCGCCATTTTCCCGGCAAAAGCCGGCGCATAGGCTTTCCAGCTTGAAATCTCCCCTTTACGCGACTGCCGCGTGGTGGTGGTGGTGTGAAGCGCCTGCTGCACCGCCTGAAAAATCACCTCGGTCGGAAGTTTCAGCGCTGTGCCGATTCCGGCTGCCGCTGACGGCCCGAGGTGGGCGATGTGGTCGATTTTGTGTTCGTGCAGGCACATGCCTTTCACAAGATCGACCTGAACTTCATAGCCGGTTGCAAGGCCGCGGATCAAGTCCTGACCCGACAAACCGCAATGCTGTGCTACGGCGAGGATCGGCGGAATATTGTCGCCAGGGTGGGAATATTCGGCTGCCAGGAATGTGTCGTGGAAATCCAGCTCCCGCACCGCAACACCATTGGCCCAGGCGGCCCATTCTGGGCTGACGCGACTGTCCAAAGACATACCGAACACCGTCGCCCCGCCAATTTTGTCCGGCGCATAGACATGACTGAGCGCCTGTGCGCGCGCCGAAGCGACAGGCCGACGGGCCACCGAGGCGGCGGCAACAGCGGCGTTGTCGATCACCCGGTTGATGATCATCTCCGTCACGTCCCCTTCCACGGCGACCGGGTCGGCGGCCACTTCGGAAATTTTCCACGCAAGCTGATCTTCGCGTGGTAGATGTTCTGCGGATTTATAAGTCCGCACCTCATGCAGTTTCATGCTGTTGTCCTTGATTAGTCGTCTCCTCCACGGAGGATTGCCTGCGCTCGGCACCGATACGGCGCGGACGCCCAGCGTCATCCACCGCCACCATCTCGAACCGTCCCGACAAGACATCACGGCGCAGCGCCGTGCTCAGATTTTCGGCCACACCATGAACCATGACACTCATGGAAGAGCGCCCGACACGGACCACTTCGGCAGTGAGCTCCAAAAGCTCTCCGACCTGGACCGGCGTTGTGAAATCGACCCTTTCGGAACGGGCCATCACCACGGAACCGCCCGCCCGACGCGTAGCCACGACGAAAGCGGCCTTGGCCATGAGCGACAGACCGTTTCCGCCAAAGAGCGTCCCGTAGTGATTGGACTGATCCGGAAAAATCATTTCGACCATGACCGTTTTCAGGTCGGTTCGTTGCGGATCTGTGTCGGGCTGGGCCATGTGCGTCTGCCTGAGATTGGGACATTTACAAGATTAGCAAAGCCATCTTTCCACAGATCGAAATTCAATATAAACTACTGAAAATGAATATATTTGCTAACATAAATCAGAAATCATGCGAATTTTGTTAATAATACTTTCTGAAATCGAAGGAACGAATTGCAATGAAAAAGGCCTACATGGGGGTTCGCCTGAAGCGCCTGCGAGAAGAACGCGGTATCACGCAGGCCGCTTTGGCGCGGACGCTCGACATCTCCCCCAGCTACCTCAACCAGATGGAGCACAATCAGCGGCCTCTGACCGTGCCCGTGCTGATCAAATTGAACGCCGCATTCGGTCTCGATGTTCAGATGTTCTCCAGCGGCGAGGAGGCCCGCGTCATCACCGATCTCCGTGCGGCTCTGGCAGATCAGGGGGCCGGCGCCTCACTCGCAGAAGTGCGCGAGATCGCCGCCAATATGCCCGGCGTCGCCAGGACGATCATCGCGATGCAGACGCGACTTCGGGAAATGTCGGAACGAATGGACATACTGAGCGGTAAGCTCAGTGGAGATACTTCGTCCGGCAGCAACCCCACAGCGTTTGAGGCCGTGCGCGACTATTTCTATGAACATCGCAATTACATTCCCGACCTCGATCGCGCAGCCGAAGAGATCGGCAACCGCCTGCCCCATGGCCGCATGACCGAGGGGTTGATCGACCGTCTCGCTGGTCGGCACGGGTTGCGTCTCGCCCTGGACGCTGAAGCGGAAAGCCTCCGCCGCTTTGATGAAAGCGCGCGCATCCTCCATCTCGCATCTCATCTGAATGCGGGTCAGCGCGCGTTTCAGATGGCCACCCAACTGGCCTTTTTGGAACAAGCCGACACGCTGGATCGGCTTGTCTTGGAGGCGAGGATGGAGGGTGCGGAAGCCCGGGATTTGCTGCGTATCGGACTTGCGAACTATTTTGCTGGCGCGCTGATCCTGCCGTATCGTGCCTTCCTCGACGCAGCAGAGGAACTGCAGTATGACGTCGAGCTTTTGGGGCGGCGTTTTGGGGTCGGGTTCGAAACCACATGTCACCGGCTCTCCACACTACAACGCCCGGAGGCGCGCGGCGTGCCGTTCTTTTTCATCCGGGTGGATCATGCCGGTAATATCTCGAAACGCCAGAGCGCGACGGATTTTCACTTTTCCCGGTTCGGCGGCTCCTGCCCGCTTTGGAATATCTATGAAGCCTTCTCAAAACCCGGAGAGACCTTGACCCAGGTGGCGCAGATGCCAGACGGGCGCAGTTACCTCTGGGTGGCGCGCACCGTCGAACATGGTGCAGGCGGCTATGGCACCCCCCGTAAACGCTTTGCCGTGGCACTTGGCTGCGATCTTTCCCATGCGGACCGACTGATCTATGCGCGCGGACTGAATTTGCGCAATCCAGATCTGGCGACACCGATCGGAGCAGGCTGCAAGGTCTGCGAACGTCCGGCCTGTCCGCAGCGCGCCTTTCCGATGGTCGGGCGTCCGTTGGCGACCAATCCGACCCGCTCGCGGTTCGCGCCCTATTCCGGAGACTGAACCGCTCCGGAAATACTAGAGAGGCACAGCGGATGTCGAAAAAACGCCCCCCCAATCGACCCGTCAGCCATATCGTTGCAACTCCTTCCACGGCAACCTGATTCGCAGTGTTGAACGCCCCGCCCGCTTTCGGCGCACGTATGATCTCCTGATCATTTCCTTTCAAATATGCGCTTTCCGTCATGAAGAAATCATAGAGCTATTGTCGAACTTTCCCCATTTCCAGAAAGACAATGCCCCCGACAATCGAGGAGTTTTCTGACCGCACTAGATTGGGTTGAGAAAGTGCTTTCATCTGGAATAACACAGTTGGGACAGGACGAAGGCCAAGCGCCGCAATCGGAAAGCACCATGATCACTTTTCAGGAGAATGGATGCGCGTGCGCGACGAAAAAGGCGGCAAAGAATTTGAGGTGTACTGCCCCGAAGAACTTCGGGAAACCATTGCAGCCACGCCGAAAGCAGGTGCCTTCGTACTTTCCAAAAACCTCACAGAACCACTTGGTTATGACGCAATCGAAAGCGCCTTCCGAAAGTGGCGAGCCAGCCTGGGAGACGATGCTAAAAAATACGTTTTGCACGGCCTTCGAAAACTCGCAATCGTTCGACTGGCCGAGGCCGGGTGTTCTGACGCTGAAATTCAGGCCGTGACTGGCCAGAGCGCAGAAATGGTTGCCTACTATCGCAAGATGGCAAGCCGCAAAGCATTGTCCAAAAACGCCATGACACGACGCAGAACAAAAACGGAATAAAACAGGAAAGTGTGAGCAAGGTGTGTGATCAATCTTCGAACACCCCCTGCAAGCATAAGGAGCCTGGTGGATAACTCCTTGATTTAATTGGTACCCGTGGCCGGACTCGAACCGGCAAGGCCGTGAAGCCGGGGGATTTTGAATCCCCTGTGTCTACCAATTCCACCACACGGGCAAAGCGCCGGTGTTCGGCGCAGTAAAAGGCGTTTACCCAAGCACGCGGGCGACGTCCAGAGGGATCATCGCCTGCGGATAAGAAAATTTATCACAGCCCCGACATTGCCCAGTCCCAGGCCAGTACCAGCCCCTCCCTGAAACAGGACCACCGCATACACCAAAGCAGTGAATGCACAACGCGCGGAGCTTCACGCAGCCCGTATCACCCAGCCCGGCTCACAAGCTGTCCGCTGAGAAGGTGTCGCAGCTGCTGAGGGCGCCGGTCTTATAGCCCCTCGCAAACCAGCGCTGACGCTGCTCCGAGGTGCCATGGGTGAAGGTATGGGGTTGCGGCACGCGGCCTGCATTGCGTTGCAAGGTGTCATCACCGATCTGCTTGGCCGCGTTGAGCGCTTCACGGATGTCGCCATGCTCCAATGTGCCGAATTTTTCATCGGCCCGCTTCGCCCAGATCCCCGAATAGCAATCAGCCTGCAATTCGATCATGACAGAGACAGCGTTGCTTTCGGCGGCGGAAGCCTTGGCGCGATAGGCATTCGCCTGCCCCAGAATGCCCAGTTCGTTTTGCACATGATGCGCCACCTCATGGGCGACCACATAAGCCTGGGCAAAGTCGCCCCCTGCCCCGAGCTGTCGCGTCATCGTGGTAAAAAAAGCGGTGTCGAGGTACACTTTTTGATCCGAAGGACAATAAAACGGCCCGGTCGCGCCGGAGGCATTGCCGCAAGGGCTTTGCGTGACACCTTTATACAGCACCAGAACCGGGGGCGTGTAGCTCTGGCGGAGCTGTTCGTTGAACACATCGGTCCAGATCTCTTCGGTGTCGGCCAAAGTGACCGAGACGAATTGCGCCGCGCGCTCGTCGGCTTCGGTGATCTCCACCCCGCCAGACCCACTGGGCGCCAGCCCCTGCGCCCCCTCCAGCAAGGGTGTGACGTCGACACCCAGAAAATACCCGATCGCGAGAATCGCCAAGAGCCCGACACCGCCGATCTGCCCGGCGCGCGCGCCTGTGCTGCCCCGACGACGCCGATCTTCGATATTGCGCGAGCCGCGCCGACCTTGCCACTTCATATCACTCACCTCTGAACGGTCTCACATGGCGCTCACAATACTGTCACCCGACGCGCGGACAAGCCTTCTGCTTGACCAACCCCGGCGAATGAGGCCTAAAGACAGCAAAGGACAGGACTGCAGGCGCATGATCAAACGGCTCTACGATTGGACGATGTCTCTGGCGGAAAGCCCGCATGCACTCTGGGCGCTGGCCCTGGTGGCTTTCGTGGAAAGCTCCGTCTTTCCGATTCCGCCCGACATTCTGATGATCCCGCTGATCGTTGCCCGTCCGCGCGAAGCCTTCAAGATCGCAGGCATTGCCACGGTGGCCTCGGTGCTGGGCGGCATGCTGGGATATTGGATTGGCTATGGCGCTTTTGAAACCATTGGGCGGCCGGTTCTCGAATTCTATGGCAAGGATGCGTATTTCGACGAATTTGCGATCAAATATAACGAATGGGGCGCATGGGCCGTGCTGATTGCTGGTGTCACCCCCTTCCCCTACAAGGTGATCACCATCCTGTCCGGGGCGACCGCGCTGTCGCTGCCGATCTTCATTGCCGCCTCTGTCACCGCCCGCGCCCTGCGCTTTTTCATAGTGGCCGCGCTGCTTTGGAAATTCGGCGATCCGATCCGCCACTTCATCGAGCGCCGTCTGGGACTCGTCTTCACCCTGCTGATCCTTCTCTTCCTGGGCGGCTTCTACGCCGTGAAATACCTATGACACAGTTTCTGAACCGCCTGACACATTTGCAATTTGCCCTGCTTGCCAGTGGCGGGTCGCTGGCCATCCTTCTGGGGGCCTTTGTCTTTCAGGCGGCGGGCTATGATCCCTGCGCCATGTGCATCTGGCAGCGTTGGCCCCACGCCATCGCCATTGTACTGGGGCTGATCTTCATCGCCCTGCGCAACCGCCTGTTGGCGGCGCTGGGGGGGGTGACCATGCTGGTCTCTGCCGGTCTGGGGCTGTACCACGCCGGTGTCGAGCAAAAATGGTGGCCCGGCCCCAGCTCCTGCACCGGTAATTCGGATGCGCTGTCAGGCCTGTCGGGCATGGACCTGCTGCCCGGCGCGGGCGATGCCAAACTGGTGCTTTGCGATGAAATCGTCTGGGACACATGGGGATTGGGCGTCACCATGGCTGGATGGAACTTCCTGTTTTCGCTGGTTTTCGCCGCACTTTGGTTTGCGGTGCTGAAGAAACGCTAAGCCTCCCTTGCGATCCGGGAAAAATGCCCCCATCTTGATCGCATGAGCAAAGCCACACGCAACAGAACCGTTGTCCCCTTCTCCCCTGCGCGCCGGGGGCGCAAGCGGATTGGCGGCGTCATGGCCGACGCCCGCGCCGAGGCACTCAAGACCCGGTTTCACGAAGTCTCCAAGGCCGCACAGACCGGCGATGCGACCACACCTCTGAAACGGTTGCTGAAACGCTACTGAGGCGAAAGCCCTGTCAATCCTGTCGATGCAGTGTGAATTCGCAAACGCAGTTGCGCCACGCAGCCGGGGCGATCAGTTTGCAATGAGTCAAGCGGACGTGGTGCAACGGTCCTTCGATATTTCCTGCCAGAATTCGATGAATTTGAACAGCTTCGGGCAACCCTGCGCGAGATCGTAGAGCTGCCATGAAAAGCTTTTCAGAACGTTTTGATAGTCCGGCATCCGATAGATGAATTCTGCAAAGCTCAGACCGTATCCGGCGCGCATCATTTCGGTCTCGCTCACCTATACGTGCATTGCGCATATCTCCTGTTCCGGCGGATCCGTCCGCCCTGTCTGCCCTCCCGCATTCAATTCTGCCGAAAACATAAATATTCGAACAAAAACAATAAATTAACATAAATTTTAGGGCGCTGCCAACAGGGCAGGAAGTGACAGCGCCAAGAGGGCGGGATCAGCCATTGCACCCCATATCCCGTATAGGGTAGAGTAGCCCACAACTACATACAGATCGCACCAACAAACAGGCGGACAACGTGAGCGACACTCCAGAAACCCCTGAAAACCAAGACGAAACACCGCGCGAACCGATGGCGTGGGACGGGCCAAAAATTTCCATTTCGCAGGAAATGAAGACGGCCTATCTCGATTACGCCATGAGCGTGATCGTCAGCCGGGCCATTCCTGACCTACGCGACGGTTTGAAACCCGTGCACCGGCGGATTTTGTTTGCCATGCATGAGGCGGGCAACACCCACGACAAGTCCTATCGTAAATCGGCGCGACCGGTCGGCGACACCATGGGGAAATACCACCCCCACGGCGACTCTGCGATCTACGACGCCTTGGTGCGTATGGCCCAGCCGTTTTCGATGTCTTTGCCGCTTCTGGACGGACAGGGCAACTTTGGCTCGATGGACGGCGATTCCGCAGCAGCTATGCGCTACACCGAGGTGCGCATGGACAAACCCGCCGCCTATCTGCTGGCCGATATCGACAAGGACACCGTTGATTTCGATCTGAACTATGACGGCAAAGACCGTGAACCCACGGTTCTGCCCGCGCGCTTCCCCAATATGCTGGTCAACGGGGCCGGCGGCATCGCGGTCGGCATGGCCACCAACATCCCTCCCCACAACCTTGGCGAAGTGGTCGATGCCACGCTGGCGCTGATCGAAAACCCCGACATTTCCACCGAACGGCTGATGGAGATCATCCCTGCCCCGGATTTCCCGACCGGCGGTCTGATCCTGGGCCGCTCTGGTGCGCGCAAGGCCTATCTTGAGGGCCGCGGCTCTGTCATCATCCGCGCGAAAACCCGCGTCGAAGAGATCCGCAAGGACCGCTACGCCATTGTCGTCGACGAGATCCCCTATCAGGTGAACAAGGCGACGATGATCGAAAAGATCGCTGAGCTGGTGCGTGACAAGCGCGTCGAGGGCATCGCCCATGTGCAGGACGAATCCGACCGTGTCGGCGTGCGCGTGGTGGTAGAACTGAAACGCGACGCCACCCCTGAGGTGGTTCTGAACCAATTGTTCCGTTTCACCCCGCTGCAGACCTCCTTTGGCTGCAACATGCTGGCGCTGAACGGCGGACGTCCGGAACAGATGACGCTGCGCCAGTTCCTGGAGCATTTCATCACCTTCCGCGAAGAGGTGGTTGCCCGCCGCACCGCCTTTGAACTGCGCAAGGCCCGTGACCGCGCCCATATCCTTTGCGGTCTGGCCGTGGCGGTGTCCAACGTGGACGAGGTCGTGGCCACGATCCGCGCCTCTGCCGACGCCCCCGAGGCGCGCCAGAAACTGATGGAACGGCGCTGGCCGGCGGCGGATATTGCCGATTACATCCGGCTGATCGACGATCCGACCCATAAGATGAACGACGACGGCACCTATAACCTGTCGGAAACCCAGGCCCGCGCCATTCTGGAACTGCGCCTGCAGCGCCTCACCCAGATCGGGGTCAAAGAGGTCACTGACGAGCTGCAGGAGCTTGCCGCCAAGATCAAGGATTACCTCGCAATCCTCGCGTCACGCGAACGGATCATGGAAATCATTTCCAACGAGCTGACCGAGGTGCGCGAACTGTTCGCCGTGCCGCGCCGCACCGAAATCACCGACTGGTCCGGCGACATGGATGACGAAGACCTGATCGAAAAAGAGGATATGGTCGTCACCATCACCGCCTCTGGCTGGGCCAAGCGCACGCCGCTGGCTGATTACCGCGCCCAGAAACGCGGCGGCAAGGGGCTGTCGGGCATGGCAACGAAAGACGAGGATGTAATTACCACCCTCTTCGTCGCGAACACCCATACACAGCTGCTGTTCTTCACCACGGACGGCATGGCCTACAAGCTGAAAACCTGGCGCCTGCCGTCCGGCGGACGCACCTCCAAGGGCAAGCCAATCGTCAACATCCTGCCGATCCCGACCGGCGTTGGCATTGCAGCGATCATGCCCGTGGACCGCGACGAAAAAGACTGGGATGATCTGCAGATCATCTTTGCCACCTCCAAGGGGTCGGTCCGTCGCAACCGGCTGTCGGATTTCACCAATGTGAAATCCAACGGCAAGATCGCGATGAAATTCGAAGGCGAGGACGAAGGCACCAAGCTGATCAACGCACGGATCTGTGACGAGAATGACGATGTCATGCTGGTCACCTCTTCGGGGCGCGCGATCCGTTTCCCGGTCACTGATGTGCGCGTGTTCAATTCGCGCAGTTCGACCGGTGTGCGCGGGATTAAGCTAATCAATGATGGCGACGAGGTCGTCTCCATGTCCGTCATTCGCCACTTTGAGGCAGAGAGCGCGGAACGTGCCGCTTATCTTAAAATGCGCCGCCAGCAGGCCGGTGCGGATGAGACCGAGACCAGCGACGACGAGGACGAGACCACCCCCGGCGATATCACCCAGGCCCGTTTCGAAGAAATGCAGGCTGCAGAGGAGCTGCTGGTCACCATCACCCGCGGTGGCGTCGGCAAACTGTCGTCTTCGCATGACTATCCCGTGCGAGGGCGCGGCGGTCAGGGTGTCACTGCGATGGAGAAATCCATGCGCGGCGGTCCGATCGTGGCCTCTTTCCCTGTCGGGCTTGAGGACCAGATTATGCTGGCCACCTCGAAAGGCCAATCGATCCGCTGTCCGGTGAATGGCATTTCTTTCCGATCGCGTTCTGCCGGGGGCGTACGCGTCTTCAATACCGGCAAGGGCGAAGAGGTTGTATCGGTGGCTTGGATCGCCGAAACGGACGACGAAGACACCGACGAAATCTAAGTAAATTTCGTCAAATCGACCACGTAAAAAAGCAGCGCCACATGCGCTGCTTTTTTGCAACCTATTGATAGCGCCGATCAAAAATATGTCTTCCAAACAACACATTCAAAAAATCATTTACTATTTATTAACACCTCTCTGCGCGCGCGAAAAAAGGTGTATAATAATGGTGTAACAACAAGACCTTGGGGGCAAATCATGAAAACTCGTTCTTTTCTCATCGCAACAACGGCTCTGACCGTTTTTGCTTCTGCTGCCGCCGCAGAAACCAACTACATTTACGGCAACCTCGGCTACACCAACTATGACGCCGACGAAGTCGATCTTGACCAGTATGAAATCACCGGCGCCTACGAAGGCAGCGTCAACGGCTTCACCTATGGTGTTGCATTCGACAACGACAGCACGGAAGTCGAAGACCAGTCTCTGAACCTGGACACCACGACGCTGAGCCTCGGCTATGATATCACCCCGGACTTCACCGTCCTCGGGATGTATCGCCGTGAAAGCCGCGACGACGACACGATGAAAACGACGGTTCTGGGCGGTGAATACCGTTTCAACGACTTCACCTTCGGCCTGTCCGGCGTCCAGTTTGACATGGGCACCGACCTGAGCGGTGCGTTTGCTTTCGCTGAATATGACAATGGTCCGGTGACCGCCTACCTGTCCTACACCGCGCTCGACCAGGATGATATCGGAGACGTCGACATCGCCGAAATCGGCGCCAGCTACGAAACCGACCTTTTCGAAATCAGCGCTTCCTATGAAGATCTCGACATCGCTGAAGAGGGAAGCATTGACATCACCTCGCTCTCCGGGAAGTACTATTTCAATGATTTCCGCATTCTGGCAGGTTACACCAAGCTCGGCCGCATGGATGACGACGACCTGAATATCTATAAAGTCGGCGGTGGCTATAAAGTTGCTGAAAACACTTGGCTCGACGCGCATATTGGCAAGGTGGACAGCGACGAAGATGACCTCGATTTCGTGGGGCTGGAGCTGACCTATGAACTTGGCGATCGCAAACTGCGCACTGTCGAATACATCCCCTCCTATTTCGATATCAACGCAGATCTGCCTTTGATCAGGGAGATTCGCTGACTAAGTCAGTTTCATAAAAAGAAACACACAAAGGGGCGCTCTCAGCGCCCCTTTCTTGCTCGGAGCCCACGGGCATTGTCTGCGCCACGGTCACGTCCTGCCGCAGTGCCTTCGCCCCCCCTGAACTAACAATGCGCGCCGCCTGCAGGAGCCAGAAACATGCGTTTCCATAAGTAAAGGGAGGCCCTAAGACCTCCCTTTGTGACACGAAATCCCGCGTTTTGGGAAACGGAGGGTTACAGGATGTCGCGCCATCCCCCACGCCAGAGGGAGAACCGACCGCCGCCAAAACCAATCAGCGGGATCGCAATCAAAGCGGTGGTGATCGGGACCCAGAGATCGTCTCCTGCCAAAGCCGCAGTTTGAGGACCCACAAGGTACACCATCGTCGTTAGCCCCAAGGCCAACAGCGACATAATTCTGGTGCGCATGCCAAAGGCGATCCATACAGCAATCAGGAACAGCAGACCACCAATGGTCAGATCCTTGAGGTCGTGCAAGAGGAACAACCCGACTTCATGTAAGGTCGAAACGCTGCCCGCTTCAGCTTCCATACTTTTGAACAGGCTCAGACTGTCCACGGCAGGGTGCAGCAGGATAATGCTCGCCAGCCCGAGACGCAGTCCCAGCAAACCAAGGGACAGCGGCTTCTCAAACATCGGCGGGTTCCCCTGCACGTCTGAAGTAGCTTTCTTAGTCATCGTCCTCGTACCTTCGTACCTTCGTGTCACTGACATCCAATGCCAGTTTCAGATAAACTATCCCATCAACCTGAGGCTGCAACCAGCATTGGTTTGTGAGTCCCGGCGTTGCGTTATTAATGGGTTGTTAATACACTTATAGGTTGTTTTACTCGCACTTCAAGTGTCAATTGCAAAACACAAACAATATGGAAAGCAGTTTGCAATCAGGTCTTCAGAACGGCTTGCATTGTATCGGCATTCCGCACCGTCAGCCTCCGGAAACGTCAGAAAACCTTTTAAAACTGTGCGTTACAAATTCGCCAACAGCTTCAATCGCAGGATCATTCTTCCGGCTTTCATGATAACTGAGGTAGACTTTGCTGACCATTTCTGAGCCAGGCACGGCCTCAAATTCATCTATTTTTTCGCCCATTGGCGTTGGCAAAATGCCGGACATCTGTGTCTTTTGCATCACATCCATGATGTGATCGAAAGACCCGACACAGAAGCTCGCAGGCACACCAAAGTACTCTTCCGCCCGACCCATCGGCGCGAAACGCCCAATATCACTATTCAAACCAACCCAATCAGTGCCTTCATCCTGAAGACTGTTGCGATAAACACAGATGTTAATTTCACCAACCTTTCGCGCAATCACCCGCCCGCTTTGAGGACGGTACCACGAGATGATGAGATCGTTTCCAGACAGCGTATCAAGCGCGATCCGATCATGAATTGTCAGTTGAATGTTCCGAAGCTCCTCGCGAAAATGCGGCAAATTCGGGAACAGCACATGTTTGGAAACGACCGGCGAACATGCCAGACGCAACCGCACCTGCCCTTGGCCATGACGCAGGCGCATCATGTTTTTTTCCCGGCGCATTGCTTCAAAAAAATCGTCCGACACACGGATAAGCGACTGTAATTCCGGGTTCGGCCCCCAGCCATTTTGGGTTTTGATGATGGGCGTCACACCCAGCTCATCCCCCAAGCGCTCCATGCGGCGCGATACGGTTGCGGGATTCGTATTCAGTTCACGCGCCGCCGAGGCCATTGTGCCGTGTTTGGAAATCGCGAGTAAAAACTTCAAATCATCCCAACGATCCATCGATAACATGTCTCCATATCTGGCTACCAAATCGCATCCGGAGCCCTACTCGCGCGGCATTGGCCTCCACGCCACATCGCACTACACCAATAAGTTGTTCACTTTCCAAAAACCCTACAACCCTCGCAATAAGAAAAACACCTCTAACATCGCAAAATGGGAAAACATTTCGAGGATTTTGGTCATAAGAATTTTTTTAGATATACCTTTTTAAATATTTGCTTTCCCGCACCTCTCTCTTCCCATTTCCCTGCGCGTCCACTACATGCGGCCTATGACAGAGAAACTTCATATCGTAGGCGGCGGCATGGCCGGGTCCGAAGCCGCATGGCAGGCCGCGGAGGCCGGTGTTCAGGTCGTTTTGCACGAGATGCGCCCCGACGTGGAAACCTTTGCCCACCGTACGGGCAACTTCGGGGAAATGGTGTGCTCCAACTCCTTCCGCTCCGATGACAGTGAACAGAATGCCGTAGGCCTTCTGCACTGGGAAATGCGGGCCGCACAAGGGCTGATCATGGCCACGGCCGATGCGCATCGGCTGCCCGCCGGCGGAGCATTGGCAGTTGACCGCGACCCTTTCGCTGCCTCCATCACCGCAAAGCTGACGGCCCACCCCAACATCACGGTCGACTATGGCGAAATCACAGAGCTGCCGCAGGATGGGCACTGGATCTTCGCCACCGGGCCGCTGACCTCGGCCACATTGGGCGCAGCCATTGCCCAGGAAACCGGCACCGACCGTCTGGCCTTTTTCGACGCGATCGCCCCGATCGTCTATGCCGACAGCATCGACATGGATGTCGCCTGGCTGCAATCGCGCTACGACAAGGGCGAAACTGAAGAAGAACAAAAGGCCTATCTCAACTGCCCGATGACCAAGGATCAGTATGAGGCCTTCATCGACGCGCTTCTGGCGGCCGAGAAAACCGAGTTTCACGAAGGCGAAACGGCAGGCTATTTCGACGGCTGCCTGCCGATCGAGGTCATGGCGGAACGTGGCCGCGAAACCCTGCGCCACGGCCCGATGAAACCCATCGGTCTGACCAACGCACATAAACCCGAGGAAAAAGCCTATGCCGTGGTGCAGCTGCGTCGCGACAACCAGTTGGGCACGCTCTACAATATCGTCGGATTTCAGACCAAGATGAAATACGGCGCGCAGACTGACGTCTTCCGCATGATCCCCGGGTTGGAAAATGCGCGCTTTGCCCGTCTCGGCGGTATCCACCGCAACACCTTCCTGAACTCGCCGTCACTGCTGGATGATCAGATGCGTCTGAAATCCCGGCCCAACATCCGCTTTGCCGGTCAGGTCACCGGGGTCGAAGGCTATGTTGAAAGCGCCGCCATGGGGCTTTTGGCCGGACGGCTTGCTGCCGGCGAGATCCTCGGGCACCAGATGGCGCCGCCACCGGGCACCACCGCCATGGGCGCGCTGATCCATCACATCACCGGTGGCGCTGAAGCCAAAACCTTTCAGCCGATGAATGTGAATTTTGGCCTTTTCCCGCCACTGGACGGAATGCGTGGCGGTCGCAAGGGCCGGAAAGAGCGCTATAAGGGCTATACAGATCGCGCCAAGGAAGATTTCTCCCAATGGCTGGAAAAGCACAGCCTCTGAACGGATATGTGACCCGCTTTGCACCGAGCCCCACCGGACCGCTGCATCTCGGGCACGCCTATTCTGCGCTGACCGCATTCGAACGCGCCCGCGCCCGCGCCGGGCAGTTCCTGTTGCGGATCGAAGACGGTGATACAAGCCGCTGCCGCCCGCACTGGGAGGCGCTCATCTATGACGATCTAAGCTGGTTCGGCCTGTCCTGGCCCGAGCCGGTTTTGCATGTCAGCACCCGCGAACCGTTCTATCGTGCCGCGCTGGACAGGCTGAATCGCATGGGGCTGATTTTTCCTTGCTGCTGTTCCCGGCGAGACATTCAAGCCGCCATGTCAGCTCCTCAGGAAGGCGCCCCTATGGGCCCTGACGGGGTGATCTATCCGGGGACCTGTCGCGCGCGACCAATGTCCGAATTCTCTCCGGGTCAGGCCATTCGGCTGAATATGGCGAAAGCTCTGGACCTACTCGGCGATGTCAGTCGTCTCACATGGCAGGAAACCGGCCCCTTTGAGACCGGCGAACACCGGCTGAACGGCGATCAATTGCTGACCGGCGTGGGCGACATCGTTCTCGCCCGCAAGGAACTGGGCACGGCAGCCTATCACCTGTCCGTTGTCGTCGATGATGCCGCTCAGGGTGTGACAGAGGCGGTTCGTGGCGCCGATCTGATGGAAGCCACACAGATCCACCGGCTGTTGCAGGCGCTGCTGGACCTGCCCCCGATCGACTATCACCACCACACGCTGATCCGCGGCGCCGATGGCAAACGCCTTGCAAAACGCAGCGATGCCAAGGCGATCTCGAAATTCCGCGCCGAGGGGCTAAGCCCCACAGAGGTCAAAGCACTGATCAGAGTGTGAGTATTTTGACAGCAAAGGAAACAACGGCAGCCCGTCGGTCTCCTTTGCTGCAGAAATACTCATGCCATCGGAGCCATCAATTCGACGCTCTCGCCGTCTTGCACGGCGCGATAAAAGCAAGACCGGCGATTGGTGTGACAGGCCGGACCGGTCTGGTTCACCCGCGCCAGAATGCAGTCGCTGTCGCAATCATAGCGGAACTCAACCAGTTCCTGCACATGACCCGAGGTTTCACCCTTGATCCAAAAGCTTTGACGCGATCGCGACCAATAGGTCACCCGCCCGCTGTCCAGCGTTTTGCGCACCGCCTCTTCGTTCATCCAGGCCATCATCAGCACATCGCCCGTTTCGGCATCCTGCGCGATTGCCGGGATCAACCCCTTGTCATCATATTTCAGCGAAGCCGGATCAAAGCGCATCGCAAGTCCTTTCCATGTCTGCGGCCTTGCCCTATCTATGGGGCGCATCGACGAAAGGCAAACCATGTCCACCGAGCTTGCGAAACTTTACTCCGGTCAACTGCTCGCCATGGCCGCCAATATTCCCCTCACAGGACGTCTGGACACAGCGCAAGCCACGGTGCGTGAGCGTGCGCCGCTGTGCGGCTCAACCGTGACCGTGGATCTGAATCTGGCCGACGGCAAAGTTTCGGCGTTCGCGCAGGATGTGAAAGCCTGCGCTCTTGGTCAGGCGGCAGCTTCGGTCGTCGGACAGAATATCATCGGCCGCACTGCGGCTGAGCTGATCCGTGCGCGCGATGAACTCACTGCGTTCCTGAAATCCGATGGCCCTGCCCCCAGCGCCCCTTTCGATGGCTTTGCAGCGCTTCTGCCCGCGCGAGAGTTCAAGAACCGCCATGCCTCGATCCTCTTGTCGATCACGGCTGCCTGTAATGCGTTTGAGATGGCCGAAAGCGCGCCGCAGACCTGACACCTACAAACCTGAGCCTCCATGGCACGTCCGCTGACGATCTATGAAAAGAAACCGCCGCACTTCCATCCGGAAGGCGGCGGCAGTTTGGATCTGAAACCCGCGGGGTCGGTGGTTTGAGGCGCCACCGCTGACGGGAACAGGTGAATGTCAGACCAGCGGGAACTGGAGCGGGTCGGGGAACAGATCGCAGGCAGTAATGTGAAGCAGGCTTAGACAAGCCCGGGCAGAGACAGCCCGCCCACCAGGATCACCAAAAGCGCAATCGCGCCAATCATGTCTTCGACAAGCGTGGCATTGGAACGGGCAACAGCAGATTTCAGATCCTTGATCATCGGGCAATCTCCAAATCAGTGCGGCGACAGGAAGTGACGCCGTTGTTGCCTCTTTGTTCTCATTTATCGCGAGTCGTGTAAAGAACTTTTTAAGAACATTCGCGAACAAAATGAAACTTCACCCCTATTTAAGGACTAACCTACGGAAATCAAACGGATTGCCTCGTCTTTTCCCATAAGCCACAACAGGCCCCGTACCGCCTGACCGCGTGCGCTCTCCAATGCTGGGTCATCATGCAGCAGTTTGCGTGCGTCGCTCTGTGCCAGCGCCATCAGCGCCGATTGCCGTTCCAGATCGGCCACACGGAATCGCGGCAGACCCGATTGCGCGGTGCCCAGCACATCCCCCGCCCCACGCATGGCCAAATCTTCCTCGGCGATGCGAAACCCGTCTTCGGTTTCGCGCAGGATTTCCAGACGGCGTCGCCCGCTTTCGCTCAGGGGCGGCTGATAAAGCAACAGGCAGGTCGAGGCCACGGCCCCGCGCCCCACCCGGCCACGCAGCTGGTGCAATTGCGCCAGCCCGAAATGCTCGGCCCTTTCGATCACCATGATCGAGGCATTGGGCACATTGACCCCGACCTCGATCACCGTGGTGGCCACCAGCACCGCCAGCTCGCCCGCCGCAAAGCGGCGCATTGTGGCGTCCTTGTCTTCAGCCGGCATCTGGCCGTGCACCAGCCCGACGCGCCCCTCGCCCAAAGCGGCACGCAGATGCTTGAACCGCTCTTCTGCGGCCATCATGTCGACAACTTCGCTTTCTTCCACCAGCGGACAGACCCAATAGGCCTGCCGCCCCTCTTCGGTCGCACGTTTGAGATGGGCCACCACGTCATCAATGCGATCCGTCGCACTCAACGCGGTTTTGACCGGCGTGCGCCCCGGCGGCTTCTCATCCAGAATGGAGACATCCATATCGCCGTAATGCGCCAGCGACAAAGAGCGTGGGATCGGTGTCGCCGTCATCACCAGCACATCGACCGAGACGCCTTTTTGCGACAGCGCCAGACGTTGCGCGACGCCAAAGCGATGCTGTTCATCAATGATCGACAGACGCAGATCATGAAACACCACATCGTCCTGAAAAACCGCATGGGTGCCGACCAGAATGTGAATATCCCCGCGCGCCAAAGCTGCCAGTTTGGCCTGGCGATCGCGTCCCTTGTCGCGCCCCGTCAGAAGCTCCAGCACCACCCCAGCCGCCTCCGCCATAGGGCGCAGCCCTTCCAGATGCTGACGGGCGAGGATTTCGGTCGGGGCCATCATGACGCCCTGCCCACCAGCCTCCACAGCGACCAGCAGCGCCATCAGCGCAACCAGCGTTTTGCCCGACCCAACATCGCCCATCAGCAGACGATTCATGCGCAAGGGCGCCGCCATATCTTCGGCGATCTCACCCATAGCCCGCTCCTGCGCCCCGGTCGGACGATAGGGCAAACTGGCCAAAACCCGTGACCGCAAAGCACCATTGCCCGCATTCGCACGTCCTTTGGCACGGCGCACCCGCGCCCGCGCAAGTGCCAGTGTCACCTGATGCGCAAAGAGTTCGTCATAGGCCAGACGCTGACGCGCCGGTGCGGTCGCAGTGACCTCATTCAGCGACAAGGGACGGTGCGCCTGCTTCAAAGCCTCGGAAAACTCCGGCCAGCCTTCGCGGGCGCGCAAGGCCGGGTCAATCCATTCCGCCATTTCCGGCACACGGTCCAACGCCGCCCTCGCCGCCTTGGCCATGGTTTTCTGGCTGACCCCGGCGGTCAGGGGATAGACCGGTTCGAAATTGGCCAGTTCCCCGGCCTCGTCCGGGCCCAGAATATGATCCGGATGCGGCATCTGATACTGGCCGTCATACAGTTCGACCTTGCCCGACAACAGGCGCCGCGCGCCCAGGGGCAATTGCGCCTCGATCCATTTCGGCGCGCCCCGAAAAAACACCACCTGAAAGGCCAGCTCGCGATCCTCAACATAGACCCGATATGGCAAGCCCTTGCGCGAGGGTGGCTGGTGGCGCACCACCGTGACCTCGACCGTGGCGATCTCGCCGGGGGCCACGTCGCGCAGTGTGTCACGACGGCGACGGTCGATCACGGAATGCGGCAGGGTGAACAGCAGATCCCGTGGGCGCTCCACCCCGATCGCAGGCAGCGCCTTGGCGGTTTTCGGCCCGATCCCCGCCAGGGTTTCCAGACCCGCAAACAGCGGAAACAGGATATCAGGACGCCCCGCCACCATCGCTCAGGCGTCTCCGATCAGCGCCAGCCAGCCGTCTTCGTCGATCAGTTCGACCCCCAGCTCGCGCGCTTTCTTTTCCTTGGAGCCTGCACCGGGCCCAGCCACCACCAGATCGGTTTTCGCCGACACCGAGCCTGACACTTTGGCACCCAGCGCCTCGGCCCGGGCCTTTGCTTCCGAACGGGTCATTTTTTCCAGCGACCCGGTAAAGACCACGGTCTTGCCCGCCACAGAACTGCCGGTGTTTTGCGGCGCGGCCACCGGCTGAATATCCAGCGCCGCGATCAGTCGGTCAATTGACTGACGTTCGGCCTTTTGCGCGAAACTCGTGGTCAGGGACACCGCGACGGTGGCCCCGATGCCATCAATGCTGACCAGATCGTCCCAAGCGGCTTTGGCCCCTTCAGGCAAGGCTGGCTCTGCCGCCCAAATGGCATCCCGCACCGGCTTGATGCGCGCGCGGCGCCCCTCGGCCTGCGCCTTAGCCCGTTCCCGCAGCTCTGCAGCATCCGCTGCCAGATGACGTTCGGCCGCAGGCATGGCCGCATCAAGCGCCTTGGCCATCTGCGGCCAGTCGCCATAGTGGCGCGCCAGATCCATCGCCGCGACCTCACCGACGTGACGCATGCCAAGGGCGAAAATAACCCGGTTCAGCGCAATGCTGCGCCGCTCATCAATGGCGTCGAACAGATTGGTCGCGGATTTCTCTCCCCAGCCTTCGCGGTTCTTCAGCTGCTGCATCCCAGAGCCGTAATTGCTCCGCAATTCAAAGATGTCTGCGGGTTCTTTAATCCAGCCATCCTGATAGAACTGTTCCACCTGTTTGGCCCCCAGCCCTTCGATATCAAAGGCTGCACGGGAAACGAAATGCTTCAGCTTTTCCACCGCTTGTGCGGGACAGATCAGACCACCGGAACAGCGCCGCACAGCATCGCCTTCTTCGCGGATTGCTTCCGAACCACATTCGGGACAAAGATGCGGAAAGGCATAGGGCGCAGCCCCTGCCGGACGTTTTGCCAGATCGACATCGGCCACCTTCGGGATCACGTCCCCCGCGCGATAGATCTGCACCCAATCGCCAACCCGGATGTCTTTTGCCCCGCCCTGGTCGTCGGGGCGGATCACCTGCCCCTTGCTGTCAAAACCGGCAATATAGTCTTCGTTGTGCAGCGTGGCATTGGAGACAACGACGCCGCCCACGGTCACCGGCGCCAGACGGGCGACTGGTGACAGCGCCCCGGTCCGGCCGACCTGAACGTCGATGGCTTCCAGCCATGTCCAGGCCAGTTCCGCCGGAAACTTATGCGCAATCGCCCAACGGGGCGTGGTCGAACGAAACCCCAGACGGCGCTGCAACGCAAGGTCGTCGACCTTGTAGACAACCCCGTCGATGTCATAGCCCAATGTGGCGCGTTGCGCCTCAATGCTGCGATAGTGAGCGATCAGATCGTCAATCGACGTCACCCGGCGGGTCAGAGGATTGGTCCGGAACCCAAGCTCTTTCAGCCGTTCAATCGCGCCCATCTGCGTCTCTGCCAGCGATTGCGACAGCTCTCCCCAAGCATAGGCAAAGAACTTCAGCGGACGCGCACGGGTGATTTCAGGATCGAGTTGGCGCAGCGACCCGGCGGCGGCGTTGCGTGGATTGGCAAAGATCTTGCCGCCACGGGCCTCATGGCGCGCATTCAGGGCGGCGAAATCGTCATGCGCCATATAGACTTCGCCACGCACCTCCAGCACATCGGGCGCGCCCGCCAGCCGTTCGGGAATATCCGCGATGGTCAGCGCATTGGCCGTCACATTTTCGCCAGTGGTGCCGTCACCGCGCGTGGCCGCCGACACAAGCCGGCCTTGCTCATAGCGCAGTGATAATGACAGACCATCGATTTTAGGTTCCGCCGTATAGGCAATCGGCCCGCTTTCGCCCAGATATTTGCGCACCGAGGCATCGAATTCGCGCACATCGGCATCGTCAAAGGCATTGGACAGCGACATCATGCGCTGCGCATGGGTGATTTTTCCGAAGCCGTCAGAGGGGGTCGCGCCGACCTGATCGCTGGGGCTGTCATCACGTTTTAGAGTGGGAAATCGTGCTTCGATGTCCGCGTTACGACGTTTGAGGGCGTCATAGGCGGCGTCATCCATCACCGGAGCGTCTTCGCTGTGATAGGCACTGTTCGCCTTGGCCAGAAGATCAGCCAGACGCGCCAGCTCTGCACGCGCCTCTGTTTCGTTCAACCGATCAACCGCACTCTCTTGCGACATGGAAACTCACCTCCGGGGTCTTGGGCTTTTCCATGGTTTAGGAGAGGCGCGCAAAGACGTCCAGTCAGCGTCGCATAAGAGAGTGAAAAACAAAAGTCTCCGGACGCTCACCCCCGCGACCGACGAAGATCCACCCGATCAAAAGGGCAATAGCCCGCGACATACCAGCAGCCCCGGCAAACGCCGGAGTCAGGTGCAACATGGCCCCGTCGCAAGTACGCGCGTCAATCAGGCGCCGATGGCCATGCGCCTGCCAACATCCTGGCTGGGTTCCGGATCGCGCAGCACATAGCCCCGTCCCCAGACCGTTTCGATGTAATTGTCCCCATTGGTAGCCTGCGCCAGCTTTTTGCGCAACTTGCAGATGAAGACGTCAATAATCTTCAACTCTGGTTCATCCATCCCGCCATAGAGGTGATTCAGGAACATTTCCTTGGTCAGCGTCGTGCCTTTGCGCAGCGACAAAAGCTCCAGCATCTGATATTCCTTGCCGGTCAGATGCACAGGTTTGCCGGTGGCATTCACAGTTTTTGCGTCCAGATTGACCTCAAGCTTGCCGGTTTGAATGACCGATTGCGCATGCCCTTTCGAACGCCGGATGATCGCATGAATCCGCGCGATCAGTTCCTCACGATGGAACGGTTTCGTCAGATAGTCATCTGCGCCAAAGCCAAATCCCTTGATCTTATTTTCCGTGTCGTCCGCCGCAGAGATAATCAGGATCGGCGTATCAATCCGTGCGAGGCGCACCTGACGCAACACTTCATGCCCGTGCATATCCGGCAAACCAAGATCCAAAAGGATCAGATCGTAATCGTACAATTTTGCAAGATCGATGCCTTCTTCACCCAATCCGGTCGTGTAAACGTTTAGATTGGCGTGGTTCAGCATCAATTCGATACTCTTTGAGGCCGTTGGGTCGTCCTCGACCAACAATATACGCATTTTTGCGCCTCCGTTGCCTTATAGAAAACAATATGCCGATTTTTTCGGACAATTTCAGGGTGATAAAAATAAGTTAAGCACACGTTACCAAATCTACCGCCCCCGCGCGTTCACATCAAGCGTTGCGATATCTTTGCAAGAGTGTTGCCTTTAGCGCACTCTCCCCATGCGCGTGAATGGCCGCACACCAGGACGCAAATTCTTCTTCTGATAAATCATAACGGCACAGGGCCTCTTCCTCGGAAATCAGACCGGATTTCACAGCCCGCACCACCACTGCCTTGCGCGAAGCAACCCAGCGCGAAGTATCCGGTGCAGGCAGATCCTCAAGGCGCAGAACCGAGCCATCTGACAGGATGACGGCCTTTTCATTTTGCGTTTGCGTCATGACATAATCACCTCGCTTGCTTGCTGCGCCGGTGATTTTCGCGGCATTGCCTTAATGAGCCATGAAACCACCCCTTGAGAGTGCGGAGAATTTTCATATATTGTCGGACATTCCCGAAAGGATCTGACCATGGCACATGACGGCGCCTTCCCGCTGAACTCACTTGGCTTTGCCAAGCCCCCTTCTGAAACCCGCGTGGTGGTGGCCATGTCGGGGGGGGTGGATTCCTCCGTGGTGGCCGCTCAGCTTGCCGAAGAAGGCTATGACGTGGTCGGTGTCACCCTGCAGCTCTATGACCATGGCGCGGCTCTGGCCAAGAAGGGCGCCTGTTGCGCCGGGCGCGACATCCATGATGCACGTCGCGTGGCTGAAGAAATGGGCTTCCCCCATTACGTTCTCGACTATGAGAACATCTTTCAGGACGCGGTCATCGACGAATTTGCCGACAGCTATTTGGCCGGCGCCACACCTGTGCCCTGCATCCGCTGCAACGAAAGGGTAAAGTTCAAGGACCTGCTGGAAACGGCCAAGGATCTCGATGCGGATTGCATGGCGACCGGTCATTATATTCAGCGCGTCATGGGCACAAACGGGCCCGAGCTGCATTCGGCGGCCGACCCCAACCGAGATCAAAGCTATTTCCTGTTCTCGACCACCCCGGAACAGCTGTCCTATCTGCGCTTCCCGCTGGGCCATCTGCCATCCAAGGACGCAACCCGGGCGCTGGCTGCCAGATACGGCCTATCGGTTGCGGACAAGCCCGACAGTCAGGACATCTGTTTCGTACCCAATGGCAACTATGCCCAGGTGATCGAAAAGCTGCGCCCCGGGGCGGCAGAACCCGGCGAGATCGTTGACCATAAAGGCAATGTGCGCGGCACCCACAACGGGGTCATTCATTACACCATCGGACAGCGCCGTGGCCTTGGCATCGGCGGGCTGTCGGAACCGCTTTATGTGGTCAAGCTCGACGTAGACACCCGCCGAGTCATCGTCGGCCCGAAAGAGATGCTGGCGACACGGAAAATCCCGGTGCGGGAAATCAACTGGCTCGGAGATGAGCCGTTCACGTCGCGCGACGAATGGGTTCTGGACGTCAAGGTGCGCTCCACCCGCCCTCCGCGCGAAGCCATCGTGCGCCCGATCTCGGACACCGAAGCCGAGGTCGAACTGGTCGTCGCCGAAGAAGGGGTCTCGCCAGGGCAGGCCTGTGTCTTCTATGATCCGGAAAGCCCGCGCATCTTTGGCGGCGGATGGATCTGGAAGGGCGCGTGAGGTGAAACGCCTCGTCCTTCTGGCTCTGATGATCCCGTCAGCCGTCCTGGCAGATCCTTCGACCGAATGCGCCGTGGATCATGGCACCCAGATCGAGATCGCCGACTGCCTCGCCGCAACCGAAGCGACAACGCTGACCGCCATGGAGACCATGCTTGGCTTTGCCCGCAGTTCGGCGCAAGACTTGGACCAGACAACCGGGCGTGGTGTCGCCCTGCCGGCGCTTGAGGCCGCTCAGGTCGCATGGGCTGCATATCGAGAGGCGCAATGCGCCTCTGTCGGGGCTGGATACGGCGGCGGTTCCGGCACGGGGATCGCGATCCGCGCCTGCCGGATCGAACTGACCCGGGCCCGCACCAAAGAGCTCGCATCTCAGTTGCGCTGAAGCGGCGACAGGCTCACAAGATAGGCCGCCAGGTCGGCGTTGTCCTGATCTGTCCGGGTCTGATCGAAACGGGTTTTGTGGCTGGCCAGAAACGTAGCGACACGCGGGCCATCTTCCGGCGCAAGCACCAGCCCAATCGACACACCATGGCAACGGGTGCAGCGTTCGGCATAGAGTTCCGCACCCTGTGCGGAATCTCCGGTCAGATCGCCTGCCACAAGCGGCGGCAGAGACATAAGCAGAGCGCCGAAGGCGACACCGCATCTGCGCAGCGCGACCTTCGCGAACACAAGCCTCATTCCACACCGATCCCGTCGAGCACCGCGCGTGCGGCCCGCAGCCCCGGAGGTTCCTCCCCCCGCCCCAGACGCGTCATCGTCAACTCCAGAGCCGCGTCCTGATCATGCCCGTTCAGCGCCTGTGACAGCGCCGCGGAAATCGCCGCCGGAGTGCAGTCCGGCCCCAAAAACTCCGGCACGACACGGGTGTCAGACACAAGGTTCACCAATGTGACTGTATCGGTCAGGAGCTTGCGTTTGACGATCTGTTCGGTGAGCCAGTTCATGCGATAGGCCACGACCATCGGCGTGCCATTGGCCGCCAGTTCCAGTGACACCGTGCCCGAGGCCGCCAGAGCGACATCGGCAGCACCAAAGGCCGCACGTTTTTCTCCCCGGTTGTCCGGCGGCACCAATATCGTCTCGACATCCCATTGCCCCGTCGCCGTACGCACCAGATCTTCGACCCCATGCGCCATTGGCAGCACACAGCGCAAATTCGGCTGCAGGGTTTTGAGCTGCGCCAGCGCCGCCCCGAAAATCGGTGTCAGCCGTTTGACCTCTCCCTTGCGCGACCCGGGCAACACCAACACCAGAGGTGCAGTGCCGATCTCATGCTCTGTACGAAAGGCGTCGACCTCGGCCGCGGTTGCAATCGTGTCGGTGACCACAGGGTGACCGACAAAATCGCAGCGCAGCCCTTCGCGTTCGAAAAACGGCGGCTCGAACGGAAAAAGCGCCAACACCTGATCGACACGTTGCGCCATTTTCACAGCCCGCTCCGGACGCCAGGCCCAGACGGTCGGCGCAACATAGTGGCAGAGACGAATATCGCTCTGTGCCTTGACCAGATCGGCCACCCGCAGACAAAAATCAGGGCTGTCGATGGTCAGGACCACATCCGGACGCCAGGCGAGAATCGCCTCGACCACTTCACGGATGCGGCGTTTGAGGTGAAAATATTTCGGCAGGATTTCGGCGATGCCCATCAGAGTGAGTTCCGACATGGGGAATTGGCTCTGCAGGCCCTCCGCCGTCATCAAGGCCCCGCCAACGCCGCGAAACTCGACATTGGCCAGTGTCCGCAGCCCCGACATGGCGGCAGCACCAAGCTTGTCGCCGGAGGGTTCGCCCGCGATCACAAAAATCTTGAGAGGCACCTGCGCGCTCATGTCGCTTTCAGGAACATCCCTGCCTCCTCGACGCGCACCTTCAACCGCGCCTGATCAAGCACCAAAACGCCCTGTGACGGAATGACAAGCCCCCCAAGTCCCGCCTCGATCACGCGCTCGACCGTGTCCCGACCAATGGTCGGCACATCAATGCGCATGTCCTGACCCTGCTTGGGGGCTTTGACGAACACGCCCTTGTCGCGTTTCAGCCGCGCAGGGGCCTCTGAAACGAACCGCAACATGGCGTCGGTGCCCTGAATGGTTTCAATGCCCAGCATCTGTCCGCCACAACAGACCGCGCCCTGACCGACATCCAACGGCGACAAGGCCGCGAGGACCTCACTCGCGCGCGCGGCATCTGCCAGATCCTGCGCGGTCGGCTTGCGTCCCCAATGGGTGCCTGCGGGCAGCAGCAGTTCGGGACAGATCTCGGTGGCTGAGCGGATCAGAAACCCCTGCGCCTCAAAGAGCGCAAGGACCTCGCGCAGCAGCGCATCATCGCCCTTGCCCAGCGACATGGCCAGCCGCAGCGCATGGCGGTCCAGCGCCATCGGGTTCACCTTTGGCCGCGCCATCGCGCCGGCGAAAGCCACCGCACCGACATTGCGCGCCTTGAGGTCCTTGAACAACCGTCCCAGTTTTTCGATCCGCGCCGAGACATGGTCCAGCCCATCGGGAACACCCGTGTCATCCAGCGTCACATAGACCGGATCGACCAGCGCCCCGGCCAACAGGCGCGGCAAAAGCCCAGACCCGGCGATGATAGCTGTCCGCGTCACCTGCCCTGCCTCATTTCGGGGTCAGGAACCCACGGTCGCTGTCCCCCATGACAAAGGCGACCATGCGCGACACATAAGCACTGTCGAAATCTTCACTGAGCCTCTGGGCACGATCTTTGAACGAGCCTTCGCCCTGTTTGAGCATCTGGAAGGCTGCGCGCAGCTGATTTATGTCGTCGCGAGCCACGCCCGTGCGCTTCAGCCCGACGAGGTTCAGCCCGTCCAGTTCCGCCCGCGGGCCCTGCACCAAGGCATGCGGCAACACATCTGCCGTCACCATAGACAGCGCGCCGATGATCGCACCCTGCCCGATGCGCACCCATTGATGAATTCCCGACAGCCCGCCGATGATCACGTCATCTTCGACATGGCAATGCCCGGCGACAGCCACGGAGTTCACCAGAATGACCCGATTGCCGATCTGCACGTCATGGGCGACATGGCAGGAGGACATTAACAGGCAATCATCGCCCACACGCGTCACACCGCCGCCACCCTCGGTGCCGGTGTTCATCGTCGTATATTCGCGGATACGGTTGCGCTTGCCGATGATCAGCCGGGTTTCTTCGCCCTTGAACTTCAGATCCTGCGGAATCTCCCCGATGGAAGCGAATTGAAACACCGTTGTGTCTTCGCCGATCTCGGTGTTGCCCGTGACCACCACATGGGATTTCAGCGTCACCCGCGCGTCCAGCCGCACTTTGGAACCGACGAGACAAAAAGGACCGATCTCGCAGCCTTCGGCGATCACGGCCCCTTCCTCGATCACGGCTGAGGGATGTATCTTGGCGCTTGGGTGAATGGTGCTCATCAGATCTCTGTCCTTAGGAATGCGCTGTCAGGTCCATCATGGCGGTGAACTGCGCTTCGCAGGCCAGCTCTCCGTCCACCTCGGCCCGGCCGTCAAATTTCCAGACCCTGCCACCGCCGCGTTTGACCGTGACATGCATTTTCAACTGGTCGCCCGGAACGACCTTGCGGCGGAACTTCACCCCGTCGATGTTCATGAAATAGACGTTGAATTCCTTGTCGGCGAGATCCATGTGCACCCCAACCATGACCGCAGCCGTCTGCGCCATGGCTTCGACGATGGTCACACCCGGCATCACGGGTTCACCCGGGAAATGGCCCTGAAAATGCGGCTCATTGAAGGTCACGTTCTTGATCCCGGTGCAGCTGTTCGGTGCATCGATATCCACGACGCGGTCCACCAGCAAAAACGGGTAACGATGCGGCAGGATACGCTGGATCAGGTCAATATCGGCGGTCTTGAGGCTCTCTGTCATGGTCGGTCTCAGGCCTTTCGGTCTTGTCGTTGTTTTTCGTCGTATCTCGGCCTCATGGCCAAAGGCCCGGACCTGGGTCGGCACGGTACGGCATGAGTGCGCTTCTCCTACCAATACGGCCCAGATCTGACAAGCGCCACAAGCCCCGGCAGACAGCGATCCTGCTGCGCGGCTCTACTCCTCCGCGGGGCTTTCGGGCGGAGCTTCCGGGCTGTCTGCCTCAGCGCCCTCCTGCGTGGCGGTGAATTTTTTGTCCAGCCCGTCAATGACGATCTGCGACACATCAATGGCCCCGGACATCAGATAGACCTGCTGGCGCTCCAGAACCACGACGGCCCCCAGATCATGCGCCGCTGCGGCCAGAACTTCGTTCATCGCGGTTTCCAGATCTGCCAGCCCTTGGTCATAAAGCGCCTGAACGTCCTGCGCCTTCTGGTCCTGCTCGTCCCGCAGTTCGGTCACACGGTCGTCAAAGGCACTGGAGCGGGCGCGGAAATCCGCCTCGCTCATTTGCGACTTTTCCTCTGCGATGGCGCGTTCCTCGGCCTCGAGATCGGCATACATCTTTTCGTTTTCCGACAGAAGATCTGCCCGGGCCTTGTCCAGTCTGGCTTCCAGCGCCTTGCCCATCTCGCTTTGAGACAGCACGCGGGCACGGTCGAACACAAGGATCGGAAAGGCCAGACGCGGGCGCTGGCTCTCTGTCGCAGACGCCCCGCCCGCACCCGGCGACGCGGCGGCCTCCTGCGCCCCGGCGTCCGATGCGAACATCCAGGGCACAAGCAGCGCAATCAGGGCTGCGCGGAACACCTCCCGCGCGACCATCAGAAGCTCGTGGAAATGGTCAGGTCGAAGTTCTGTTCGACGTCATACTCTTCTTTGTCCAGCGCCTTGGTAAAGTTGAAGCGCAGGGGCCCCAACGGCGTGGTCCAGAAGACAGAGGCCCCGATCACAGACCGCCAATGCGTATCGTCACTGCCGGCGATGATGTCTGTGGCATCATCCAGCCCCCAAACCGAGCCATAATCGAAAAACAGGCCGCCGGAGAGGCCGTATTCTTCGGGCAGACCCAGCGGGAAGTTCGCTTCAAGACGCCCAACCGCATAGTAGTTGCCGCCCAGAGCAAGATCGCCGGTCTGCGACCGTGGCCCGATGCCCCCCGGTTCAAAGCCGCGGATGATGGACGAGGAATTGAAGAAACGGTCCGAAACGCGAGTGCCATCATCGCTTTCGACAATGCCACCTTCGATGGTCGCGCGCAGGGTGACCTCTTCGTTCAGGACCTTCATCTCGCCGGTCAGTTCGGCAGAGGTCCGGGTAAAGTTCACATCCCCGATCAGCCCGGCGTAATCCTGACCGAATTTGAACAGGAAGCCCGCATTCGGGTTCAGACCGGTGCGACGGGTATCGTAGGAATAGGAATAGCCCAGCGAATGGGTGGCCAGGCGCCCGTCTTGCAGATCGCTTTCGATCTGAACCGGCAGGGTCACATCATCGGGGTTGGCCAGTTCGCTCAGTTCAGCACGGTAATTCACCGTCAGGGCGCCATTGGCCGACACCGGGAAGGTCAGACGCGGCGAGATATAGGCCCGGCGCACTTCATGTTCGGCGTAGGACGGTTGGGACGTGCCCAGACCCGCGCTCAGCCCGAAGGCGACATCGCGCCCCAGGAAGGCGGGTTCGACAAAGTTGAACGCAAGGCTGCCTTCATCGACGTCAGTCGTCAGGTTGAAGGACAGGCGCTGGCCGCGGCCCAGGAAGTTCGATTCACTGAAGGATGCAATCAGGTTGGCACCTTCAGACACAGAATAGTTCGCCCCGAAAGAGAAAGAGCCGGTCGGCTTCTCGGTCACATTGACGTCCACCACGACCTGTTCGGAACTGGAGCCCTCGCGGGTGTTCACATCGGCGTTGGAGAAGAAGCCAAGCGCGCGGATCCGGTCGGCAGCCTCGCGGATTTCGCGCGGATTGAAGGGGTCGCCTTCCACCGCTTTGAATTTGTTGCGCACCACACGGTCGAGCGTCGTGGCGTTGCCTTCGATGTCGATCCGTTCGATGAACACACGCGGCCCGCGCACAAGCGCAAATTCGATGTCCAGCGTCTGGCTACGGTCATTGCGTGTCACACGTGGTTCGACACGCAGGAAATCGATGCCCTTCTTCGTGGCCAGCGTTTCCATCCGTTCGATTGCATTGTCGACAGCCAGCGGCGAATAAGTCTGACCGGCACGGATCTTGTTAATTCCAAGGAATTCTTCGGCGTCCGCCTCGGGAATTTCCGACGACACGGTGATTTGGCCGAATTCGTATTTCTGCCCTTCCCGGACGTTAAAAGTCAGGAAATAGGCATTGCGTTCGCGCGAAAATTCGGCGGCGACATTCAGCACCTGAAAATCGACATAACCGCGCGACGTGTAAAAGTCCGTCAGAACGCGTTTGTCGAATTCCACACGGTCTTCGGCATAGGTGTCGCGGCCGATGATGAAACGCAACAGACCCGCCTGTTTGGTTTCCAGAACCCGGCGCAGACGGCGATCCGAATAGCTGCGGTTGCCAACGAAGGTCAGGCGCTCGACCTCGACGCCCTTGCCCTCGGTCACTTCAAAAACGACGTCGACGCGGTTGCCATCGCGACGGATGATCTTCGGCGTTACCGTGGCCACGAGTTGGCCTTTGACCTCATAGGCTTCGGTCAGCTTGGCGGCGTCGGCCTCAACGGTTGCGGGGGAATAGACACGGCGCACCTGTGTTTCCAGATAGGGCTGCAGCGCGTCATCCGAGACCTTGCTGTTGCCTTCGATGGAAATGCGCGAGACAATCGGGAATTCGGAAACTTTGATCACCAGTGTGCTGCCTTGTGGCAGGAATTCCACAGTTTCAAACAGGCCCGATGCCAGCACTTTCTGGTAGGCATCGTTCAGCTCGGCGGCTGAAACACTCTGACCGCGTCCGATTCCCGCGTAAGACATAACTGTCTCGGCAGAAACTCGCTGCGCGCCTTGAACAGACACCGAATTAAAACGGTAGTTCTGTGCCACCACCTCACTCGGAAAGACCGCGTAAGATACTGACGTAACTGCAAAAGCTGCAAAGGAAAGTGCGAATGCACGCGATGCGATGCGGTGTTTGGACCGTGTCGTACGACAATTCATAGAAACCATGACAGCTTTCTCAATATTCCCCGATGTTCCTAAGGTGAGTACCGGGATTGAGACGCCTTGTCAAAAGACATGAGCCGGGATGCGGCGCAAATCTGCGACCGTTGCCTCTCCGCCCCGCATGGCAACATGAAACTATGAGAAAAGACGCGAAATCTCAGACGAAAAGCTCGCCCACCAGTGCGCCTACTGCGAGCGCGACCGAAAGGGTCGCAAGGTAAAGAAGACGGTCCCAGTTCAGGTCCGCCAGCAAGGTCAGGCAGCGATAGCTTTCGCGAATGGCTGTCATGGTTGCGCTCATGGTATTCTGCACCTCAACACAGTGATCCCCGAAACGATCTCCCGGGCCCTCAATCCCTGTCAAAGACAAGGGTATCCCGGCAATGTGGCAAGATTAGGTCGCGATGCCGGTTCCGTGATCAGACGCAGAACAGATCCGCCGTCAGCCCCAAGACCATCAGCGACATGATCAGAACCAATCCAACCGTCATCATGACCCCGACCGCCCGATCCGGCAGCGGCTTTCCGCGCACCGCCTCATAAGCGTAGAACACCAGATGCCCGCCATCGAGCACCGGCACCGGGAACAGGTTCAGCATCCCGATGGCTGTCGAGAGCATCGCAATGAACCAGATGAAGGACGACGTCCCCTGCGACGCCATGGTCGAAGCTGTTTCGGCAATCCCGACCGGACCGGATAGATTGCAGGCAGAAATTGTCCCGATGATCATATTGTACATGCCGGACACCGACATGGAGACGATGCCCCAGACGCTTTGAACGCCATACTGCGCGGCCTCCCACAGGCCGACCGGTTCGGTCCCCGGCGTGAAAAGCATCCCGCCGGTGATCCCAATCAGCCAACGGGTTTCAAAGCCGCCCTCTGCCGAAGGCAAGTCGCGACGGCGTGGCTCAAGGGTGGTCTCAAACGTTTCGCCCCCGGACGCTGTCGGACGCCAGATCGTCAGATCCATCGCCGCCCCGTCATGACTGGTCACATAGGTCTGCAATTCCCGAAAGGTGTTCACAACCTCGCCATTCACCGCGGTGATCACATCGTTGACCTTCAGTCCGGCATCGCCCGCGGCGGATTTCGGCGAAATCCCGGCAATTACAACCGGCTGCGGATGCGGGCCTTCGACCGTAACCTCCTGCCCATCGCGCCGCACGGTATAACCCATCCGCGCATCCTGTGGCAGCGCATCGAGGAAATCATAGAACTGCTCCATCGCAGGCACAGGCTGACCGTCGATGGCCAGGATTTCATCGCCCGACTGCAGGCCGGTCTGCATCGGCATATCCCGCACCGTGTCGACCGTCAGCTTTTCGCCAACCTGACCCGTTGCCAGAATAAAGCCCGTGAAGATGATGAAAGAAAAGATGAAATTGAACACAGGACCGGCCGCCACAGTGGCTGCCCGCGCCCAGAGCGGCGCCCCGGGCATCGTGTGGCGCGCCTCTTCCGGTGACAGCCCGTCCACCGCATGCGGATCCGGCGCCGAGGCGGCATTGGCGTCGCCTGCGAATTTCACATAGCCTCCAAAGGGCAAGGCCGCGATCTGCCAGCGGGTGCCCCGTTTATCGACCCGCGACCACAACGCCTTGCCAAAGCCGATAGAAAACACCTCGGCTTTGATCCCGCTCCAGCGCCCGACGATGTAATGGCCGTATTCATGCACGGTCACAATAACCGACAGCGCCACGACAAAGACCACAAGCGTGTAAGCTGTGCCACCCAAGCTGTTCAAAAGGCTGCTCAAATCCATACGCCCTGCGTCCTTTTCGTCATCCTGCAATCGTGCCGTGATGCGCGAACACGCGCGCCCGTGCCTCTGTATCGGCTTCCAGCACATTCTCCAAGCTCAACGCGTTGACGCGCAGGCTCACGCCCGCTGACATCTCGTTGAGCACCCGCTCGACGTGCTGCGCCATATCGAGAAATCCTATGCGCTCGGCAATGAACAGATCCAGAGCGGCCTCTTTCGCCGCGTTGAACACCGCCCCGGCCAGCCCGCCGATCTCCATCACCTCTTGCGCCAGCCGCAAGGCCGGGAAACGCAACGGATCGGGCGCCTCGAAACGCAACTGGCCGACGCGCGCCAGATCTAACCGTTCCACCGGCAGATCGCGGCGCTCCGGCCAATGCAGCGCATAGCCGATGGCATGGCGCATATCCGGCGCGCCCAGATGCGCCATCAACGCCCCATCGCGAAACCCCACCAGCGCATGCACATAAGATCCAGGGTGAACCAGAACCTCGATCTGCTCAGGCGAAAATCCAAAGTATTCCTTTGTCTCAATAACTTCCATCGCCTTGTTAAACATAGACGCACTGTCGATCGTAATCCGTTGCCCCATGTCCCAGGACGGATGCGTACTGGCCTGTGCCAGCGTCGCACCTTTGATTTGATCCAGACTCCAGTCGCGAAACGGGCCGCCAGAGGCCGTGATGATGACCCGCTCAACCTCGGAGTGGTCTTCGCCGACAAGCGCCTGAAACACAGCAGAATGCTCGCTGTCGACTGGCAAGACCCGCGCACCATGGCTTTGCGCCGAACTCAGCAGCAATGGCCCGGCGGTCACAAGGCTTTCCTTATTGGCTAGCGCCAAGGTGGTGCCATGTTTGAGCGCATGCAGCCCCGGCGCCAGCCCGGCAGAACCGACAATCGCAGACATGATCCAATCAGCCTCGCGTTCTGCCGCTTCCAACAGCGCATGACGCCCAGCCGTGGCCTGCACGCCGCTGCCTGACAGGGCCACCTTCAGATCCGGCAACAACTCGTCATGGGCGGTCACAGCGACCTCAGCCCCCAGATCGCGCGCGTCTTGTGCCAGCCGGTCGATATTGCGCCCGCCCGTCAGGGCCACCAACTTGTAGCGCTCGCGGTCCCGCCGAATGAGATCGATCGTGGATTGTCCAATGGACCCGGTTGCCCCAAAGATGGAAATGCGTCGCATGACAGATGCCTTGAATATGCCTGTTTAACTGAAGATCAGGGCCAGCAGATAGTAGAGCGCGCCCAGCGCCAGCAGCGCATCAAACCGGTCCAGCACGCCGCCGTGCCCCGGAATGATGTTGGAGCTGTCTTTGACCCCCATCCGGCGCTTGAGCGCACTTTCCAAGATATCCCCCAACTGGGAGGCAAAGGCCAGAGCAATCGACGCCGTCACGAGAAACCACAGGCGCACGAAGCCGTCGGGCATCAGATGATGATACCAATGCGCCAGAAAGCCGACGCCGATCCAACCGCCAAGCACGCCTGACCAGGTTTTCTTGGGACTGATCCGGGGCCAGAATTTCGGCCCGCCCAATGTTTTGCCGACCAGATAACCAAGCGTGTCGGTCACCACCACCAGCGCGATGGCGTAGATCAGAACCACCCGCCCGCCTTCGGCGGAGAGTTTCAGCAGGCCCAGACAGCCCAAGAGCAGCATCCCCCCATAACCCAACAGTGCAAGAGCATCGCCGGCATTGAACCCGAAGGCCGCCTTTTTAAGCCGGTACATGTTCGAGAGTTCCCAGACGCCGATCAAACCGGCGACCACAACCAGACCGCGAAAAGCGGCATGTCCCGACAGAACCGCGCCCAGCCCAAGCGCAATCAGAACCACAGCGGAAAGCACGCGGGGCAGCAGGTCGCGCCATTTGCTTTTCTTCGGCGCGATCTCTGGATCGGGAAGCGGCGCGCTCACGCCTTAACCCCGCCAAACCGGCGGTCCCGACCGGCAAAGCGATCAATACACTCAGCAAAGATCGTCGCCGTAAAATCGGGCCAAAGCGTATCGATGAATTCATATTCGGAATAGGCCGCCTGCCAGAGCAGGAAATTGGACACTCGCGCCTCTCCCGAAGTGCGGATCACCAGATCGGGATCGGGCAGCACCCGCGTGTCGAGATAGCGGGTCAAGGTGGTCTCATCGACACTTTCGGGATCGAGCTTGCCGTTTTTCGCGTCGCAGGCCAGTGCCTTGACCGCCCGAGCTACCTCGTCACGCCCACCGTAATTGATCGCGATGGTCAGATTCACCAGATCGTTGTCCTTGGTGGCCTCTTCCAGCCCATCCATCAGATCCACAAGCTTGCGGTCCAGCCGCAGCCGGTCGCCAATAAAGCGCACCCGCACCCCTTCGCTGACCAGCACCCGCAGTTCATTCTGAATGTAGCGGCGAAACAACGACATCAGGCCGGAGACCTCGGTCTGTGTGCGTTTCCAGTTTTCCGTGGAGAACGCAAAAATCGTCAGATATTTGACACCGAGTTCGGGACAGGCACGCACGATTTCGCGCACGCGTTTCGCCCCGGCGTGATGCCCGAACAGGCGCGGCTTGCCACGGGCCTGCGCCCAGCGGCCATTGCCATCCATGATGACGGCGACATGTTTGGGACCCTGAACGGTGTCAGGCATCGTGCCTCTCAATCTGGATGCGGCGTTCAAATTCGCCGCTTCCCACGTCATACACCGAAGCGGGCCGTCTTGAAACCACGGCCAACTCATGACGGTGGTTCTGAACGCGGCGCCTCCCTGAAAATCTCCGGGCGGCCAGCCGATCCGGCCGGTGCCGCCCAAAGCGCAGGCTTACACCTGCATGATCTCTTCCTGCTTGTGCTCAAGCATTTCGTCGATCTTCTTGATATGGCTGTCGGTCAGATCCTGGACTTCGCTTTCCCAGTATTTCTGGTCGTCTTCGGAGATGCCATCGGCCTTGGCCTTTTTGACCTGTTCCATGCCGTCCCGGCGCACGTTGCGCACGGCGACACGGGCGTGTTCGGCATATTGACCGGCCACTTTGGTCAGTTCGCGACGACGTTCCTCGTTCAGCTCAGGGATCGGCAGCATGATGATCGTGCCGTTGAGCTGCGGGTTGATGCCCAGACCGCTTTCGCGGATCGCTTTTTCGACTTTGTTGACCAGACCTTTATCCCAGACGTTGATCGTGACCATCCGCGGTTCGGGCACGTTCACCGTCCCCACCTGGTTGATCGGCGTCATCTGGCCATAGGCCTCGACCATCACCGGTTCCAGCATGGAGCCGGACGCCCGTCCGGTCCGCAGTGAGGCGAATTCCGTGCGCAGGTTGGACAAGGCGCCGTCCATGCGCTTGGACAGGTCGTCGGTGTCGAGTTCGAATTCGTCAGACATGGGTGATCCCCTTCTTATCTCTTCTGTCCCCGGCGCCAGAGAGCACCGGGAGCGTCGCGCCGCTTATAGCCGCATCAGTTCACCAATGTATAGGTGCCTTGACCGGCCAGGATGCCACGGAAGCCGCCCGGTTCATCCAGCGGGAAGACGATCAAAGGCATATGGTTGTCCCGTGCCAGCGCAATGGCAGAAGCATCCATAACCTTGAGATGCTTGGACAGAACCTCATCATAAGTGACGTGGTCATAGCGTTTGGCATCGGCATGCTGCTGCGGATCTTTGTCATACACCCCGTCCACACCATTCTTGCCCATGAAGATCGCTTCGCAGGCCATTTCGCTGGCGCGCAGCGTGGCCGCCGTGTCGGTGGTGAAATAGGGGTTGCCGGTGCCTGCCGCAAAAATACAAACGCGCTTTTTCTCAAGGTGACGCACTGCGCGGCGACGAATATAGGGTTCGGCCACCTCGTTCATGGTGATCGCCGAAATCACCCGTGTATGGATGCCCAGCCCTTCAAGCGCGGCCTGCATGCCAAGTGCGTTCATGACCGTGGCCAGCATCCCCATGTAATCGGCCGTGGTACGCTCCATCCCCTGTGCAGAGCCCTGAAGCCCGCGAAAGATGTTGCCGCCGCCAATGACCATGCAGATCTCAACCCCCATGTCATGCACCGTTTTCACTTCGCGGGCGATGCGTTCCACCGTCGGCGGATGCAGGCCAAATCCCTGATCCCCCATGAGCGCCTCGCCCGAGATTTTCAAAAGCACACGTTTGTATTTCGTGGAAGCTGTTCCCGTATCCGCGCTGCTCATCCGATGTCCCCGGTTCAATATGTATGATTGGCCGCCAAAATGGTCGAAAATCGGGAAAGGATCAATGCGGCGTCTTGGAATTTTTGCGCTTTTTTTACTGGACAAAAGCGCCGGCCAATGCCACCCGCGACAGCATGACCCTGCCTTTTGACATTCCCGCCGACCGGCCTGTTCTGATCGCTGGCCCGACCGCTTCCGGCAAATCCGCGCTGGCGCTGGAAATCGCTGAGACCCAAGGCGGGATCATCGTCAACGCCGACGCTCTGCAGGTCTTCGCCAACTGGCGCGTGCTAACCGCGCGTCCGCCAGCAGAAGACACCGCCCGCGCGCGCCATGTTCTGTACGGGCATGTGCCGGGAGATGCGGATTATTCCGTCGGCCACTGGCTCCGCGATGTGACACCCTATGTGCAGGGGCCTGACCGCCCGATCATCGTCGGCGGGACGGGGCTCTATTTCACCGCCCTGACAGAAGGTCTGGTCGAAATCCCACCCACGCCACCTGCCCTGCGCGCCGAGGCAGATGCCCGCCGCGCCAGAGATGGCGATCATAGGGGGTTGCTGGCAGAACTGGATGCCGAAGATCCGCAGACAGCGTCGAAAATCGACCGGCTGAACCCGATGCGGGTGCAGCGCGCCTGGGAAGTGCTGCGCGCCACGGGCCGGGGATTGGCCAACTGGCAGGCCGACACACCGCCGCCGCTGTTGCCTTTGGCCGACACCACCCCGATCGTTCTGGAAGCCGACACGAATTGGCTCAACAACCGCATCGCTAAGCGATTCGATCTGATGGTGGATCAGGGCGCCATTGAGGAAGCCGACGCCAATCTCGCCGATTGGGACCCCTCCGCACCTTCCGCCAAAGCCATCGGCGCACCGGAATTGATCGCCTATTTGCGCGGCGAACTGACGCTTTCTGAGGCAAAAGAGGCCGCAACCATCGCCACACGGCAATATGCCAAGCGTCAACGCACATGGTTTAGAGCCCGCATGAAGGCTTTCCACAAGATATCGCTGCCATAGCAAATGGTTGATGAAACCTTAATGATAAAACATATCACATTGAATTAAAAAGATTTTCTTTTGACAGACGCCCTTTGATGCTTAGGCTGAGGGCAACTTGCACAAACCGAACAGATGCCGCCACGATGACCAAGTCCGTTTCTCATACAATTTTCAAAACCCCACCCTTGGGCGAGCTGACCGCCCCGCTGAACGCACCAGATACTCCCGCGGCGACGGCAGGTTTTCAGCCTGTGACGACATCATCCCCCACGCCCAAACGGCGCCGCCGCGCACCAGTACGGATCACAGAGCTGCCGATGCCGCCGGCCTACCGTGTCTTGCCGCTGGGGCGCACCACCGGGCCGACCACCGCCGAAACCAAATGGCGCACGGAAGCGATGCGCAGTCATCGCACGCCAACGCTTCTGTGGTTCACAAGGGGACAGGGCCGGATCACCGTGACCGGTGTCACCCGCGGCTTTGGACCGCACAATCTGATCTTTCTGCCGACCCGCACCATGTACGGTTACGAACCCGTAGGACAGGTCATCGGCCATATCGTGCATCTGCCGGACACGCCGGAACTCGCCCTGCCCGACAGCCCTTTGCACATGCGCTTTCGCGATGTGATGCAGCAAAACCAGATCACAGGCATGATTGAAGCTTTGCAGCGCGAAATCGAACAGGACCAGCCGGGCCGCGACCGGGCCATGGCGCTTCAGGCGGGGATGATTTCGCTCTGGCTTGAACGCCAGGTCCGGATCATGCCGGATTATGACCTGACCCCGGATGCCTCGCGTCGCCTCGCCGCCGCCTTCACGGCGCTGGTGGAAAAGGAGCTGCACAGCGGCCAGTCGGTGTCCCATTACGCGGCGGAGCTGGGGGTGACCCCCACCCACCTGACCCGCGCCTGCAATATCGCCTGCGGCCGCTCCGCCTCTGCGCTCCTTGCCGATCGCACGCATTTCGAGGCCCGCCGCCTGCTGGCTGAAACTGATCTGCCGATCAAAGACATAGCCGAGCGGCTTGGGTTTCACTCCGCCGCCTATTTCAGCCGCGCCTTTCACAAACACACGGGCCATTCGCCGCGCGACTTCCGGCAATCGTCCTGACACAACCACAGCACGCAAACGCAAAAAGCGGGGATTTCTCCCCGCTTTTGTCGCCGATCACCGGATCACGGTGATCTGTTCAGGATTATCTCTTACGAATTATCTTCGGCCTGATCCGGCTTCAGCCATTCTGTCTGCAGCTCGCTGACGTCGCTGCTGACCTCATAGGCAAAGCCCGCAACCAGAGCATCATAGAAGCTTTCGCGCTCCGGCGCCTTGATCGTCACATCGGCAGGGACGAGGGCCACACCCTCTTCGGCCTCCAATTCGATCTTAAGCTTCTCAAGCGGCATATCGCTGCCCGGACCGTTCACATAGGCCCAACCTTCGATCCGGTTGAATTCGCCATCTTCGCCCAGCATGGTCGCGCCGGCGTTGGAAATCTCGGTCACATCGACGGACACGCTGTAGCGGCCGTCTTCTTCCATCAACTCATCCAGACCCGAGGTGATCGCAACCGTCAGATCGGCCGCAATCTCGGGCCAGCGGTCCAGTGCATTGGCGTCAACCGCTTCCAGATCGGTCACAACTTCGACTTCGGAGATGTCGAGCGGTTCGGCCATCAGAGGTGTCGCGGCCAGAGATGCGGAGGCCAGCAGAGACAACAGAGCGGTACGTTTCGCAGTCAGTTTCATGATCGTATCCTTTCCAATCAGCGACGCAGGCGTCGCGATGCATTGGAAGAAGAACGTGTCAGGCGGCGGAAAAGTTCCGCAATTGGATTGTGACGGGGAGACGCGCTGACCTCTTCGCTCAGACTGGGCACACCTTCCACCGTCTTCGTGCGGACCAAGTCGAAGGCGTCCTTGAGACCTGCCGCGATCAGGGCCTGTGCCAAGCGATCCGACATGAACCAGGCGTTGACAATCTTCGGATCGCACCAGAGATCGACACCGGACACCGCATCCGCGCGCGTTACGATCACATCGTCATCTGGCATCACGGGCAAACGTTTCACCCCTTCACGTCGCGTTATTTTCAAACGCTCCGTCATATCTTGGCGCACGGTCTCTTTCGTATTGCCAATACAAATCGTCGCCACATCCATATTGATCGGCGTTTCCCGGTCATTTTGATAGAGCTGCACCGGCAAGAAATAGGCATTGCCAAGATCGAATTGCTGCATCAACGCGATGGCCGAAGGTTGGAACAAAAGATAAGGCGTCCCAAAGGCCGCAGGCATTTTGGCATCGAAATGTCGGCGTCTGGCCGAGTGATAAAATTTTGTCGGCATCTCAGAGGGCGGCACATAGGCTCCGGTTCCAAGCCGAAACAGGCATTTGGCACTTACGCTCGTTTGTTCTGCCGCATCAAAACCCGCCGCAATCTCCTCGGGCGTCCGCGGCATTTCGAAATCGGGGAAAAGTTTTCTTCGTTTTCCATACCCCGGCCCGAGCCCGAAAGCCAAATCTGTGTGTTCATTGCAAATAGCCGTTGGATATAAACTCAAAAAGAATGCGGAGCGTTCTTCGCTTACGACCCGTAAATGATCCGCACGTAATTCATCGTCTCTTTATAGGGCGGAATGCCGTCGTATTTCTCGACCGCCAAAGGCCCCGCGTTATAGGCCGCAAGCGCCAGCCGCCAGTTACCGAAACGGTTGTACATCTGCCTTAGATACCGCGCTCCACCTTCGAGGTTCTGATGCGGGTCGTTGATATTCACCCCCAGCCGCCGCGCGGTTTCCGGCATCAGTTGTGCCAGACCCGTGGCGCCTTTGGGGCTGCGCGCCCTCGGGTTCCAGCCGCTTTCCTGCTGCACCAGCCGCAGGAACAGATCGGTCGGCACCTGATGCTTGCGCGCCATGGCGCTGGCAACGGGCAGCCATTCCCCCTTATAGGCCCCCATATAGGGCATGGTCCCACCCGAGGCCCCGGGGCGTTCGGGTTGCAGGCTGACGGAATTGGAATATTGCTGAGCGGCGCGCCCATCCAGAACGGAGAGTTGAGAGCTAAAAATCGCAGACCGGTTCTTGGTCGAAAAAATGTCTTCTGCAAAGGCCTCGGTGGGGGCCACGAGATGTCCCGAGCTCAGCGCCAGCACACACCAGCCGACACGTAAAACCGCCACGCGGCACGCCTGCGTTAAGACCATCTTATAACCTCGTTCCTATGCACTGTCCGCGCGCAATATAGAGAGGTTCCGGCGACTTTCCAAGCGCGCCGAAATCAGCAGCGGATTTCGGCTCTGTCAATTGGCCCTTTCAATGTCGGCGCGGGAATGGTGTAAGGTGCCTCTAACGTGAGAATCTCAGGGAGAAAACGCATGGCTGGGTCCGTGAACAAAGTCATCCTCGTGGGCAATCTCGGGCGCGACCCGGAAGTGCGCACCTTCCAGAACGGCGGCAAAGTGTGCAACCTGCGCATTGCCACCTCTGAAAACTGGAAAGATCGCAACACTGGCGAACGCCGTGAACGTACCGAATGGCATTCGGTGGCGATTTTTTCCGAACCTCTGGCGCGTATTGCCGAGCAGTATCTGCGCAAAGGTTCCAAGGTCTATATCGAAGGCCAGCTGGAAACTCGCAAATGGCAGGATCAGTCCGGACAGGACCGCTATTCGACCGAGGTCGTCCTGCGTCCCTATCGCGGCGAACTGACCCTGCTGGACGGTCGAAATGACGGCGGTCAGGGAGGCGGCGGCCAAGGTGGCTACGATCAGGGCCCTTCGGGCGGCTATGACCAAGGCCCCTCTGGCGGCTACGATCAGGGCCCGTCTTCGGGCGGCGGCCGGTCGTCGATGGATGACGACGAGATCCCGTTCTAAGACAGTCAAAACCCCGCCAAACGGCGGGGTTTTTTAATATCGAAAGGTGCCTGACATGAAGAAAGTTCCCAAGCCGACGACAGATGACGCGCTCATTGAGGCCTATCTTGCCAAGGGCGGCAAAATTCAGGTCGGCAAGACCAAACCCATGCCGCCGGAGCTTGGCCTCAGCAAAAACGTCTGGGGAGCAAAGCTCACGAAAGAGGAAAAAGCCGCGCGTGACGCCCCTGCCTCTGATAAAAACAGTACAAAACCCGGCAAAAAGACCTCCTGAGACGCTTATCGCAGCGCCAAAGCGTCTTCGATCACCTTGAGCACAGCATCGCGCGGCACATCGGTGGTGACAAAGGCGTCGCCGATGCCGCGCGCCAGAATGAATCGCAACTGCCCGTCGATCACCTTTTTGTCCTGCGCCATGAGATCCACCAGCGCCTTTGCATCGGGCAAATCACCGGGAATGTCGGCAAGATCGCATTTCGTGCCCATAGCCTTCAGATGGGCGCGCACCCGGCTTGGCGCCTCTTGTGCGCACAGTCCCAAACGCGCTGACAGCTCGAAAGCCAGCGCACAGCCGATGGCCACGCCTTCGCCGTGCAGCAGGCGATCCGAATAGCCGGTCGCCGCCTCCAGCGCGTGGCAGAACGTATGACCAAGGTTCAACAGCGCCCGGTCGCCCTGCTCTGTCTCATCGCGCACGACAATATCCGCCTTCATCTGAACCGACCTGCGCACGGCTTCGGTCCTGAGCTCCCGATCTCCGGCAGCCAAAGCAGGCCCATTGTCCTCGAGCCATTCAAAGAAGATTTCATCTCCCAGCAGGCCGTATTTTTGCACTTCCCCATAGCCCGCAAGAAAGTCGCGCGGCTGTAAGGTGCCCAGAATGTCGATGTCAGCCAAAACCAGCGCGGGCTGATGAAAGGCCCCGATCAGATTCTTACCCAGAGGAGAGTTGATCCCGGTCTTGCCGCCCACAGAACTGTCCACCTGCGCCAGCAAAGTCGTCGGAATCTGCACGAAGCGTACACCGCGCCGCAGAACCGAGGCCGCAAACCCCGCCAGATCGCCGATCACCCCACCACCGAAGGCAACGACGATGTCGCGCCGTTCGACCTTTTCCGCCAGAAGCCATTCAACGGCGCGAGAAAACTCGGCCCAGCATTTGGTGCTCTCCCCCGGCGGCAGCGCCAGCGCAGACATCTCAATGCCATCGGCTGCCAAACCGGCCTCCAGCGCCGCCAGATGAAGTCCCGCCACGGTTTCATCGGTCAGCACAAAGACTTTTTTCTTTTTGCCCAGAAACGGCGCGATATGTGCGCCTGCCTCAGCCAAAAGCCCTGACCCGATCCGCACGTCATAGGCCCGATCTCCCAAAGGCACATGAACCGTCTGATATGTCATTGATCGTCCTCCAGAATATCACCATGCGCCCGAAGCGCCTCGATCACCTTTTGCGCCATGGCCTCGATGCTCAGATCCGGCTCGGCTTCGACGATGACGCCCGCCTCCTGGTAAAAGGGTTCGCGTTCTGCCACCAGATCCCGCAACGTCTGATAGGGATTTGCCGTGCGCAGCAGCGGGCGCGTATTCTTGTGCTTTACCCGGTTCCACAGAATGTCCAGATCCGCCTTAAGCCAAACAGCAACACCCTTTTCCGCAATCATCTGACGGTTGTCTTCGGCCAGAAAAGCCCCGCCGCCGGTCGACAGAATCGCGCGTTCGTTGTCCAGAAGCCGGGCAATCACTTCGCGTTCGCGGCGACGGAAAAACGCTTCGCCGTCTCGGGCGAAGATTTCGGCAATGCTCATATTGGCTGCCTTGACGATCTCGGCGTCCGAATCGAGAAACGGCACCGATAACCGCGCGGCCAAAGCCTTGCCCACAGCGGTTTTTCCGGCCCCCATCATCCCGATCAGCGCAACGGTTTTTTTCAGTCCCTTGGGCATGTGCTCCCCGAAAAATCGCGGGCGGACCTGCCGGAGCGCGCAAAAGCATCTGTATCCTTGCTGCGATCCATGGCAACATCCCGCCGATGAGAATTTCGCCCCCTCAATGGCGTGATCTCTGCGAAAATACCATATATAAATCGGATAAAACCGCCAATCCGGCGAAAACCCGAGCAAGAACAAAACATCTCAAAGACATCAGCGAACGTTCATGCGTTCGTGGACGGAGGCAGACCGCAGTGCGTAAATTCCTATTTCGCCTTTTGATCATCATCATCCTTTTGGGCGCGCTTGGCTTTATCGGCTTTGCCTATGTCGGCGATCTGTCGCCGCAACGTGGTGAAGTGTCGGTGCCCGTCACCATCGAAGTTCAGTGAGACGGTCGTGGCGCGGGTTCTGACCACATTGTCCTGCGCGCTGACCCTGCCCGCCCTGATCTTCTGGACGGCAGAACCGGTCCGCGCTCAAGCAGCCCAGCCTGCGGCGGCCGAGCGACCGCTTTCGGCCATCGACTGGCTGTCGGACACCATCGACACGCCACGCCAACCGGCGAACACGGCACCCAAGGCCTCGGACATTTCAGAAAACGCCCTGCCTGAAGAAGTCACCGTCATTCCTCTTGATGCTCTGGGGCCGGATGCTACCGGGCTTTTGCCAACCTCTGTCACCGGGCTGCCGCGCGATCTCTGGGGGGCATCGACCGCCACAGATCTGGCGCGGCGGATCACCACGATCTCTGCGCGCACAGATCTGTTGCCAGCCTCCCGGCGGCTGCTGAACACGCTTGTTCTTGCAGAACTGGATCCGCCGCTGCAATCGGACACCGAAGGACGGCTGTTTCTCGCACGGGTCGACGCGCTTTTGGCGCAAGGCCTGCTCGATGAAGCCGATGCGCTGATGGAGCGCGCGGGCCTTGGCTCGCCAGCCATCTTCCGCCGTGCCTTTGACACTAAGCTGCTGCTGGGCACCGAAGACGAAGCCTGCGCCCGGCTGACCCACACACCCGGCCTGTCGCCCACGCTGCAGGCGCGGATTTTCTGTCTGGCCCGCAGTGGCGACTGGGACGCGGCGGCACTGACACTGGAAAGCGGCGAGGCGCTGGAACTGATCCCAGCCGAACAAGGCGAATTGCTGGCCCGGTTTCTGGATCCAGAACTGTTCGAGGGCGAAGCCCCGCTGCCAGTGCCCAGCAGTCCCAGCCCGCTGACCTTCCGGCTGTTCGAGGCGATTGGCGAACCGCTGCCTACCACGCCGCTGCCGCTTGCCTTTGCGCAATCCGATTTGCGTCCGATCAGCGGATGGAAGGCGCGGACGACCGCAGCCGAACGTCTGGCCCGTGTCGGTGCGCTGTCGCCCAACCGATGGCTCGGCATCTGGTCTGAACACCTTCCCGCGGCCTCTGGCGGGATCTGGGACCGAATTGACGCGTTACAGGGCTTTGAAACGGCTCTGAACAGCGGCGATGTCGACGCCATTTCCGACGCCCTGCCAAAAGCCTGGCAGGCGATGCGCGCGGCGGGGCTGCAAACCGTGTTTGCCGAACTCTTCGCCCCCCGGCTGGCCTCGCTGCCGCACGAGGGTGCGCTTGCGCGCGATCTCTTCGACGTGGCTCTTTTGTCGCCCGATTATGAACGTCTTGCATTGGGCTGGCAGGGGGAGCTCAGCCGTGACCAGCTGTTTCTGAAAGGCGTTGCGCTTGGCGATTTGCCAACGCAGCGCCCCAGCGGCGCCATCGCCCATGCCATCGCTGCGGGATTTCGCGCCGAGGGCATTCCCGTGCGACTGACCAGCCTGGTGCGCGAACGCCGTCTTGGCGAGGCAATCCTGCGCGCCATCGAGCTGCTTGAAGGGGGCGCAGCGGGCGATCTGGACGAATTGTCAGACGCGATCCAGTTCCTGCGCGCCGTCGGGCTTGAGGCGACCGCCCGGCGGGCGTCGCTGGAGCTTTTGTTGCTGGAGCGGCGCGGATGAGCCTTGCCGACCAGTGGATCTCGCGCTTTGCCGAAGCACAGATGGCCGAGCTTGGGGCCGCAGAAAACACCCGCCTGTCCTATGGCCGCGACCTCATCGGCTTCGCCGACTGGCTGGCGCGGCGCGGCGCGGATTTTGCCACCGTCGACCGTGACCAGATTGAAGCCTATCTCATCGCCTGCGAAGCCGAAGGATTGGCGCAGGCGACCCGTGCCAGACGGCTGTCCTCGATCAAGCAACTGTTCCGTTTCGCCTATGAGGAAGGCTGGCGCAGCGACAACCCCGCCCTTCAGATCAAGGGACCGGGACGCAGCAAATCTCTGCCCAAAACCCTGAGCGAAGACGAAGTCACCCGTCTGCTGGACGCCAGCCGCAACTTTGGGCGGAGTGACGCCGACCGCCTGCGCAACAGCTGTCTTATGGAACTGCTCTACGCCACCGGCATGCGCGTGAGCGAACTGGTTTCACTGCCGGTCTCCAGCGCGCGTGGCGATCCGCGTATGTTGCTGATCCGGGGCAAGGGCGGCAAGGAACGCATGGTGCCGCTGTCAGACCCGGCCCGTGCTGCCCTGAAAGACTGGCTGGCCTGTCGCGATGCCGCCGAGGACCTCGCCAAACGCGAAAAAGGCGCCAAGCCCTCCACCGCCCTGTTTCCCTCGCGCGGGAAAGCCGGACATCTGACCCGTGTCGGTTTCTATCAATTGCTCAAGGAGATCTCGGTCCGCGCTGGCGTCAGCCCGGCCAAGGTCACCCCGCACACCCTGCGCCATGCTTTTGCGACTCATCTGCTGGCCCATGGCGCGGATCTGCGCGCCATCCAGACACTTCTGGGGCACGCAGATCTGTCGACCACGGAAATCTACACCCATGTGCTGGACGAACGGTTGAAAGAGCTGGTGCTGACACATCACCCGCTGTCTAAATCCTGACCCAGATCCACGGGACTTTACACAGTGCCCCTTGCGTAAGTCCCTGACGCTCCCCATAACCAGATCATGACTGAGACAGCTTCCCTCTTTGATGCCAGCTTCTGGCTGACCGCCGCCGCGATTGCGGCCCTTCTGATCATGTCCGGTTTCTTTTCCGGATCGGAAACCGCACTGACCGCCGCCTCGCGCGGCAAACTGCGCTCTCAGGCCGACAAGGGCGAAAAGGGCGCCGAACGGGCGCTGTCGGTGACCGAAGACAGCGAACGGCTGATCGGATCGGTTCTTTTGGGCAACAACCTTGTGAACATTCTGGCGACCTCGCTGGCCACCGCCCTGTTCACCAAGCTGTTCGGCCCGAACGGTGTTCCACTGGCCACGCTGATCATGACCCTACTGGTGCTGATCTTTGCCGAGGTTCTGCCGAAGACCTATGCCATCACCAATCCCGAAACCGCTGCGGCGCGGGTCGCCGGGCCGATCGCAATGATCGTTCTGGTCTTCGCCCCGATCGTCAGCTTCGTGCGCCTGCTGGTGCGTGGATTGCTGCATCTGTTCGGCGTGAAAACCGACCCTGATGCCGGGGTGCTGGCGGTCAAGGAAGAGATCGCCGGGGCCATCGCGCTGGGCCATGTCGAAGGTGTGGTGCAAAAAGAGGACCGCGACCGTCTGCTGGGCGCGCTGGATCTGGGCGAACGCACAGTGGAAGAAATCATGCTGCACCGGTCCAAGATCGAAATGATCGATGCGGATCTCGCCCCGGTCGAGGTGCTGGACTATTGCATCAGATCGCCCCACACCCGCCTACCGCTCTACCGCGGGGATCGTGACAATATCATCGGGGTCTTGCACACTAAGGACCTGCTGCGGGCGGTGAACACCCACATTTCCGGCGAAGGCCGGTCGCGGGTGATCGAGGATTTCGACGTCGCAGGCGTCGCGATGAAACCCTATTTCGTGCCGGAGACCACCACGCTTGACGATCAGATGCGGCAATTCCTCAAACGCCACACGCATTTTGCGCTGGTGGTCGACGAATACGGCGCGCTGCAGGGTCTGATCACACTCGAAGACATTCTGGAAGAGATCGTCGGCGAGATCACCGATGAATTCGACACTTCTGAGGCGGTTCCCGTGCGCTCCAAGGACACCGGCGAATGGGTGGTGGATGGGGGCATCACCATCCGCGACTTCAATCGCTCCACCGAATGCAACCTGCCCGACGAAGAAGCCAACACCATGGCCGGGCTGGTGATCCACGAAGCCCAGACCATTCCCAATCCGGGACAGGTGTTTTCTTTCCATGGCTACCGTTTCGAAGTGGTCGCTCGCAAAGACAACCGCATCACCAAACTGAAAATTCGCCCGCTCGGAGACGGCTGAGCATGCTGTCCTATCAACACGGGTTTCACGCCGGCAATCTGGCGGATGTGCAAAAGCACGCGCTGCTGGCCGTGGCGCTGGACTATATGACGCGCAAGGACAAACCGCTGAGCTACATCGAAACCCACGCCGGGCGCGGGCTGTATGATCTCACCGGGGCGCAGGCGCTCAAGACCGGCGAGGCCGCGGCAGGCATTGGCAAGGTCGCCGAATGGTTCGACGACAGCCATCCCTACAGCCGCGCACGGGCGCGAATTGCAGCCACCCATGGCCCCGAGATCTATCCCGGTTCCCCGGCCATTGCCGCAGCGCTGTTGCGGCCTGACGATCACCTGCATCTGGCGGAACTGCATCCGCAGGAACATGCACTGCTGGACCAGGCCTTGCGCGGGTCGCATCGCCATATCGTCAAACAGGACGGCATGGCCTTTGCCCAGAGCCTGACGCCGCCGACACCGCGGCGGGGCCTGATGCTGATCGATCCGCCCTATGAGATCAAAAGCGACTATACCACCCTGCCCGGCGCCATCGTCCAGCTGCATCGCAAATGGAACGTCGGCGTCATAGCGCTCTGGTATCCGATCCTGACGTCGCAGGCCGAAAAGGGCATGATCACCGCGCTGAAGGCCGCCGGTTTTCCGAATGTCTTGCACCACGAGGTGCGCTTCCCACCGGCCCGCGAGGGCCATGGCATGATCGGCTCTGGCCTGTTCGTGCTCAACGCCCCTTGGGGGCTGTCAGAGGAAGCCAGACAGCTGACGGAGCTGTTTTCCACTCTTTGACATTGGAAACCGTTGCAGAAAAACATCCACTCTGTTTCCAATTGACCTCCAAAGCGTCTCGAATTTCATTCTACAGTTGTTTCTTCTTGGCCTTATTCAACAATCTCATTAATTTAGTGGTGATTATGTAAATTCGCCCTGTCTGCGTTCCGCCATTTCTCTGTCTTGTGGGAGATACCATGCTGACATTCATCGCCTTGATCAGCGCCGCGCTCGCAGCGTCCACGATCTGGAGCGGGATCACGGGTGACGAACT